>JANNXD010000081.1:0-22523 GCA_031409375.1 Gammaproteobacteria bacterium | reverse complement strand
TGTTAAAAAGCAATGTACCGCAATATTGCTCAACAATATTCCAGGCAATTTCAGTAAAAGCATCAAATTATATTCATTTAAGATCAGCTAGAGCTAACTGAGAGCAATAACAGCTGGTCATTTAATGCTAGGGAGCCCTGTGGCGTTAAAGGCCAATCCCAACCCAGACCCCACCCTACCCAAAATCCATAGTACAATACGCACTTTTGTTTAATCACTCCTATTTTTTTAATCACTAGTAGCAGCTAAGGAAGTTATGTCCACTGATGCATTGCTGGACGAAGTGCGTGCCCGGCGTACGTTTGCCATTATTTCGCACCCGGATGCGGGTAAGACCACCAACACTGAGAATATGCCACTGCTTCGATGTCAGACGCCTTTGCTTATTGGGGCTGTTTTTTTATTTAGTATCATCATCATAGAGTTTGTTGCCATATTGATCCTTAATAACGGCATATTGGTATACACACTTGATGATGCATACATTCACATGGCCTTAGCTGAAAATATTCACAATTGGCATTATGGTGTGAATGCCACTGAATTTTCTGCAGCATCTTCTAGCATTTTATGGCCATTGATTATCGCGCTATTTCCTTCTTTCGAATACTTCCCGCTGTTGATCAATATATTTTTTTCGACGATAATTTTCTATATTTTTTATCAGATTGTAGATAGATCATTCATAATCAATCACCCACGAATAAGAGTAGTTATTACTACCTTGGTATTACTGTTATTTATTGGCGCCACCAATATTGTGGGTCTGATTTTCTTAGGAATGGAGCACTCTTTACAGATACTGCTGGTGACAATCATTGCGTATGGGTTAATGCAATTGGTGGAAGAAAACAAGCTACAATGGTGGTTAATTTTTTCCATTATTGTTGCACCTTTAGTTCGGTATGATTGTTTAGCGGTTTCATGCGCCGCTATTGCTTATTTATGTATGCAACGTTTTTTTAAGCCAGCAATTATCGCAATGTTTTTTATTGTGTTGACTCTAGGAAGTTTCTCCTTATTTCTGTGGCATTTAGATCTGGGGCTACTTCCAACATCAATTTTAGCAAAATCAGCGGTTATCAATACTGCAGGGCAATTTCAATCGATTTTAGCAAACGTTAAAGAAAGTTTTACACATTGGGAAGGTCTTCGTTTAATAGGAATAGCTATCGCGCTCATTATTTATTTTTTCAATCAGAAAAATCGCCATCAGTACCAATTAGCAGGCATCACAATATTGGCAATACTGCTGCATCTGATCGTAGGTCAGTATGGCTGGTACAACCGATACGATGTTTATATCTGGACTTTTTCATTATTAATGGGCACTTACTTTATAGGTCGTTACATTTCATTGTTTCCAGAGTGGTATTACCAGCCGAAGCATTTAATTAAAAGCAGCTTTGTCGCATTTTTGGTATTTTTTTCCAGTGCGCACTATTTTAGTGGCTTACTAAAGTTGCCGATTGCTGCAAACAATATCTATGAGCAGCAATATCAGATGCATCGTTTTGTTGTCGACTATTATCAAAAGCCAGTGGCAGTGAATGATTTAGGCTGGACTGCTTATAAGAATAGTGGTTATGTTTTGGATTTATGGGGATTGGCATCTTTAACTGCGCTTAAGCATCGAAAAAACCATGATGATAAAGAATGGATGAATATTTTGACACAATCAAAGAATGTTCAGATGGCCATCCTTTACGATGAATGGTTTAGCATATTGCCTAAAAATTGGATTAAAGTGGCTGTTATGCATTTGAGCAAAACCAGAGTAACGCCTGCCAGCGATAAAGTTGTGTTTTATGCGTTAAATAATAATGCCCGGCAAGAAGTTCTCATTAAATTGCATGATTTTCAAAAAACTTTACCCACGGGTGTTGTAATGGACTTTACGCAAGTGGTCGTTGATTAATACACGCTTTATCTGGAAAATCAGAGACGTTTGTGAAATAAGCAACTCATCTAAATCAACTCACTAGTAACTCGACACCAAAACCAGAGTACAATTGACGCTTTTGTTAAATCCATTTTTTTCTTATCACTTTTGTTTAATATTCACTCTCCCCTAATACAGAGCGCTCATCAGCGCCAGAGGAAGTTATGTCCACTGATGCATTGCTGGACGAAGTGCGTGCCCGGCGTACGTTTGCCATTATTTCGCACCCGGATGCGGGTAAAACCACCATCACGGAAAAGTTGTTGTTATACGGCAACGTGATTCAAGTGGCCGGTACGGTTAAAGGTCGAGGTTCGGATCGTCACGCCTCTTCCGATTGGATGGAGATGGAAAAACAACGGGGTATTTCGGTTACCACTTCTGTGATGCAGTTCCCCTACAACAATTGCATTGTCAATCTACTTGACACACCAGGCCACGAAGACTTTTCGGAAGATACCTATCGCACACTCACTGCCGTTGACTCGGCTTTAATGGTGATAGACGGTGGTAAAGGCGTGGAGCCGCGCACCATTAAATTGATGGAAGTGTGTCGACTACGTGACACACCGATTCTTACCTTCATTAATAAACTCGATCGCGAAATTCAAGACCCGATTGATTTGCTAGATGAAATTGAGCGCATCCTCAATATTCGCTGCGCCCCCATTACCTGGCCCATCGGTATGGGCAAAAACTTCAAAGGCATTTATCACTTATTAGAGGATACCAGCTATCTGTATCACACCGGCCAAGGCCATCGCATTCAAGAAGTGCGCGGCATTGTGGGCCTCCATAATCCTGAACTCGATCAAGCCTGCGGCGACTATGCTGCTGAGCTGCGACAAACATTAGAACTGCTCAAAGGTGCCAGCCATCCCTTCGAGCAAGCTGCTTTTTTACGCGGTGAATTAACCCCCGTGTTCTGCGGTACTGCGCTCGGCAACTTTGGTGTTAAACAGGTCATGGATGGATTAACGCAATGGGCACCGGCACCGCAAGCCAGACTAGCTGCACAACGTATGGTACACGCTGAAGAAAACGCATTTACCGGCTTTGTGTTTAAAATCCAAGCCAACATGGACCCCAAACATCGTGACCGCATTGCGTTTATGCGCATCTGCTCTGGGCAATATGAAAAAGGCAAAAAATTGCGCCATGTGCGTTTGGAAAAAGATATTAAATCCGGCGAAGCCTTAACGTTTCAAGCGGGTGAACGCAGCTTATTAGAGTTTGCCTGCGCGGGCGACATCATTGGCATCCACAATCACGGCACCATCCAAATTGGCGATACGTTTACCGAAGGTGAAACCTTACATTTTCAAGGCATACCACATTTTGCACCGGAACTGTTTCGTCGTGTACTGCTCAAAGATCCACTGAAAAGCAAACAGTTACATAAAGGCTTAACACAGCTGGCCGAAGAAGGGGCAACCCAAGTATTTTTTCCGCAACGCAATAACGATATTATTCTGGGTGCTGTCGGTATTTTGCAATTCGATGTGGTCGCGTTTCGTTTACAGGCTGAATATAAAGTGGAATGCGCCTATGATGAGATTCAAGTGGCAACCGCACGCTGGATTCATGGCCAAGGTGATGCCGCTAAGCTTGCTGAATTCAGCAAAAAAAATCATGACTATCTGGCCATTGATGGCGGTGGTCATTTAACGTATTTAGCACCAACCTATATCAATTTGAGTTTGGCCGAAGAGCGTTACCCGGATATTCGTTTTGCGCCGACAAGGGAGCACTAAAAAATACCCCCACCCTAGTCCCTTGTCAGGGGAGGGACGTACCCAGCCCAACTTAATAAGTTAAGATTATCCAGAAAGGATTCGGTTGTCATGAAAGCATCAAGCCATAAACGCCACAATCTCGACAAACATCCGTTACCTTCCAGCAAACTGATTGCCGGTAATGAAGAATGGTGCGCATTTCCGACACTGGGCATTCCCTACATCAAAGCCCGTGTGGATAGCGGCGCCAAAACCTCATCGATTCATGCCTTTAATCTGCAGCCTTTCATGCGCGATGGTTTGCCTTGGGTCAGTTTTGAACTGCACCCGCTGCAAAAAAATCGCAAAGTGGTAATCCGCTGCGAAGCCCCTGTGTACGACAAACGCATTGTGAAAAGCTCCAACGGCACCAGCGAGAAACGCATCGTGATTCACATGCCGGTACGCTTAGGCGAATTGGAATGGCCTATTGAAATGACACTCGCCAATCGGGACGCCATGGGTTATCGCATGTTACTGGGGCGTGAGGCTATGGTCGATCGCTTACTGGTGGACCCTGCTTCGAGTTGTCGTTTAGGCCATGTCAATGAACAACAAATTCAACAGCATTATGTGCAACATCAGGCACCCGTGTCCGGCTTAAAAATCGGTGTATTGGCGAGTAATCCTGAGCTGTATAGTAACCAGCGTTTAATGGAAGCTGGCGAACAGCGCGGGCATGAGATGATGTTTTTAAATCTCAAACAATGTTATATGAAACTCGATGCCAACAATCCAGAAGTGCATTATCGGGGTGGCGCCACCTTAAACCATTTGGACGCAGTGATTCCCCGCATCAAACCCAGCATGACCTTTTACGGTTGCGCACTCACGCGCCATTTCGAAGCGTTGGGCATTTATACCTTAAATACCGCCAACTCGATTAGTCATTCGCGCGATAAATTATTTTCGCTGCAATTATTACTCGGTAGCGGTTTAGACATTCCAACCACAGGTTTCGCTAACTCGCCAACCGACACCCATGATCTGATTCAAATGGTCGGCGGCGCACCGTTAATTGTGAAGTTGCTTGAAGGCGCACAAGGTCGTGGTGTGGTATTAGCCGAAACGCAAAAAGCCAGTGAAAGCGTGATCAACGCCTTTAAAAGTTTAAATGCCAACTTGCTGGTACAAGAGTTTATTAAAGAAGCACGCGGCAAAGATCTGCGCTGCTTTGTGGTCGATGGCAAAATTGTCGCCAGCATCGAACGCACTGCTGCTGAAGGTGAATTCCGCGCCAACCTGCATCAAGGCGGCAGTGCTCAAACGGTAAAGATTACTGCCGAAGAAAAAACCTTGGCCGTCAAAGCCGCTAAAACCTTAGGCTTAAAAGTCGCCGGTGTTGACATCATTCGCTCGCAAAAAGGCCCCCTGCTGCTAGAAGTGAATTCCTCCCCTGGATTAGAAGGTATCGAAAACGCCACCGGCAAAGATATCGCCGGCATGATGATCGCCTGCATCGAAAAGGAAATGGGCTGGCAACGGCAATTGAATACACAGCTGGAAGCGGTTACTGGATAAAGCACAGATGATATCCCTAAGCTGTCGAAGGGGCGAAAAGTTGACTAATTTCAGTTACCATCTTAAATTAGCCAACCATGTGGATTAAAAGAGATATTTCAGACTATATCGCCAGCATGAACAGTGAGTTCGTGCAGATTGTTGTTGGGCCAAGACAATGTGGCAAAAGCTCGCTGCTGTGGCAGATGAGTCCAGACTTTACGGAAATCAGCTTTGACGATCTACAATTACGCACCCTCGCGCAAAACGATCCTGCACTATTTCTCGCCAGCCACCCTGGATCCTTAATTTTGGATGAGGTGCAGTATGCACCGAATATTTTTCCTGCAATCAAACAAAAAGTAGATCAACTCAAAAAAACCAGACTACAAGATCCCAATGTCAAACTGAAAGTCATCTTTCGCTTAACCAGTTCGAATCAAGTGTTGATGGATAAAAACGTGAAAGAAACCTTAGTAGGCCGAGCGGGCTTTTATTATTTAAACACCCTCTGCGTCTCCGAACTACTATCGGCCAATCCCAACATACCGATCTTGGAAATTTTATTTCGCGGCGGTTGGCCGGAGCTGTATGTATCGGACATGCCTGTCGTTAAATACTTAAATGACTACATACGAAACTACATTGAAAAAGACATCGTATTAAGTGCTGGCATTAGTAAGCAAACCGAGTTTCACACCGTACTGGGACTATTAGCCGCCCGCACCGGACAGATGCTCAATTATTCAGACGTCGCCAACAACAGCGGTGTTAAATCGAGCACCGTTAAAGAATGGGTATCGGTACTGGAGCGATCCAATCTTTTGCATGTACTGCCCGCTTATGCAAGCAACCTGAATAAGCGCTTGATCAAAACACCTAAGTTGCATTTTTTAGATACCGGACTGGCTTGCCGATTACAAGGTTGGACCGAACGGCAGCCCATGTCACAATCTCCGCAAGCAGGTCATTTATTTGAAAGCTTGGTGTGTGCAGAAATTATTAAATTTATGAATAACTTTGAAAAAAATTGGCAGCTATTTTACTGGCGCACCAAGGAAGACGAAGAAATCGATTTTGTTCTAAAAATCGATTCCGGCACCCTACTCGCGCTAGATGCCAAAATGGGCATTCACTCGGTAGCACCCATCTCTTTACCCGTCACGTTCAAAAAACTTTTCCCTGATGTGAAAAAAATTTTCGTGGTGTCAATCGGTGGAAAAAGACAAGCCTTGAGCGACAGCTGTGAACAAATTCCGATCGCTGAACTGGTCAATTTTCTAAAAAATTTTTCATAAGAACCAATCTCGCCCGCTAACCTAAAGTACGACGGAAACGGCATGAGTGATGAAGACTATGCCGAAATACCCGCAAACTCTGCCAAAACAGCTAAACACGCTTGACAGGCATCAATCGCGGCCGTTTCTTCCATGGTGTGATATCCGGTAGTTGGTATTTGTAAGGTCGTACCCAACACCAGTCCTTTTGACGCCGCCATGATTCGACCCATTTCGGTACTACCCAATGTTGAAGGTGTTTTACCTTGGGCAATCAACACCTGATTTTGTTTTTCGATGTATTCATCTTTATACCCATAACGCACCCCCAAACGCTGACACACTTGCTCGAGTGCACGAGTCGTTTCAGGATTAAATTCAGCATTAGCGTCGCGGTGACGCAATACCACTTGTTGTTGATCTGCCGTAGCACGATCCGGATAAGGGCTGGTATCAACCACAATTAATTTATTGGTTTGATCACCAAAACGTCGAAACCATTCCAGTAAATAACGCCAACTGCGCCCCGCTTCTTCTTGTGCAGTAAAAAATGCCGTGCCTTGATAACCTAAGGCAAATAAATGTACCAACATCGCGGTGGTTAATACATTATCTAACTGCCCACTTAAACCGCCATTTTCTACCTTTAATTTATCCAAAAACGCCACTGGCGTACCGGCAACCAAATGCGATAGACCTTGTAACTCAAAAATTAAGTTACGGCGTTTTTCGCAAATATAAACATGCTCGATACGGCCTTTACCACGATAAGCCCCGGACCAAGGCTCATAGGCCATTACCGGTGTGGTATCAAAACGATCAACAACCTTTTTCATCAACTCCTCAGAAACAGAGTTGCCCAATAAATCAGAACGATTACCACTGACAAAAGCTGCGTATTGAAACTCATTCGGACCTGTACAAATTAAACCATGGCGATCAATGTGCGCCGAAAAGTATCCGGAACTTGGATCCTTTCCCTGTGCAACCAATACACCTTCATACCAGGTAACTTGCGCACCACACTCCTCTAGCTCACGCTGTAATACCCGAAAAAATGCATGTTCAGCACCGACCACACTGGGTTCACGCACTAGACTTTTTAATAAATCCAAATAACGCTCAAATTGATGCACAAGTTTTCACCAAATTAGATTTTTGTTAAGGAGCCGTATTTTTGTCAAAGGGGACAGCAAGCTCATCTTCATCAAATTGATTACGTAATTTAACGGGAGGAGGTACATTTTTAGTTCGTAAACGAATATTGAGTGCTTCAACAGCTACTGAGAACGCCATCGCAAAGTAAATGTAACCTTTAGGGACATGCACACCAAAGCCCTCTACCATCAAGGTTACACCAACCAAAATCAAAAATGATAAAGCTAACATTTTCATCGTTGGGTGGCGATCAATAAAGTCACCAATACTTTTTGCCGAAAATAACATCACACCAACCGCAATGATAATGGCAATGGCCATGATGGACACATGTTCAACTAAGCCCACTGCAGTAATCACTGAATCCAAAGAAAATACGATATCCAAAACCGCTATTTGAATCAGCACATTCAATAAACTGGAAACCACAATTTTTCGGGTAGCAGGCTGTTCATCGGCGCCTTCTAATGAGTTGTGAATTTCATGCGTCGCTTTTGCTAACAAGAACAAACCACCACCAATGAGAATTAAATCACGCCCCGTAATCGCTAAATCACCCACGTTTAATAAGGGTGTCGTCAATTTCATGACCCACGCAATGGTGGCCAAGAGCGCCAATCGTGTCCCCATGGCCAAACCCAGACCCAGTCGTCTGGCAAAATCGCGCTGTTTTTCAGGTAACCGAGCAACCAAAATGGATATAAAAATTATATTATCCACGCCCAGTACGATTTCCAGTACGGTTAAAGTGGCTAAAGCCATCCATGCTTCTGGAGTTAACAACCATTCAAACATAAAACACACCTATCTAAAAAGGGAACCTCAGAAGTGAGTTGCCGCCCTACTGCTTTACCTTTCTTCAAAACGAAAAGGTCAATATGAAAACGTCTGCCCCCTAAAAGGCCTGTTAGAGGGGATTGAGTATACCGCAAGCGTTGTGCCAAAAGAAACCAAGTAAAATCAGAGACTAACTTTTATAATCAGTTCAAATGTCTTCTATAGTGAGATCAAGCTTAATCTATTGAGACTCCACTGTGCCCCCCTCTCAACCTCAAACAGATGCAACACGAACAAGCCAAAATGCATCCACCGGAGCCGCATCGGGATTTTTTATTCCCAATCTGTGTACACGCTATTCAGTATTTTTATTAACATTATTCTCACAATTACTGGCGCTGGTATTGGTACTGGCTGGTTATCAACAAGGCCAATTTCCCTGGCAAAACTATGTATTGACATCGTTATTGGTACAGTGGATTACGCTATGCGTTGCCAGCATATTGTGCCTAATCAAAAATTCTATGCAATCCTTAACCCCTGCGATAGCCGGCTTCAGTTGTTGGCTAATCATCATCATGTCAGCTGGTATTTTTGCAGTATTAGCCAACCTTGTGATACCGATGTCCGCCAGCGATCATCTTAGTCCATTTAATGGTATTTTTATTTTTAAAACTATCGCGATTAGCGGCATCATTGGCGGTTTGATTCTGCGTTATTTTTATTTAATTGCTGAACTAGAAGCACAAAGACGAGCAGAACTGCTTCATCGTTTACAAGCGCTGCAATCACAAATTCATCCGCACTTTTTATTTAACAGCATGAATATTTTAGCCAGTTTAATCACCAGCGACACGACTAAAGCTGAACAAGTGGTAGAGGATTTAGCGGATTTATTTCGTGCTAGCTTAAAACCATTGGGCCATCCTGTACCACTCAAGGAAGAAATTCAATTATGCCGCCATTATTTGAATATCGAGATGTTACGTTTAGGCCCACGCTTGCTGGTGGAATGGCAACTACCCGAAAAAATCCCGCACAGTTTAAGTATTCCGATTTTAACCTTACAGCCTTTGGTCGAAAACGCCATTCAACACGGCATCGCATTACTCAATGAAGGGGGGATTCTAAAAATTCGGCTTGATCTGTTACCCGAGTTAATTCGTATTCGCTTAACCAACCCTATTCCGATCACAACCATTGCGCTTGAAAAAAAAACAACCTCCAACCAGCTGGCCTTAAAAAATATAACCCATCGGTTATCCGCGCTTTATGGTAAAAATGTACGGTTAACCACCGAAGTAACGGAAGGTTATTTCACTTTAACACTCAGTTACCCCTCTGTACCGCTACCTACTTTGTCCTGCGCCCACTGAATCCGCCACCCAAATATAATCCATCCAATCCAAACAACCCGCCTATTCGGACATTGCAATTTTGATTGGCGATTAATTCGCTTTAGTTTCACCCAGCATGTTCACAAACGCCACTAAATCGAATAATTGCTGGTCAGTTAAATTTAACGGTTTTAACTCATGCGGACCATTATCTTTGGGGGGATTGTTGTAATAACGCATCACATCCAACAGATTATTAAAACGCCCATCATGAAAATACGGTGCGGTATTTTTCGCATAACGTAACGACGGTGTTTTATAAGCGCCTTGCAATGGAATATGGGCTGATTTATTCAAGAAGCGGACTTGTTTGCAATCGTCAGGTTGTGCATCACTAAATCGCCCGAGGCAATTAAATTCATCTATCAATACCGCTTGCAGACCTAAGCTGCGACCAAAATCTAATGGCTCAACCGAAAAATTACCGCTGCCAATATTATGAAAGTCACCATTGCTGAATAACGCACCATTGTGACATTGCAGGCACTGGGTTTGGTTGGCATCGATAAAGAGTTTGAGTCCGGCGATTTCATTTTTTAATAACGGCGCCGTCACCGCTTGGCCTGACAGTAGCTGATCTACAAAAACATCAAACCGTGTTCTTTGTGGTAATAAGGTGCGTTCATAAGCGGCAATCGCTTTACCGACGTGGCTATACACTTGATTCATAATGTGCTGTGTTTTGATGGGTAATAGATACCAGTAATTTTGCGTATCTTTGTCCCCTAAAGGCCCTGCATTTTTTGGTAAAGATGAATTGAGCAGTTCATCGGGGAAAGGACCAAACACTGCTTGATACAACTGACGGTAGTCAGACTTTTGACCTATTTGCCGCACCACTGCCATTCGACTACCACCCATTTCATCTGCTGCCTCAAAGGGTACTAGTGCTTGCGCCCATAACGAATCACGCCGACCATCCCAATAAAACCACCTCGACCATGCAGCGGCAATGATCGTTGGCGTATTTCTGCCGGTGGCATGCACACCAACTGCTCTAGGTAAACCGTCGGTAAAGTTTCGCTGTGGTTGATGACAAGATGCGCAAGATAGTTTGCCATTAACGCTAAACTGTGGATCCAAAAACAGTTGGCGACCTAAAGTCTGTGCTTGCGAATTATTCGCGTAGCGATTGGAAGGATCCTCTAACGCGGGCGGCAGACTGCTTAGCGACAATGCGCGTAAAATTTGCAGCTCTTGCGGAGTCCAGTGTTGAATTTCGCTGGAGAGAACAGCTGACTGATCTTCTGCATGATTATTAAGCTCAAGTTGGACTTGTGCTTGATCAGTACCGATTGATGTATCAATCTTAATCAACAAAGTCCAACTGCCTGCCATATTAAACAGCATGCCTTCAATTAAATAATCACCATTGCCCAGATAACGTGTGACTTGTGGCTGCGACGGTAAACCATGGCCATGCGCAACCATGCCACCATCAATGCTCAGATGTGCATCGGTTATAATTTGCTGATTTTTATTTTCAATATGCACAATCCAATCATGATACTGACCCAAAACATAGCGACCCGCGCGTGGTGAAATCGTGAGTTGGTACATTCCCATTATCGAAGTTGCTCGCCAAGAAACTGCTGGAGCTTGCAGGGGTAGGGCTTGTAGCGGCGTGCTGGTCAGCAATATCACCAGCCAGCAACATAGCATCAATGATCCAAAACGTGGGCACAAAAACGTGCCCGCTCTACAGGGTAATTTTTTTAACCTGCCTAACATTAATTTGGTAGCTCCAACAAATACGCCGCCATCGCATTCAGATCTGCCGTACTAAACTCAGCGCCGTTATTGATCGCCGTACTACGATGGGCAGCAATCGCTGCTTGTACGGTTATCGCTGAACCATTATGCAAATAGGGGCCGGATGTCCACAATCCACGCAAAGTAGGCGTATCCAAACCATCCAAATTTTGCGATAAGCGGAAACCACTTGCGACATTGAGGGTACCGACGTCGTGACGGATTTGCAAAACAGGGTTAGTAGAAGAGTCAGTAAAAACAGTGCCTGCATGACAGCTTGCACATTGGTAGCCATCAAACAATTGCTGACCTTGTAATGCCAGTGGTGACAACCCGATCGCGTTCAACAATGGGCTATCGTCTGTGGTATTTAATGCGCCGACATAAGCTGCAAGCGCATCCAAGTCTGCACTTAAGCCGATTTTTGCCAACCCAAGCGGCAAGCTACGAGTGCCGGTAAAAAAATCGACATCATTCATTAAACCACTACCACCGGCAAAGTTACGAATCTGACCTTCAAAATCTTGGACCTCATCAAAATTTCCTGTCCAATGCAACAGACCATGCGCCATCCCACCTTTGCCTCGCAAGGTGCTGGTATTACGTAAGCCTTCGCCAAACTGGGTTAAATCCCAGACTCGACCATCATGGCCGCCATCGTTGTGGCAACTGGCACAACTCATATAATCAAGTGCCGCTAAACGATCATCAGCCGAATCATAAAAAATTTGTTTGCCAAGCAACACATCTGGCGCGAGTTGCTCACTCGCGACGGTACTCACGGTTGCTAGCACGGTGGTATTCGTCCCCCCGGCTTGCACGATGTTACTGATATCCACTAGGGTGACACTGCGATCCATAAAATTTTGTACCGCCAAAACCCGACCATTGGGTGACAACGCCAAACCCTGAGGCGCACGACCGACTGTAAAACGTGCAATTTCACTACCGGTTAGCGTATTACTGATCGCCACCTGGCGATTGCCTTCCAGCGCTGTAAATAAATGAATACCGTAGGGACCAAACATGGCTGCTGATGCAACCGATGCGTTGTCATGATCAATGCGTGCCGCCACCGATTCCGTTAATGTGGCAACATCCATTTGCAAACTCACTGCTCGCACTGCTTGATCAAAGGTTAAATCTGAACCGGAGCGCAAACTTCCGCCAAGAATATTATCTTGTTTGGCCGGAATATAAGAATAACCACCGGCAGGATTGATGGCCATTGCACCCAGATAGTTCGGCAGCCCAGGTCCAGTATTTTCGGTGATCATATCTTGGCTGTGTTGCACATTAATCGTATTAACAATCGACAAATCGCTGGACCGCAATACTAAGACACCGGCGACCCCTTGGCTCACATCAGGCGTTGCCGTGCTTTCACCAGGAATAGGCGGTGTTATAAAGTTGCTGACATACACCTGACTGCCGTCGCGCGATAAAGCCAAATGTCGGGGATCTGTTAGCACGGGTACTTGATGAACAATGTCATGCGTATCAGTCGACAATTTTAACAGCTCATGTGTCGATTCCAATACCACATACGCAAAACCGTTATTGATCACCAAACCATGTGGACGCGACGCAAAGTTCGGCAAATTAATCGTGGCTTTGACGGCCAACAGCTCGGCATCTATCACGCTGATGGTGCCGGCGATTTTGTTAGTCACCCACACATCACCATTCTCGGCAAAAGCTAAGGTGCTGGGCTGTTGACCAACTGAAACTTCCGCCAGTTTATTAAAACTGCGGGTATCGACAACACTGACACTGTTGTTGTCTGGATTCACATTCCAAACTTGTGAGCGACTGGGGTGGAACGCAATTGGGGAAGAGCTCAACCAACGCTGTGGATTGGCAACATTCACACTGGCATCATAAATAACCTGCTGCGTGGTAAACGTCCGTTCGATTCCACTCACGTCACGCACGGTGACCACCACCACATAAATTCCGGGTTGCTGGTAGCTATGCGTCACGGTGGAATCGAGCGTGCTAAACGCAGTCGCTGGTGTGCCATCCCCAAATGACCATTGATATTGCAGGGCAGACGATTGATCTGGCAGCGCCAACTGGCCGGTAAAAGCAAAGCTGGCTAATTGTGTTGCAGCGCTGGGCAGGGTCTCCGTCAAACTAAGATTATTTAAAACGCTGCCAAAGTTCACCGTTTGCAATGCAGGACTATTGGTGAAATTACCACTGGCAGCCCGTTTCCAGGTGTTCCCATCGGCACTTAAAAACACATCGTAAGCACCAATGCGACCAAAAGCCTGATCTTGTCGCGGCAAATAATTCATACTGCGTAAGCTGTACGCATTGCGCAGATTGATGATTACTTGATGCGGCGGTTTGGGTACTTGGTTGGTGGGTACCTTCCATTCGGTATGCCAAACCGTATTGGTTTTGCCATCGAGCGCTAAGGTGGGAGGATAACTACTGTTTTGACTGTCGGCGGTAATAATCCAGTTAGCGCGGTCAATAACTTGATTATTGCCATCAAAAATATTCAATTCAGCAACACTGGTCCAAGGGTTACCATTCACTTCTGATTTTGCGACCAGTTTTACATATCGATTCGGGCCGGGTGTGGTCACGGTTGACGCACGTTCAACCCGAAGAACCTTAGCCAGCGACGGCACCTTATTTTCATTTAACGCAAACAACATCCAATAACCCGGAATCAACACATTCGGATTCGCGTTCAGTGTTAAACGGTATTGACCGTCACCTTGACTAACGAACGCCACTTTCGTAAAACGCGTATCGGTATTAACGGCATGCGTGGTTGCACTCATTTTTAGTAATGAAAAATCGCGGATATCACCACTAGCGCTGACCGTAAACGATTGCCCAGCTTGGATAACACCAGGGCTAGCAGTGATCTGCGGTCTTGCCGCTAGCGTGCCGTCACTGTTAAACAAATACGGCGGTGAATAAATTTGCGCATTTTGATGGCTAGCTCCCCCGCATAATTCATTACCCCCACAATACCCACCTCCAGCGGATAACACACGGCCATCGGACAGCAGCGTGGCGATCGAGTGATAATTTCTGGGCACCTGCGTAGCCGCAACACGACGCCATTGACGCGTGGTTGGGTTCCAAATTTCGCTGTCTTCAATCGTGCCTTCATCACTCAACAGCAGACCTGCGGAAGCACCACCGATCACCAAGACTTCACCCGTTGGCAGTGTCACCAAGTTATGAAACATACGAGGGAATAACATAGACGACGAAGAATCAATTACTGGCGTGGGTCCATTTAAATCGACCGTAAAAGCTTGCGTACTCCCGCCGATACCCCACGAACCTTGACTGCTACCGGTAATTAATAATTTACCCACATCATATTGAATGGCCGTACCCGGCGTTAAGCTGGCATCACCACCGACCACATTCGCATTACGGAATTGTCCGGTGCCTTGTGTATTGAGTAAAAAACTTTCTTGATTTGTCCAAAAATGAAATACGTCCCCGCTTGGCGCGACACTTAAAATCGGCCAGACACGATTATCACCAACAGCACCCTCATGCGTGGTGCGCATTTGCATAAAGTTAATGCTGTTCAGCACTTGCCAGCCGCTATCAGGCGACCATTTTTCTGGGTTAGCAAAATTGCTGGCCGCGCCCATAGCCGTCATTAATTCACCTGATGGTAGGGCAACGGTGGTTGGGTACCAGCGCCCGCCAGTGAGCATATCTTGTACTTGTACCCAGCGATTATCACGATAGTCAAACAAGCTGGTCCAGGGGCTATTGTTGCCATTACGGCCACCATTCACAAACACTTTACCTTCTTCGGTCATTGCCAAATGCGCGCAGAACATATTGTGGCCCTGATGCATCAGCTCTAAAAACGCGCCTGTCTGTGGATTCCATGTGGCGCTATAGGTTTTTTCTGTAGAGGGCCAGGTGGCGCGCTCTGAACCTGACCAAGTTAATATTCGGCCATCGGGTAAGTGGGCGGCAGATACGGCAATATGGGGCCAAGGGATAATGTTGCCCCATTGACCACCGACATTCGGTGTTTGCATTTGTGATTTAAATAAACGGGACACATCGGCGGCTTTTAACGCACGTTTAATCACGGTGATACGGTCATAGCTGGCAAAGGCGGGTTGCGTCCACGGACTTGCGCCAATATACAGCGGGCCGGTGTTGCTAATCACATCTCCGGTGAGGGTGACGGATTTATCCAATACACCATTCAAGTACAGATTAAGCGTATTGCCTTCTTTAACATAACTGATATGCGTCCACTGATTAACGGCGATTGCGCTCGTGCTTTCACCGCCATCATTCCAAGTACCCGTGGTGCTCAAGCGAAAATACAGGCGATTGTTATCCGGGCGCATTAGCAACAAAAAAGTCAGCTGCTTATTGCTGGCGCCTTTATGCAGTAAATTACGCCATTTGCCATTGGCACCACTTTCTAAACGTAGCCAAAACGACACACTAAAATCTGCGCCGAAACCGGCGAAGTTCACTGAATTGGCCACCACCCCCGTATCATCATTGCTGTTTATTTGCAGTGCTTGTTTCGACACCAGTTGATCCGCTACCGTGCCGGTTAACCAGGTCGGCGTGCCGAGCAGTTTGGCTTGTTCTTCCAGCTCATAATTGGGGAATTGAGCTTGATATAAGCTCTCAATTTCAAGCGAGGTAATTTGACGTTGATATATGCTGACATGGTCATAAAAGCCCAATGCCGCATTGCGCCACGGCGAAGCACCAATGTATAAGTTGCCCGGATTGGCCAAGACTTCGCCTTCAATCGCGGTAATTGAATCTAAACGGCCATTCAAATAAAGCCTGAGCTGATTACCCTCTTTGACATAAGCAATTTGTGTCCAAGTACCCACGGCAACCGCGTTAACCGACACGCCACCCATCGAGGCATTCGTGCTAGTGCTCAGGTTATACGACACACGATTATCGCTGGGTCTAAGCCATAACGAAAACGTTCGATCTTGATCACTGCTACCTTTATGCAGAAGGTTTAGCCAGGTGTTGCCGGTCTGCGCGGGATTCAGTAAAAACCAAAAAGAGACGGCAAAGTCAGCTGAGCTTACGGCCGTCGCCATCGATGGCGCAACTTGCAGACCATCGTCCCCACTATCAATACTCATCGAGTTGGCAGATAAGGGTGTTGCAACAAAGGCAGGGGTTCCAACTTGCACACCTGTGACCTGTAAATCCTCATACACACTTTTGATTTCAGCCAACGCCCGTATAGGCAAAAGACTTAAGGAAACGCATATCAAAAAAAGCCGAAAAAAAATCTTCATATATTTAATCCAACATCTAAATTACAGGATCAATGATTGATTACAATCGTCAATGGATTATCCATGATGTCATCACTAGAAAGGAAGTAATTGTATAGGTATTCGCTACTAATACCAATCCAACCGTTATTGCCTTACTGCCTTATATTGGTAGGTCCAACGTCCTATAGCCCACAACTTCCAATTGCGGCCCCCTATAGGTGGACGACGATCTAATGCACTTCGCAACTAAAAACAATATCGCGGCCTCAGTTGACACCACTAAATATGAACATATGCTTATTTTTTTAAAGCAAATAACAACACCGAGTATTCCATTGTCCCTACAGCATCATGTTCCTATAGGTAATGCAAAATGCAATGTCCAAAGTGCAAGCGCACAGCGCTCAAACCACTTAAAATTATCGGGCAAACGGCTCACCCCGACGCTTGTCCTCAATGCAACGGCATCTGGTTTGACAAAGGGGAACTACATAAAGCCCTCGAGATCAATGCTGAAACAGAAAATATCCCTGAATATGCCCTCAATGGAAAAACCACTCTATGTCCAAAATGCAACGTCTATCTATTTGAATACTGCTATCCAAATACTTCCGTATTGGTCGATGGCTGCCGACAATGCCAAGGGACCTGGCTAGACCCAGCAGAATTGGATGAGATTAAAAAAAGCACCTCTTACCAAGAATCAAAGCGTCAAATCTGCCCAAAGTGCCAAGCACCGTCAGCAGGCACAAGTACTTGCCAGCAATGCGGCATCATCTTTGAAAAACTCAATAAGCAAATCAAACATTCGCAAGCGGCTTCATCTCAAATTCACAGCCTACTTGAAGACGCCGTTGGCTTCAAAATAGAGCAAGAAAAGGAATGGTTGGAAATACTCTCTCCGTTCGAATTAAGCAATCGGTATCAGGTCGTCATTTTTTCTAAAAAAAATCACTTTGGCCATGTTTATGAACATAGCCAATCCTTATTGAACTGTGTAACCCGATTTTTTTTAGGTTATTTACGCCCTGCGACCTTGCTATTTAAAGATGAGAATGAATGTCTGTTATTAACGATGAAAAAATATTTCAGATGGTACTTTCATCAACTCGACCTGGAAGACGCCAATAACACCAAGCTAGGCTCAATCAAGCGCAAGTTTCATTTTCTACGCACCAATTATGCTATCAAAAACAAACATGGCGCGAAGATCATGGAAATTAAGGGGCCGTTGTTCTGGATACCGTTTATCGACCAAAGTTTCACTTTCACTAAGCGCGAGCAGGCAATCGGATGTATAAGCAAAAAATGGGGTGGCCTATTAAAAGAGTCTTTTACTGATGCTGACGTATACCAGGCCAGAATTGACCAAGACTTGTCAATTACAGAAAAATCACTGCTGTTTGCTGCGGCTTTTCTGATTGACTTTGTCAGCTTTGAGAACAATACGGATAAAACTTCCCCACTTGATTTTATTCCTTTTGATCCTTTTGATTAACAGAGCAACCCATCAATGATTCGCAGATAATCACCGCGACCTTAGCAACTACACAGAACTGCACAGCAAAGCGCCTCTTACTAAATAGGTCTTAACGCCGCACACCCATGTACTCGATCGCCATCAATTCGTTTCACTCAACATTATTCATCCTAGTTAAGCGCTTAGCATTTCATTTAATCCATACGGTGTGCTAATGTAGCGCCCTTAAAATCAAGCAGATAGGCGGATGTTTTGCTTAGCATTTAATCATATTTATATTTGCCTAAAGGAACCTGGCGTTGGATTCTTCACTTACTGACGTTACCCAATTTTGGTCGATCGCGGCTTTTGCCGGCGGCGTAATTTTTTTATTGGCGTTTATGCTCGGCATTCCCTGGCTGCTGGGCGGTCGATCGGTTGGTCGCGCCAAAAATGAACCTTTTGAATCGGGTGTGGTATCGCAAGGCTCAGCGCGCTTGCGCATTTCCGCCAAGTTTTATCTGGTTGCGATGTTTTTTGTGATCTTTGATGCTGAAGCCTTGTACCTATACGCTTGGTCAGTTTCGGTACGCGAAAGCGGCTGGTTGGGCTTTGCAGAAGCTTTTATTTTTATCGCCATTTTATTGGCTGGATTGTTTTATTTGCTGCGTATTGGCGCATTAAATTGGGCACCTGCACAAAGAGCTCGACGCGCAGCACGGCAGCAAGCCGCTGACGATCGCCTGAATCTCCTTCATCAAAATCAAGCGGAACAAGAAGCATGAAATATACGCTGACGCGCGCTGATTTGGGCAAAGCCGATCAACGCTATCCCTTACAAAACACCCAAGAAGTCGCCGATCCCAGTGAACATCATTCTGCTAAAAATGGTCCTGTTGAAGATGGCCCGCTGCAGGATCAAGTCCATAAAAGCATTTTCATGGGCAAACTCGAAGATATGCTGCACGGCGTCACCAACTGGGGACGCGCCAATTCGTTGTGGCCTTATAATTTTGGTTTGTCTTGTTGTTATGTGGAAATGGCCACTGCTTTTACTTCACCGCACGATCTAGCCAGATTTGGCGCAGAAGTGATTCGCGCTTCCCCAAGGCAAGCGGACTTGATCGTGATTGCTGGCACCTGCTTTATTAAAATGGCGCCTGTCATTCAACGATTGTACGAACAAATGCTCGAACCCAAATGGGTGATCTCCATGGGTGCGTGCGCGAACTCAGGCGGCATGTACGATATTTATTCGGTCGTGCAAGGCGTGGACAAATTTTTACCAGTGGACGTTTATATCCCTGGCTGCCCTCCTCGACCGGAAGCATTTTTGCAAGCCTTAACTTTGCTGCAAGAATCGATTGGTAAAGAACGGCGTCCACTATCCTGGACGGTTGGCGAGCAAGGCATTTATCGCGCGGATATGCAACCTGAGCGCGATCGTAAACAAGCGGAACGGATTGCAGTTACCGAACTACGTTCGCAAAACGACAGTGTATGATTTTTTATAAAACAAGTATGAGACTTAAGCATGGTTGACACTGCGCTACTGAATTCGCAACCACAAATGGAATCGCAATCGACGGCGACCTTTCCCATTGTCGGCGAATTACAAAAACGCTTTGGTAGCGAGCTGGTGCTGCAAGCTACGCTGGATAACATCCCGACATTGTGGGTACCACGCGCACAGCTAATAACCATTCTCAGCTATCTCCGCCAAGTGTCGCGCTCTTATGTCATGTTATTGGATTTGTCGGCAACGGATGAGCGCTTACGCCAGCATCGCTTTGGCTTGCCGATGGCCGATTTCACCGTGTTTTATCATCTACTGTCTATTGATCGCAACAGCGATATTCGCATCAAAGTTGCTCTGCACGAAAATGATCTGAATCTTCCAAGCTGTATCAGTATCTGGCCGAATGCCAATTGGTATGAACGCGAAGTCTGGGATTTATTTGGTATTACCTTTACGGGACACCCTCACCTCATCCGCTTGTTATTACCTCGCAATTGGCAGGGTCATCCGCTTCGTAAAGAATATCCAGCGCGCGCCACTGAATTTGATCCATTTATGCTCGATGCCGCCAAGCAAGATCTTGAGCAAGAAGCACTACTGTTTAAGCCCGAAGAGTGGGGCATGCAACGGCGTAATGCAGATGATACCGAAGATTTTATGTTCTTAAATCTTGGCCCTAACCACCCTTCCGCCCATGGTGCGTTTCGTATCGTGGTGCAACTGGATGGCGAGGAGATTGTCGATTGCGTGCCCGACATTGGCTACCACCATCGTGGCGCCGAAAAAATGGCCGAACGTCAATCGTGGCACAGTTATATTCCTTACACCGACCGCATTGATTATCTCGGTGGTGTGATGAACAATCTGCCGTATATTTTGGCAGTCGAAAAGCTGGCGGGTATTGAAGTACCCGATCGCGTTAAAACCATCCGCGTCATGCTCGCCGAATTCTTTAGAATCACCTCGCATCTGCTGTATCTCGGTACCTACATCCAAGATGTTGGCGGCATGTCGCCGGTATTTTATATGTTCACCGATCGCATGAAAGCTTATGACGTGATTGAGGCCATCACCGGCTTTCGCATGCACCCGGCCTGGTTTCGGATTGGCGGCTTAGCGCATGATTTACCCAATGGCTGGGAAAAACTGGTGCGCGAATTTGTTGAATGGATGCCCAAGCGTCTGGATGAGTATCACAAAGCAGCACTTCAAAATAGTATTTTGATTGCGCGCTCCCGTCATGTGGCGCAATACAATGAAAAAGAAGCGCTCGAATGGGGCGTGACCGGTCCGGGATTACGCGCGACCGGTGTTAACTTCGATTTGCGTAAAGCGCGTCCCTACTCTGGGTATGAAAATTTCGATTTTGATATTGCCGTCGGCCATTACGGGGATGCCTATGAGCGAACCTTGTTACGCTGGGAAGAAATGCGTCAAAGCTTACGCATCATTAAACAATGCTTGGATCACATGCCGTCGGGAGCCTATAAAGCCGATCATCCACTGACTTGTCCGCCACCGAAAGAGCGCACCTTGCAACATATTGAAACCCTGATCACACACTTTTTGGCCGTTTCTTGGGGACCTGTGATGCCAGCAGGCGAAAGCTGTCAACTGATTGAAGCCACCAAAGGTATTAACAGTTATTATTTAACATCTGATCACAATACCATGAGTTATCGTACCCGTATTCGCACACCCAGCTTTCCGCATTTACAACAAATTCCTTCGGTGATTCGTGGATCCATGATCCCGGATTTAATTGCCTATTTAGGCTCAATTGACTTTGTGATGGCCGATGTCGACCGCTAACGCTCACCCGCCCACTGCTACTCCGACCCTGATCATCACTGATCGCGGCGCACCGTTTATTCTGTCCGCAGAAGAACGCCACGCGATTGAGCAGGCCATGCATCATTATGAAGATCCACGCGCCGCATCGATTGATGCCTTAAAAACCGTTCAACACCATCGCGGCTGGATTTCAGACTCCGCCTTGTATGCCATTGCCGCGCAGCTCGGCATACCCGCAGCTGATCTCGAAGGGGTCGCCACTTTTTATAACCGCATTTATCGTCAGCCCGTCGGTCGCAACGTGATTGCCGTTTGTGACAGCATCAGCTGCTTTTTAATGGGCTTCGATCAGCTCTATGGTCATCTGCAACAACAACTCGGCATCAAGCCAGGCCAAACCACGGGCGATCAACGCTTCACCCTACTGCCCATTTGCTGCTTAGGCGCTTGTGATCGTGCGCCCACTTTAATGATCAATGACGACACGCACTTTAATGTCACAGCAGACAATGTAGACGCAATTTTGGAGCAGTACGAATGAGCGGTCATGTCAACATTGGTTTATCAAGCGTCGGTCCGGAAACACATCCGTTGACCTGGCGCTACACAACGCTTGGCAAAGCGGTTTTAGATCTCAACGAGCATGAGCAGCTTGAAGGTTATGCGGCGTTAAAGCAGGCCATCAAACTAGCACCGACGGATATTCAAGCCAAAGTCAAAGCATCCGATTTACGTGGTCGCGGCGGTGCAGGCTTTCCCACGGGAATTAAATGGTCACTGATCCCGATGGGGCCAGATGCCGGTCAAAAATATTTGGTGTGTAATGCCGATGAAATGGAACCTGGTACCTTTAAAGATCGTATGTTGATGGAAGAACTGCCGCACCAGATGGTCGAATCG
>JANNXD010000080.1:0-4138 GCA_031409375.1 Gammaproteobacteria bacterium | reverse complement strand
CACCCCGAGGCTTTATCCTAAAACTCACATGAGTCAATGAACTCTGACGTTGGAGAGAGAGTAAATGTCTAAAATTAATCAGCTGTCTAATGCAATCAAATTTGCGTTATTTGTCGGCGCAACTGCATCTTTCGCAACTGCTTCGGCATTTGCGCAAGATCCCGCCAAAGTTGAAGCTAAAGAAATCGAAAGTGTTATCGTTACAGGCTCGCGCATCCGGCGCAGTGTTGAAGAAGAATCAGCGCAGCCAGTGCTGATCATTAGCAAGCAAGATATTGAAAACCAAGGCTTGACTTCAGTCGGTGATTTGTTGCAGAAAATCAGCAGCTCGGGCGCAACTTTGAATACCACCTATAATAACGGCGGTAATGGTGAAACCCGTGCTGATCTGCGTAATCTTGGCAGTAATCGCACATTGGTATTGGTTAACGGCAGGCGTTGGATCAGTACGATTGACGGTGCAGTGGACTTAAATACGATTCCAGTTGCCATTATTGAACGTGTTGAAGTGTTGAAAGACGGTGCGTCTGCGCTTTATGGTTCTGATGCCATCGGCGGCGTTATAAATATTATTACTTCTAAAAGCTTTGATGGTGCTGAAGCGTCGGCTTACTATGGCCAACACGCCCAAGGTGATGGCGCTACTAGCGCATTCGACGGCACTATTGGTGCGCAAAGCGAGCGTTTTAATGTGGTCGTTAACGCATCATACGTTCGTCAAGACCCGGTTTTCGCCGGCGATCGCTTAATTTCAGCAACGCCTATATTCAGAATTGCGGGCGAAAACGTATTTGCTGGCGCTTCTTCGACGACACGCGAAGGTCGTTTTGACTGGGCGGGCAATCCTAGTACTACCGTATTAAGAGATGGCGCAGCAGGCTGTATTACTGGTCAAGTTTGTGCACCGGGTAGTCTTGGTGTGGTGAATGCCGTAGGTGGACAACTTCGCACCATCGATTTAAATACCGACGGATTCAATTTTGCGCCAGAAAACTATTTGCTGACACCACAAGACCGTCGCGCCATGTTTGCACAGGGCAGCTTCGATTTTACTGACAATACCCGTTTTACTTTCTTGGGTTTGTACAATCAGCGCAAATCCGAACAATTTTTAGCTCCAATGCCGCTCACTTTTGGCACTCGCATATTTGGGCCGACCGGTCCGAACAGCTTTAATATCGCGGTAGCCAGTATCTACAATCCGATCGGTTTGGAGATTGATCGTGCGCAAGTGCGTATGCCTGCCGCCAATCCTCGCAAGTTTACTCAAGATGTGGATACCACTTATTTCTCGGCGCAAGTGGACAGTAGCTTTGCTATTGGTGATCGTAAGTTCTATTGGGATCTCGGCGCAGCAATTGGCGAAAGCACTCTTTCTGATGTCACTACTGGTCTGTTGAACTTAGCCAACGTCAGAACCGCAGTTGGGGCTTCTTTCATTGCCCCAGGTACAGGTGTCGCCACTTGTGGCACGTTGGCCGCACCAATCCCCGGCTGCGTACCCTTGAATTTACTGGGTGGCCCAGATGGCATTACCCAAGAAATGTTTAATTACATTAGTTTCATTGGCCATGATACGTCGGGTTCAAAATTCCGCAGCTTAACCGGTAACGTGACAGGTGATCTATTTGAGCTTCCTGCGGGCGCATTAGGCTTTGCGCTTGGTTTTGAAAGTCGCAGACAAGACGCATACGATTCTCCCGATGCTTTCACCGCCAGCGGGTTATCTACTGGCAATATCCGTCAGCCAACAGCGGGTGGCTATGATCAAAAAGACATTTATCTTGAATTGGCTATTCCAATTGTTAAAGATATTCCTGGTTTTCAAAACTTCCAGCTCAGTGTTGCTGCTCGTCGTTCGGACTATTCGAACTTTGGTACCACCACCAATGCAAAATATGGTTTTGAGTGGAAAGTATTTGAAGATTTGTTGATTCGTGCCAACTACGCCGACAGTTTCCGCGCACCTTCGGTTGACGAACTGTTTTTGGGTGTCTCCGACACTTTTCTTGATGGGGTCGATCCTTGTAACGCAACATCGTCTCCCGCTGGCCCCGTATTGGCGCGATGCACTGCCGATGGAGTATTACCAGGTTACGAGCAATCCAGCTCGCAATTGCAAGCAAGCGTTGGCGGCAACGTAAATTTACAGCCTGAAAGCGGCAAAAATAAGACTTTAGGTTTTGTTTATAGCCCAAGCTGGGCGCCGGGCTTAAACCTAACACTCGATTGGTACAACATTGTACTTGAAGACGCAATTGGGGCCCCGGGCATTCAGGGCATCCTAAACGGTTGTTACCTCAATGGTGATCCAAACGACTGTGCTTTAATTCAGCGTGTGCCTGGTGGCGACATCACCGACATTCGTGCGACTAATCAAAACACCCCGGGTGGTATTGAAGTTGAAGGTTATGATTTCAATATATCTTATCGTTGGGATACCGATAGTTTTGGTAAGTTTTCCGTGCGTTGGGATACCAGCTATCTTGATTACTACGGTGACGTAGGTCAGAAAGACTTCTTGTTCTGTGACGGTACTGGAAGCGTGTTGCCTTTGTTGCCATCAACTAATCCAGACGCCGGAAGTTGTTACACCAACGGGGTAAGTGGTCCTACCGAAGCAACAGCTAGCGGCGATCAAACTGGTTATTATTTTGGTCGAGGTAGTCCAATTTGGAAACTCAAATCCAATATCAGTTTCGATTGGGATAAAGGCGATTGGGGTGCGACTTTAGGTGTGCGTTACACTTCGTCTTTGAAAGACAGCTGCGCAGCCCCGCGTAGAGTGGGCGATAATCTTGGTGATATAACTATATATAACCTGTGTTCGGATCCATATGCGGTTGACTATCGCTTCACGCCTTATGTCTCTGACCCTAATACTGTCGCACCTGGTGCTACACGCTCCTTTAATCAAGGCGTAAACAAGTTGGGCTCGAGAGTCTATCTAGATCTACAAGGCCGTTGGAAAGCACCTTGGGACGCAACAGTTTCCTTGGGCATACGTAACCTGACAGATCGCGACCCACCAGTCAGCTACGAAGTTACCAACTCGTTTGAACCTGCGTACGACGTTCCAGGCCGTTTCTGGTACATGTCCTACACACAAAAATTCTAATAGCGTTTGGTTAGAAACTCAGCCGCGACCTTTTGGTCGCGGCTTTTTTTTAGGTGGACGATTTATGTGCTATTGGCAACATGTTCAGATCGCTTAGGTGTCTTAAATAAAACCAAAGGCTGAATGACAGCCATATAAATTTGGCATAGCCAAAGCCACTATCTTAGGAGTTGAGTCATGTTAAAAATTGGTACGCGTTTTGCAGTGCCTATCGCAACGGAAGACCATCCATCACCAAATGATTTAAATGAACGTTTGCGCAGACTTTTTTTAGAGCGAGAACAGTTTGCGGGAGTTGCCAACCCCAATCCATACACGGTAAGAAATAAAGAAACCTTTGAAAGTAAATTCGATCTTTTTTACTGGAATGAGCCGGAAATTATAGAGTTGCGAGAATTTTGTATTTCTAATTTAATGAAAGTTATTGCAGAACTAAATAATTATGATTTAGACACCTTGAAGAAAATCGAAGTCCATCCCGAATCTTGGTTTCACATAACGCGTAGAAATGGATTTTTCGGAACACACAATCACCCCATGGCGACCTGGTCTGGTGTTTATTGTGTTTCGCCCGGGGTCCATGATGCAGTTCAACTTGAAAGTGGGCGATTAGTATTTCTTCATCCGAATATGGCTGGTAATATGTTTGTCGATGCTGGCTCAGCCAACATAAAAGCACCGTTTTCATTTGCAAATCTGGCTTTTTCTTTGGAGGCCGGTCAGCTGATACTGTTTCCGTCTCACCTGATCCATCATGTTCAACCTTTCTTTGGCGAAGGTGAAAGAATCACGGTGGCATTTAATTGCTCATTTAAGATGTTATCTTAAACCTACAAATCCACTTCATACTTCACAAACGGCACAGCGCCATTATCCAGCGGATTATTATCACTGGCTTTGAAGGGATTGGTTCCGGAGCTATTGATATTGTCCGCACCGACCGACAATTTACCGCGCCATGGGGTTTTCCAGGTGACGCCGGCACCAACGCTTTTGAAGCTGCTGGCTTGTCCGGGTATT
>JANNXD010000079.1:0-10633 GCA_031409375.1 Gammaproteobacteria bacterium | reverse complement strand
TACTTGGCAAGCGGCGTTTGTGGATGTTGAGCCGCAGCTGATCACGCAATTGCCGCATCTGATACTAGATTGTACGGATCAATTTCGTGTACGCTATCAACTCAATGTTTTTTGTCGGTTGTACGCTGTTTCGCTCGTGTTTGGTGCGGCCCTGGGTTGGCAGGGGCAGTACGGGGTGTTAGATTTTGCGCATCAGCAAAGTCCGTGTTACCACTGCTTGTACCCAGACTTGCAACAGCACCAAGATACTTGTAGTCAGTCGGGTGTGTTGGCATCGATACCCAATGTGATTGGTGGATTACAGGTCACGCAAGCGTTACAACTGTTGTTGCCCCAGCGTATTGCTGTTGCGCCAACGTTGACAGTCTGGGATGCGCAGAAAAACCGCTGGCATACGGCGTCTCTTACCGCAGATCCCGAATGTCCGTTATGCGGCCATCCAGTCATTGATAAAAATTGCCATTAACCATTACAAAGGTAGTGCACATATGAAATGTCATGAAGTTGATTATGAAATCATTGGTCAAGACATGCAGGTGGTTGAGGTTGAATTAGATCCCGGTGAAACCGTGATCGCCGAAGCAGGTGCGATGAATTACATGGAGGATGGTATTGGCTTTGAGGCCAAGATGGGCGACGGCACGCGGCCAGAGCAAAGTTTTTTTAGTAAAATGTTTTCGGTTAGCAAACGCTTGTTTAGCGGTGATTCTTTATTCTTAACGCACTTTAGTAATTTTAGTGAAGGCAAAAAACGCGTGGCGTTTGCGGCGCCTTTTCCTGGCGCGATTTTGCCCTTGAATATGTCTTTTTATGAGCAGCAAATTTTTTGTCAAAAAGATGCGTTTTTAGCGGCGGCATATGGCACTACAGTTGAAATTGCTTTTGCCAAACAGTTAGGTTCCGGTTTTTGGGGGGGGGAAGGTTTTATCCTGCAAAAGTTAGAGGGTGATGGCCTAGCTTTTATTCATGCGGGCGGCACTGTGATTAAAAAAGAACTCAAAAACCAAACGCTGCGGGTGGATACCAGCTGCTTAGTGGCATTTACCCGTGGCATTGAATATGACATTGAACGTGTGTCGAGTTTAAAAAGCATGGTGTTTGGTGGTGAAGGCGTTTTTGTGGCAACTCTCAAAGGCACCGGCACGATCTGGTTGCAAAGTATTCCTTTTTCACGGTTGGCTGATCGCGTGATGGCGCACGCGCCGAGTTGGCTCACACGTTTGCAAGCTGAGTAGGCATGGATATCAATACGTCATTTACTAAAATTATTGCTTAACATTATTTTCGAATACTGTTTCCATTTGACGGTGTTTGTTTTTTGAAAAACTCATCAAACAGATTGCCAGGATTTTCTGAGGATTCTGTGGTTTCGATGGGTTCGAGAGATAAGGCTAGTTTTTCGGTATTACCCGTTGGCTTGTTAGTTTCAGGCGGAGATATTGGTTTTGTGGAAGGTTTTGTGGAAGGTTTTGTGGAGAGTTTACTGGGCTCCGCTTGTAAGGCGGTTGGGTTTTCATCGAGAGAAATGCGCAGACGCAAGTTGTTTTTAGAATCAGCATTTTTGAGGGCATCCTCTAAAGTAATGCGGCCTTCTTTATAAAGTTTGTAGATGGCGGTATCAAAGGTTTGCATACCCTGTGTTTCGGATTTTAACATCACTTCTTTAATTTCGTCGGCTTGGCCGTTTTTAATGAGCTCACAAACCCGTGGTGTGCCCAGTAAAACTTCTACGGCGGCGGCACGCTTGCCATCGACAGTGGGTACCAATCGTTGCGACACGATAGAGCGCAGATTCAATGATAAATCCATAAATAATTGTTTATGGCGTTCTTCAGGAAAAAAATTGACGATGCGGTCAATCGCTTGGTTGGCGTTATTGGCATGCAAGGTTGAGATACATAAATGGCCAGTTTCGGCAAAAGCAATGGCATGTTCCATGGTTTCGGTGTTGCGAATTTCGCCGATTAAAATCACATCGGGTGCTTGCCTTAAGGTGTTTTCTAAAGCGTCATGATAGCTGTCGGTATCCACACCGACTTCGCGTTGATTCACGATGCATTGTTTATGGCGATGCACAAACTCAATGGGATCTTCGATGGTAATAATGTGGCCAGACGAATTCGTATTGCGATAATCAATTAATGAAGCCAGTGAGGTTGATTTTCCTGAGCCTGTGCCGCCAACAAATAAAATTAAGCCGCGTTTTTGCATGATGACATTGAGTAAGATGGGGGGTAGTTGTAAGGATTCAAAGCTGGGAATTTCGGTTTTGATGGCGCGAATTACCATGCTAGCTTCATTGCGTTGTTTAAAAATATTAACGCGAAAGCGCCCAACGCCAGGCCGACTAATGGCCAAATTCATTTCTGGTTTTTCTTGAAATTGTTGACGTTGTTCGCTATTCATTAAGCGTTCGGCAATGCCGAGCACTTCACCTTTTTCCAGAGGACGATTGTCCATGGGTTGCATTTTGCCATAAATTTTTGAACTGATGGGGGCTCCGGTTGTTAGAAATAAATCCGAACCATCCATGTCAACCATTCTTTTTAAATAATCATCAAATTGCACGTCAGTCACCTTTTTTTAGAAGAAGTTTTTGCAGCGTAAATTTAAACGTTCAGTATAGACGTCTGTGGATGGGTAGAGCGTAATTAAGGAAGGGGTAATACTGCTTGGCAATCAGTGATATTACTTTGTGTGTAATGCTCATCGGTAAAGCAAATATTGGGTGAGTCTGGCGCCAGTTGCATTTTGCCCGTTTTGGGTAAGCCATCATCAATTTGTTGATCAAGTAAGGCTAATGTTGTTAACGAAACACCCTTAACCGTTAGTAGTGTGTTGTCGTTTGCGGCGGTGAAGCTGATTAAAAAACCTTGTCCAAAACCATTGTAAGGACAGCGTGCGTATTGGCAAAGCTGAGCGGTATTAAAATCTTTGATAGCGACTCTATTTTTTAATAAACCAGCAGCGGCTAGATGTGCCCACACTTGGCCACGCTCTTGATCACTGTCGAGCAACCCATTGCCATTGCCATTGTGGAGACTTGAATCAATATTGCTTTGTGCAAATGCGTAATCACCGGGCAATGCATGATATTTATCTTGAAAGTCATACCATGCTGAGCGTATTTGATTAAGATAATAATGTAATTGTACCGTTTTACTTTGCTGCAATAGGTGATAACCCCGTAGGCTATTGGTTGATAGCATGGTTAAGAATAGGCTTCCAAGAATAATTTCGATCCATGCATGGCCACGTTGATGTTTTGCATAGTGTAATTTTTTCTTTTTCATGATCTTGTTTGCCAATCACTGAGGGTAATCCAAGTTAGTCGGTCATTGCTTTCAATGCTGCCAAGACTGCTAAATTGTTGCCAGGGTTGTTGTGCATTTACACCTTCAAGATAAAGCGCTGGCTGTAATGGGAAATTCTGTTGATTCGTGATTGGCGGACGCCGAGCGGTTTGCTGTTTCATGGCAGGACCTGCGGATAATAAGATGGCCAGAGCAATTTCCTGTCCATTAATAGATAGAAGCTGGTTGTCACTCTCTGCTACTGCATACAAAAATCTTTGGCCATCTTCATCACGCAGTCCAGGTTGTTGTAATGTTTTTTCGGGTAACCAGCCTAACCGATATTGGCAGTGTAAAGCATGGTTAGATTCGATTTTTATCCCATTGGATAGCGTGGTTGATTGGATGACATCACTAAAGCCATCGCCATTACCGTCGGCACAAGGTAATAGATCTTGAAGTTGTGCATATTGTAAAACGTATTGGCGTGCTTGTTGTAAAGGTACCTTCAGAGCATATTGACGAGAAAGTTTAGTGTTGTGCTGTAAGGCTGTGAAATTCATGAACAGTGCGATCAGTGAACCACAGATAAATAGCCAAATTAACACTTGGTCAAAACGTTTTTCTGCCATCATTTTTTTACTCGTTGATGCGCTTTTTTAGCATAGTCAAACGCTCTATCGCAATCTGTTGTGGAAAGCTAAATGTTTTTTGGCGCGAGAGCTTTAAGGCTTGTTGATAAGCGTTAATTGCATCGTGATATTTTTGTAAATGTTCTGCACTAATGGCAGCGTTAAAAAAGGCGTCGGCATTGCGCGGATCATATTTTGTTGCAAGCGTAAATTGTGTCAATGCGGGTTGCCAGTATTGATGAAGTGCGTACAGATTGCCTAAACCAAAATACAGCAAGCTGTTGTCTGGGTGTTGTTTGCTGAGGCTAACAAAAAATGGTTCTAAGGTTTCGAGTGGTAGCTCTGGAATTAATTTAAATAAATGATAAATGCTGATGCTGGGTAATGGACCTTGCTGTAGATCTGCTTGCAGCAGATAAAACGCGAGTTCGAAATAGCCATTATTAAAGAGTTGCTGGAAACTGGATTGAAGTTCTGGCGCTTGTTGAGTTAAGGGTTGTTGTTCTACAAGATGCCAATATTGTTTAAATGATTGAGCGGCAGCACGCTTATTCTGCTGTCCCCAAGCGGATTGAGCATCTTGTAATAATTGTTGGCGCATAGTGGTGTTGCCTGGTGTTATTGCGTTTTCTGCAAAAAGGGCCAATTTTTCTTGATTGCTTGAAAACTCGTGAAGAGAGCGCTTACTTTTGGTAATGGTCATTTGCGGTGGAATACGTGGCTCAACAAAAATAATGGGCACATCATTGTTGTTGGGTAGATCGTTGTTGGGTAGATCTAGGTTTGTGGGTAATGTATTGGACGCTAAGTCGGGCTCTATATTTCCCATCGAGCTTGCCTCTGGGCTGCTATCGGCTAGTTCAGCTTCAGAATTGAGCAATGGTTTTGCATCGGTCATGACGTTATTTTCAGCACTCGGTTTTGCGATGTCGAGCGAATCAGTATTTTGGTTCGAGGCTGTTATCGCTTCTGCTGCAACGCGGTTAGTTGTCTCTTGTTTATGAATTATATTGTGGTTATTTGTTTCGATTGGTTTGGTTGATATTGAAGTAGCTGCTATTGGAGTAGCTGCTATTTGATTGACTAACATTGGCGTGGTGAATAATTGCTGTAGCTCTTTTTGCCAAATAATCCCTACAAGTCCACATAAGCTGGCTAAGCAAATTGTACTCAGCAGCGTTGACGTTTCCGGCCAGTACCATTGGCTGTTGGAGACTGCTTGACGTTGAAATAATTGTTCAATCGCCCCCGTTGAAGGTGGCTTTGTTGGGAGCTCTGTTAACGGCGTTGGTTGCTGTGAATTTGAAAATTGTGTTTGCGAAAATTGAGTTAATGCTAGCCGATACTCGCCAAGCTGTTGTTGGTGGCTTTTTACCTTTTGTTGTAGCGCATTTAAGCGTTGTTTTAGTAGATGCGAAGAATGCGACCAAGCTGCACCACGTTCGGCTATGTGTTGCCAGTGGGGTGCAATCGAAGGCGGTGATCTATCGGGTGCTATTGTCTGGCTGGGGTTGCGATTGAATGAGGGTGAGTGGATGATGTTCGCAGATGCTAGTGATGGCTGTTGATCAGCAGCTTTTTTCAGCGCATTGAGTAGTACGCTCATAGACTACCTGCTTGCCAGGTGGTCCAGAGCAATAGGCTCAAGCTGCTTAATAATAAGATGACTAATAATGTGCTGCGTATTGAGGTCGTGGAAATACTAAACTCGCTATCTTGGACGGCAAGACGAATGTCGCGTGCGCTAATTTGACGTCGGCCATCGACAAAAGCCAGCATGAGTGCTTTATCGGCAATTAAATTAATGCGTCTGGCCAGGCCAGAGGAATGTTTGGAAATTAATTTGGCGGCGTGAGTGCTAAACACTCTTGGGCCTCGATAACCTGATTGTTGCATCCGAAAGCTCAGATATTCGTGGATGTCTTTTTGGAGAAAAGGGCGTAAATACAGGCTATAGCTGATACGTTCTTTTAATTGACGAATTTCATGGCGAGCCAGCATGACGTCGAGCTCGGGTTGGCCAAATAACACCATTTGTAATAATTTATGGTGGTTGGTTTCTAAATTACTGAGCAGGCGAATTTCTTCAAGGCTGTTGATCGACATGCACTGTGCTTCTTCAATCAGCACGACGACTTGTCGACCTTGCGCGTGTTTATCAAGTAGCGTGTGTGTCAGTTGTTGAATGACATATAACTTGCTGACATCGTGAGGGATGTTTAAGCCTAATTCAATAGCAAGGGCTTGAAGCATGTCTTCAGGCGATAATGACGGATTGGCGAGATACACAACATCAATATTTAAAGGCAGATGATTGGCCAGCATGCGGCATAGTAAAGTTTTGCCAGTACCCACCTCGCCAATAACTTTAATAATACCGCAGCCACTATTAATGGTGAATAACAAGGCTTCAAGTGCGGCACCGCGTTCATTTCCGGCGAAAAATAAATCCGTATCGGGTGTGATGGTAAAAGGTTGTTTGGCGAGGCCGTAATAATTGAGATACATGATTGCGTCCGTGACTTAGGCGTTGCATCCCTGAAAAAAAATGGTGTTATTTTGCAGTATAGTTAATCAGCGAGAAAAGGTTGGCTTGTTGTGGTCGGTTTGCTGAGTAAACTTGTGATCAGTGCGCCGAGTTGTACAAATGCGGATGGTTTGCTGGCGTGCTTAAAATGATCGCCTTGTGGCAATGTTTTGGTAAGCACGTGTAATAACAGCAAAGGTGTATGTGCGTAACCTGGCAACGAACTGTGAATTTCACTGATAAAGGCCTGTAGGGTTTCTTCGGCTTGGCTGCAATCGAGCACCAGCAAATCAAATTGTGCATCGGTTTGATGGCTATGCTGCAGATTGCGACGCGCTTGGCTAATGGACAGAGCTAAGCTCAAGGGGATATCTTGACCACTGGCTTGTTCGGCCATGGTCATGCCATATTCGCTATCGTAGGTCATCAATAGAATTTTTTTGTTTTTTAAAGTTAAAAAGCTTTTAGGTGGTTCAGGCTGATGCGCTTGCGCGCTTTGCATCGGTAAAGTAATGGTGTAGCAAGTGGTGCTAGCACCTTCTGAATAAATTTGCAGTTGGCCATATAGTTGTTCGACCAAGTGTTTGGCGGCGAGTAAGTACGGATAATCTTGTTGCAGTTGGCTGTGCTGTTGATCTGTGAAATTGCTTAAGTTTTGATTAAGTAAGTTGGTTTGTTCTTCGCTTAAGCAATTGCTGTCACGTAGATGGCTTTTTAGCAGCACAGGATATTGGTGATGTGCGTGGTTAGCTGTGTCAAATAAGCCTTCATCTTCTATGCGTACGCTAATGGCATTGATATTTTTTTTAGGCCCTTGGTGACGCAGACTCTGTTGCAAGCTGTGTTTGGTGAGCTGTTGCAGCAGGGTCATGAAGGCGTCGGCAGGGCCAATTAAATGTGTATGCGTACCGGGTTTAATGGCAAATAGCACTGGAGTTTGCTGACTATAGGCCAGGTTTTCTACCGCTTGTAGCAGCTCGTGGCCCAATACTCGCAAATTAAAGGCATGTGCTAGCAACTGAGTGCCTTGTTCATGTGCTACCAAATGTGGTGTAGTGATTTCTTGTTGAATCACAGAAAGATGATCATGTAAGTGGCCATTGCCATCTTCTTGCCGCATGCCGGATTTTACACGGCGTAATAACGTTTCATTAGCCGCCACCGGTTGAGGTGAAAAGCTGCTGAAAACTTTGTGATCTCGCTGCTGCTGATGCAGAAAATGGGTGTGGGTGGTGGTTGGTGAGTGAATGTTGCGATGCTCACGCATAAATGAGCGTATTTGTAAGAGCCCTAAGCTCACGCTTAAACAGGCAGTGATGATGTTCCAAGCCAGTTCACTGTGTTGTGGGTAGGGCCACCATCCGGTTTGCAGGCTGATTATGCCGAAGCAAATAATCCAGAGTAATAAATCGGTCGTGATCACGCTAAAGCAGATTTTTAAGGTACTGCGGGTAATATGTATATGGGCAAATGGTGCCCACAGCGCATAACTCAGGACGCTGAGCAATAACAGCAGCGTGCTATTCAGCGGCGCGTTTGTCCAAAAGTTGGCAAGTAATAACACGAGGATCAGGCCGCGAATGATGCGCAGCTGGCGTATAGACCACCAGGATTGCTCTTGTGCGCTATTGCTGACACGCAATAAAAATATCAGCAATAAACTGGCTGTCATCGCGTTAGCGGTATAACCCAGTGAGCTGATAACCGGCAAGTTTAAACCACTTAATACCAGCAATAAGCTTTGCAGTGACAAGAGTGATAAGCGTTGTTGTTGACTTTGCGTATGTAAAATGACACCAACAATCCCCATCGATAAGGTGATGGCAAATACCAGTAAGCTCAGGTTAGTCGCCGGTCGGTATTGTGTTGTGGTGGTGAGCGATGCTGATAAATGAATGGCGCTTTTTGAGGTGATGCGTACCCATACCGTGCTATTCACGGCGGGGGTAATGGCAAGTTGATTGGATAATAATAGTGGGTGTTCAATTTGTGTATGTTGAATGATGGGAGCTTGAATAATTGGAGATGGAGCTGTTGTAGATTGAGTGGTGGCATTGTCAATTAATTGATACCAATCGATTTGTTCGAGTAAAAAACTGTCGAGCTGAAATATGTCCTGGGTGTTATCGGCGGTGAGTTGTAGTTTGAGCCACAATGGATAGCGGCTAAAGCCAGCAGCTAAAATTTTCGCATCGGTGACATGAAAAGCAATATCGGTTGGATTGTTTTGTAAATCATCAATGGTTAAATTGGCGTGCGTGTCGAGAAAATAATGGATCGTCGGTGTGTTATTGGTCGCGTAGACCAGATTGGCAAATACGCATAACCAAAGCAATAGCAATCGTAGCGGTAATAAAGGTGAGCGCAATAATCGCTGCATATTTAGCTGGGCCTCGTCAATCGGCCTGATTTAACTGCTGATGCAAATAACTTTGGTTTTACCGATTGGCTTCTTAAAAAGCGCTGTTGAAAACGATTTGGGTGTACGGCCAAGCGTGCGGTTTCACTCAGCGGAAAACCGCGATTGCTGACATAGCCCAGCAAAATTTCTGCACCCAGCCACGCTTGAGTAAAGCCACGCGAGCCTTGACCGCAATGAAGCAATAAATCCTCATAGGGTTGCTCGTGCAGGGTATCGATGGCAGACACGGGGCCGATTAGCGGTAAATAATCGGGTGTTTGACATCTTAGCGCCGCGCGTCCTTGCCAAGGTCGCGGGCTCTGGATAAAGGCTTGATGTAAATCTGGGCTCCAGGGTTGTATGCCTGCGAGATTACGCAGATGATCTTGGTCTCGCACATCAACCAGTAAGTCATGAGGGTCATAGGTGGCACCTAAGAGATGATACCCGTTTTGTGCAGGTATGACATAAGCTTGGCCGCTGACAATACAGCGCAAAGATTTTGATAGGGCATTTTCTGGTAATTCGGTTACTTGTCCACGCATCGGTCGCAGGGACAACCGGCAATTGGTTAACAAGCTGGTGGTAGCTTCAGCGGTACATAAAATTAACAGTTCGGTGTCTAGTATTTGGGTGTTCAGTGTTGATGTGTTTGTTGATGTGTTTAATGTTGAGGTGTCTAGGTGTAAGCGCCAGCCTGGTGCCGTCCACTGGAGTTGTTTGACGCGATGTTGCGCCAGTAATTCGATGCGCGGATGCGCTAACAGTTGTCGACATAATCGCAATGGATGGATGCGAGCCGATAAGGGATAAAACATGCCATCTTGATTAATCGGTATGCCCGCCAGCTCGCTGGCTTCTTGTGCGCAGACGTTACGCATCCAATGTGCTGGCCACAATTGGGTGTTTGCCAATTGGGATTGCTTACGAAAGTCACGCGCTTGAGCTGGTAAATTCACCAGTCCACACAGCTGCAAGCCGGGCCAAGGTGTGCTTGCAGGCCGAATCATTTGCCTGGCAAAGGCGTAGGCGGCATGTTGAAACTGGTTATAGGGACTGTTGTGAATCGATAACTGGGTGAATAATGCTGCTTGCGTATTGCCGGAAGCACCACTGGCAATCTGAGGTGCGGTGTCAATTACCTGTACGTGGTAGCCTTGTTCGGCAAACGCGCGTGCGGTCACGCAACCACTGATACCACTACCGATAATACAGGCGCGCCGCGAATGGGTGAAGTGTCTCGACGGGTTGAGTCGCTGTGAATAATCGTTGTTAGAAGTATCATTAGGCGCGCTGGGCGAGGGTTCAGCACGGGTCTTAGGCCAATACCCTTCTAAACGATGCCGCTTAAATCCAAATCCTTTGACCTTGTTGACCATAAATCCAGCTTGCTGTAATCCCTGGCGTACTAGGCTGGAAGCGGTAAAGGTAGAAAATCGAGCTTGCGGGTTTGAGCAGCGCGCCAGTTCTGGATAAATACAGTCGGACCACATGTTGGGGTTTTTGCTGGGGGCAAAACCATCGAGAAACCAAGCATCGGCTTTGGTGTTTAACTGGGGCAAAGCTTCTTGCAAATCCATCCACCACAGGGTTAACGTAATGCGTTGATGTGGCCAGCACAGTCGATAAACGCCGCGTACGGCCGGTGGAAAATGCAGCAGCAGATGCGTCAGCAGACTTTTATCGCGCCAGTCTAAATGATTGTGAATGCGCACCAGATCATCGTGGTGTAAAGGATAAGCTTCGATGGCGGTGTAATGTAACCAGGTCGGCGGATGTG
>JANNXD010000078.1:0-4259 GCA_031409375.1 Gammaproteobacteria bacterium | reverse complement strand
TTATTTTCCGGCAGCCTCTATCTTAAACTGCTGTCCTGTTTTCGGGGTCCACTATAGTTCTCGAGGGAATTAAACTTGTCGGATTGTCGAGTAAACAGTAGAGTAGGCTAAATTGTAATTTAGTTTTGCAGCTACGCTGGGTCTTGCATGGAATTAAATTTAAAAAATGTCGGATTGATGGGGCGATTGGATGATATCAGCATCCTATCCACCGTTCAGCAAATCGCCATTTTTTTAAGTTCTAAAGGACTCAATGTCATTTTAGAATCCAGTCTTGCTGAAAAATTTGAACCTCAATATCAAGCTCAATGGCAAGTGTCACGTTTAAAAATGATGGGTGAAGTGTGTGATCTGGTCATTATTATTGGTGGCGATGGCTGTTTTCTTGGAGCTGCCCGTGCGCTGAGCCAGCATAAAACACCTGTGATTGGGGTTAACCGTGGCAAGCTGGGGTTTTTAACGGATATATTGCCGCAGCAAGTTGAATCGCAATTGACGGCGATTTTGGCCGGTGATTATACGATTGAAAGTCGTTTTTTGTTGGAGTGCCAGGTTAAGCGGGCAGGTTCGCCGGTAGGCAATGGTAGCGCTTTAAATGATGTTGTTTTACATCCTGCGCGTGTAGTGCAGATGATTGAATTTGAACTGTATATTGAAGGTAAATTTGTTTATACGCAGCGCTCGGATGGTTTAATTATTACGACGCCAACCGGATCCACGGCTTATGCATTATCCGGGGGGGGGCCGATTATGCATCCCAGCTTGGATGCCATTGCATTGGTGCCGATGTTTCCGCATACCTTGAGCAGTCGACCGCTGGTGGTGCCAGCGAACAGTGAAATTAAATTGATTATTGGCGCATCGAAATTAACAGCACCACAAATCAGCTGCGATGGCCAACAGGGCATTCAATTGGAAGTTGGTGATGTGGTTTATGTGAATAAAAAATCGCATAAGCTGAATGTGCTGCACCCGTTGCAGCATAATTTTTATGAGGTGTGCCGCTCCAAGTTGGGCTGGAGCAGTCGTTTAACCTAGAGAACCTAACAGCAAATAACTTTGCTTTTGCGTTCCCAAAAAACACCTATTTGTTTGCAAGCTCCTTTTTTTGTTAAAAATGGATACTATTGTGGATATAGCTACTTTAAAAAATTTATTAACTACCGACGTTTATGCTCGATTTAAATTAGCCGTTGAGTTGGGAAAATGGTCTGATGGTACGCTGCTCACTGCTGCACAACGTGAGTCCTGTTTGCAAGGCATTATTTTATATGAATCGCAGCATGTAGCTGAAATGGATCGCACCGCCTACATTCCGCCAAAACCTGCTGAGGCTTGTGTTGCACATACTGATCATCAGCCAATCGTTTTGCGTTAATCTTACGTCACTTAAATCGCTTATCTTTTATAAACCACTTTCTGAGTATCTGTATGCCCACACCACCAGTTGCCAACAATAGCCCTGTTACCATCTATCGCAAAGATTACACCGAGCCTGCCTATTGGATTGACTCTGTACATCTGACGTTTGATTTGCAGGAAAGCTTCACCCAGGTCACCAATCGTCTGCGGGTTAAGCGCAATCAGCAAGTTGCAAAACAGCCTTTGATCTTATCTGGCGTTGATCTTCAGTTGATCAGCATTGCTGTGCAAGGCCGCGTGTTACTGGTGGATGAATATCAGCTGGATAAAACGTCACTCGCTTTAGAGTTGTCGGTAGATGACACCGAAATCTGCATGGTTACCCGGATTCATCCAGCGCGTAATACATCATTGGAAGGCTTATACCTTTCCAATGGCATGTATTGCACGCAATGCGAAGCTGAGGGGTTTCGTAAAATAACTTATTATTTAGATCGCCCTGATGTTATGGCGCTGTTTACCACCAAAATTATTGCGAATAAGCAGCGGTTTCCGGTGTTGTTGTCCAACGGTAATTTGGTGGCCACCGGTGATATAGATGCTAATCGTCATTGGGTGGAGTGGTGTGATCCTTTTAAAAAACCCTGCTATTTATTTGCACTGGTCGCGGGAAAACTGGATTGTGTAGCCGATTGTTTTGTCACCCAATCAGGTCGTGAAGTCGCGTTGAAAATTTTTGTTGAGCCGCAGGATGTCAGCAAAGTTAGTCATGCGATGATGTCGCTCAAAAATGCCATGCGATGGGATGAGCAGGTCTATGGTCGTGAATATGATTTGGATATTTTTATGATCGTTGCCGTGAGTCATTTCAATATGGGGGCGATGGAAAACAAAGGGCTGAATATATTTAATACTTCCTGTGTATTGGCGCATCCGCAAACCACCACGGATGCCGGATTTCAGCGCGTCGAAGGTGTTGTTGCTCATGAGTATTTTCATAATTGGAGTGGTAATCGCGTTACCTGTCGAGATTGGTTTCAGTTAAGTTTAAAAGAAGGTTTTACGGTATTTCGTGATCAATGTTTTTCTGCTGACAGGGGTTCGGAAGCGGTGCAGCGCGTTCAAGATGTGAATTTGCTGCGTTCTTTACAATTCGCCGAAGATGCCGGCCCCATGTCACATGCCATTCGTCCGGATAGTTACATTGAAATCAATAATTTTTACACGCTAACGGTTTATGAAAAGGGCGCGGAAGTGGTGCGTATGTTGCGCACTTTATTGGGTGCAGACGGATTTCGCCGTGGCTCGGATTTATACTTTAATCGTCACGACGGTCAGGCGGTGACCTGTGATGACTTTGTGCAAGCCATGGCCGATGCCAATCAAGTGGATTTGACCCACTTTCAGTGTTGGTATGAACAATCCGGAACACCCGAGGTTGGTGTGCAACAAGTTTATGATGCGTTAACCCATACGTGCCAATTGACCTTTACGCAGCATACGCCGGTGACGTCGCGGCAGCCCCTGGCATTGCCACTGAGTATTCCGATTCGTGTCGGCTTGTTGGATAGTCGAACGGGTCAGCCTTTATTATTTGCTGTCGCTAATGAAAATTATTCAGCAGAAAAAACGTTACTGTTAACGCAAGCCCAGCAAACTTTTACTTTAACCCACGTGCAGTGCGAGCCAGTTGCTTCTTTATTTCGAGGTTTTTCGGCACCGGTAAAATTTAATCCTGGATATACCCCGACTCAGTGGGCATTCTTAATGGCCAATGACACTGACCCGTTTAATCGTTGGGAAGCCGCTACGCAACTTTATGTGCAAGAAATTCAGCAGCAGTGCCAACAATGGCGTGCGGGAAAATCGGTGCAGTTGAGCGCAGTGGTACTGAACGCATTTCAACAAGTGTTCAGTCAGACGATGTCCGATCAAGCGGGTCAAGCGCAAATGCTGTCGCTGCCAAACTATGCTTATTTGGCCGGATTACAAACACCGATTGATGTTGATGCAATCTGTGTGGTCCGGGAACAATTGCAGCAGCAATTAGCCGCTGCCGTTCTGCCGTTGTTGCAGCAGCATTTGCAGTTCGCGATGCCAACTGAGTATCAAGCGAGCGCCGAACAAATTGGTCAGCGTGCGCTGCGTAATTTATGCTTATTGTATTTCAGCAAAACACAAACAGACGCAGCTTATCAAGCATGTCGCACGCAGTTTTATGCCGCGAATAATATGACCGATCAATATGCAGCGTTGACCGCCTTGGTGCATTCGCCATCGCCCTTAAAAATTGAAGTGCTAGAGGCGTTTTATCAGCAGTGGCAGCATGAGCCGTTGGTAATGGATCAGTGGTTTACCGTACAAGCGACCAGCCCGCAAGGTGACACTTTATTGCAGGTGCAGCACTTATTGCAGCACCCGTTGTTTGATCGTAGAAATCCTAATCGCGTGCGGTCGTTGATTGCGGCATTTTGTCGGAGTAATCCGCAGCAATTTCATCGCTTGGATGGCGCAGGTTATGTGCTATTGGCCGATGAAGTCCTGACACTCAATGCCATTAATCCCACCATCGCCGCACGGTTGTTGCCACCGTTAAGTGAGTGGGCGCAACATCTGCCTGAACGTCAGGGGTTGATGCGATCGCAGCTTGAACGCATTGCTAAGCAGTCTGGATTGTCGCCGGATGTGTATGAAGTGGTGAGTCGAGCTTTAGAGGGCTAATAATAAGGAAAAGAGGCGACACCAAGTGAAGTGCTCTAAGAACCTGTTCAAAGTTTTTGCAGTAGTAGTCGTATAAAAGCAAGAACAACCATATGCAAACTCGTATTAAGTTTTCTTTCGCAGTTTTTCCATAAACGACGACACTTCTCAAGCCAAGAAAAAGAACGCTCGACTAC
>JANNXD010000077.1:0-45929 GCA_031409375.1 Gammaproteobacteria bacterium | reverse complement strand
TGTTAAAAAGCAATGTACCGCAATATTGCTCAACAATATTCCAGGCAATTTCAGTAAAAGCATCAAATTATATTCATTTAAGATCAGCTAGAGCTAACTGAGAGCAATAACAGCTGGTCATTTAATGCTAGGGAGCCCTGCTACAGTGGACAGCAGTAAGGGATTATCAATGGTTAAACGTGGCCGGCGGGGATTCAGTTTCAACAAATCAATTTGCTGAACTACATTAGATTCACAGTCAACAACATAAATAAAATGATCATTGAAGGCTAAACCAGATTGCTGAGCGAAAGCGGCTTCCATTAAAGATCCACCTACACGCGCTTCTCGACCACTACCTGCAAACACAGTGACAGTCTGCTGCAATAAATCTATATGCAGCTTTTGTTACTTGCAATCAAAAAAGCCGTCGAAGAAAATCTGCTTCTTGAAGCAAGACAATTGGCCGTACCAAGCGCAGTAATTCACGAAACCTACTTGAGCGCTTGCGAAAATTTGAGCAAGATGTTTTGCGCTTTATGACGGATGTTGACGTGCCTTTTACCAATAACTTAGGCGAGCAAGATCTGCGCATGACTAAAGCTCAGCAAAAAATATCCGGCTGCTTTCGCTCTATCGATGGCGCCAAGGTGTTTTGTCGTATTCGTTCTTATTTATCCACTTGTCGTAAGCACAGCGTCGGGGTCGGCCTCGCTCTTGACTGCTTGTTTAATGACTCTTGGCCTAATTTCATACTTAAAATTATTCAAAAAAAATCTCAAGGTGCTGAATAGTTACAAAAAATCAACCGGAACCCATTTCATATCATTGGGTTCATCTACATCCTGCAAAGTTTCATTAATCTGCACTTGCCAAGCTAAATCATGCAAACGTTGTAAAGTTGTCGCAGCAACTGTGTCCGTACTCCAAGCAATATTGTTAAATATGTGCGCATCAAAACGACTCAAACCCAGCAAGGCATAGCCACCATCATGCGTTGGATGGATCACCGCATCCTGTACTGTTAACACCTGTACTGCTTTCGCTAAATGAGTAGCGGTTAATTGCAAACAGTCCGTGCCGATGACCAATACCGAGGCATGCTGCTGCAACAGACGCCGCATGGCACGCGCCAAACGAGCGCCCAGGTCACCATCGCCTTGTGTTGAAATGTTGAGCGTTGACATATTCAGATAACCTGGCAAATTAATTTTTTGCCACACAGGATCATGAATATCCGGTGTTACGCATAATTCCACAGAGCCAATGGCTGCCGCCAAGCTAATGTCAACCGTGTACTGCAACATGCGTAGCGCCAATTGCGCCGCCCCTTCCGCACCCAATAACGGAATTAAACGTGTTTTCGCAAAACCAGGTTGTGGAGCCTTAGCAAAAATAAGGATGGCAGTCATTGATATTCCTTAGCCAATTTCTGAGGGGAAACACCGCGCCAATACAACCAACGCAATCGCCACATCAAAAATATCGTTGGCCAAATACCCCGTGTCAACCAACGACGTCCCGACGTGATCACCTTATCGGATAAGCAAAGCGGTGACGACAATTTTTTCAGTCGCGCACACAGTGCAACATCCTCCATTAGTGGTTGTTCAGGGAAACCACCGACTTCATTGAATGCCGCTCGGCTCATAAACAACGCATGATCACCGGTGGCAATCCCCGTCAGCCAGCAGCGAAGATTCATAAAAAAACTGATGACGGCTAGCATTTTGGCTGGACCACTGATGCGCACCGCAAAACGCCCCCACACTTTATGACGAGTGCTCAAAGTATGACGGGCGTTTGATCCATGACTGAAATTAAATTGCTGCAAGATAATGGCATCAGCTTGCGCAGGTAATTGGGTATCGACATGTAAAAACAACAACACATCACCACTCGCCTGCTGTGCACCAACATTCATTTGTTTGGCCCGTCCACGGGGTGCCACCAACAAAGTCAAGCCTGCTTCACGAATCAACTGACAGCTTTCATCTTGACTACCACCGTCTACGACAATTATCTCCACACCACGCGCTTGCAAAAGCAATAATGCTTGCAGTGAAGACGACAGGATTTCTGCTTCATTGAGTACCGGAATAATTATGGATAATTTATGCATTAACATTTTTCCTGCATCAGCGCGTTTAGAGATGTCAGCTCAGATTTGAACTTGGTTTTTCAACCCACTTTTTTAACGCCAAGCGCATTTACAAAAAAGCACAATTAACTTAATTGGCCAAGGCTGTTTTTTTAACAAAAGCCCGATAAGATGGCCGTTAACAGCATAAACATAAACAGCAAATTAATTAATAGATTTTCTATAACCAATTATTGTTTTATCGCTTTATCGATTGCGCATGGGTGACCTAATATGAATGCGGTTGAACATCAACTCTTTGATGCATTACATGAAATCATGGGCCTTGATCCCGCTGAACAAACCCCTTACCCATCACCTTACCTTTTCAAGATTAACAATGAACCTTTAACCATTGAACTCGTGGATGTGATTCAAATGTATCTGCCCGAGGATGCACCTGATGAGCTAACCGATCTACTCGGTTATGATCAAGACTCAGTGCCACCTGAAAATTACCGCGTTCTGTTATCCGCCGAGATCAATATTCCGACGAGCGTTACGAATTATGAAGTGGCTTATCGTGAAATATTAAAATTGAATTACTTTGGTTTAGCTACCAAGGGCTGTACTTTTGGCCTGCATCCAGAAGATAACCAAATGGTACAGATGCATTATCTGATTCCGATCAGACTGACTGATTTAACCACCAAGATGCTTGAGCTTTTTATTACAGGATTTCTGCATAAGAAAGACATTTGTCACCAAGCGTTTTCTCTGCATTTATTGGTCAAACATCAAGATTTAAAAGCAAACTTTGGTCATGCCCAGCAATTTATTAAACCTTAACGACCTAGCTCGATCATTATAAAAGGGAAAATATATGGTAGCTCCAGTTTTTAAAACACCTACCACAACTCATACCTTAAAGCTAAATAGGCAGGAGCTTAACTCTATTAAGGGTGCGCAGACGGGCCAAGTAAAAATGGATTTAGAAGGCAATCTTTTTTCTATAGAAAAAGCATCCGGCGGTTATCGCGCAGCCTGTAAAACAGTTTCAGCTGCGGGTAAGTTTATTAGTGAAGCGCTCCAAGATAAAAAAGTCTTATATGGTATTGCCGCGGTCGTAACTGCCGCCATGATCGCCAGCACGGGTGGCTTGGCTGTACCTGCGATTGCGATTTTGGTGCTCGCGCTACAAGTTGGCGGTGGGTTGGCAATTGCCAGCGGCGGAATTAACGCGGCTAAAACCGCTAAAATTCCCAGCTTGTTGGATATGGGCAAAAGGCTAGAGCTAAAACATATTGAGTGGGATCGGAATAGCTTACGTCATATTGATAAGAATATCTTAGTTCAAATGACAGCTGAACATTTAATCCAAACGGCTACTGCTATACAAAATGCAATTAAAGACCCCAAAGCAGAATCTGATGCTGAGGGTACCAACAATAGCACTCCCATAGATCAACCTTTAAATAACTACATAACCGATATAAATGATGTTAGTAAAGCAGATCTCATTAAGAGCATATTAGATTTAGCGACGAATAATAAAGAAAACAAAACAGCAAACTCCTCTAATAAAGATAATCCTCCGAATGCAGTTCAGCATGAGTAAGAGAATGCAGCCTTCGTTTAAGAAAAGCTGAACATCTATCTAGCTTTATGGTGATTTCTCTCTTGTGCTCGGGGATTTCCCGCGTTTTAGCTGAAAAAATTGCCTTAATACCTCACCACTTTCAGCCGCCAACACACCGGACGTCACCTGCAAGTGGTGGTTAAAAAAATCCAACGCCAACACTTGGCTGATCAGCACACCGGCTCGCGGCTCATTGGTTGCAAATACTAAGCGCTGAATACGCGCATGCATCATTGCCCCTAAGCACATCATGCAAGGCTCCAAGGTGACATAAAGCGTTGTATCCGGTAAACGATAATTGTTTTGCGTACGCGCAGCTAAGCGCAGCACAGCAACCTCGGCATGCGCAGTGGGATCACAGCTGGCAATCGGTTGATTGTGGGCCGCCGCGACCAATCCATTACCCTGCACCAACACCGCACCAACGGGCACTTCACCGCATTGCTGCGCACATTCAGCTTGTGCCAATGCCTGCTGCATCCAGTGTTCATCTTGCGGCTTAGTAGCACACCAATGGATTGACATGAACCCTGCTCCGTTACACGTTCACTTCATGAAATCGTCACACCACAAAACGACTCATAGCACCCAAGCCTTCACGCACTACTTTTGGCCGAACATCACAAAGATCGATGACAGTCGTTAGCTGATGCTGACCAACGCCACCATCAATTACCGCTTGAACTTGATGATCCAGCTGTTGTGCAATTTCATAGGGATCAGTTAATGGCTGCGCATCGCCCGGCATGATTAAAGTTGAAATTAACAAAGGCTGCTGTAACTCCGCAAGTAAAGCCTGACAAATCGCGTGTTCAGGAATACGAATACCCATTGAATGTCGCTTCGTTAAAAGCCGCTTAGGGGTTATCCGCGTGCTCGGTAAAATACAGGTATATGGCCCCGGCAATAGGCTTTTTAATAATCTAAAATGCACATTATCGATATGCACATAATCAGTGGCCTGGGAAAAATCTCGGCACATTAACGTAAATAAATGCTTGTGATCCAATTGCCGAATACGGATTAACTGCTCCAGTGGTTTTTTAGCACCCGCCAAACACACCAGTGCATAAGCGGCATCCGTTGGACAGACCAACAAAGCTTCATCTTGCAGTAATTTAACAAGCTTACTGATCCATCGGGCTTGTGGATTTTGCGGATGTACTTCAATCAGCTGCGTCACGCGCCTTAACCTCTAGCGGTGGATCCAATACAGTGCTTAGATCTGAATCCGCGTTTGACTCTGAATTCGTTATCGGGGGTGACATGTAGCGATATAAATACACACCCTGCAACAATACAAAGATCAGCGTCATACCTAGACTGCCAAACACTTTAAAGTCCACCCAAATACTCGCATGATAAAACGCGACATAGGCATTGGCGGCACCAGCAACGATAAAAAACATCACCCAGCTATAATTCAGATTTCGCCACTGCGCAGGATTTAATTGCACCGCCTTGCCCATCATTTTTTCCGTCAAGGTGATGCGCGTAAACCAAGGGGTGATTAAAAAGCTTAACGCCAACACCCAATACAAAACCGGCGCTTTCCATTTTAAAATCGTTTCGTCATGTAACAACAAGGTCATGCTGCAAAAAAATAAGACAGCAATCCAAGTCAACCATTCGCTACGCTGAAGTTTTTTGTGATACCAATACATTCCCAGATATTGCAGGCTGGTCACGATCATCAACACCGCAGCCGCCCAGTAAATGTCGCGCAATTTGTAAGTTGCAAAAAAGGCCAGTAACGGTAAAAAATCCAACAAGGGCTTCATAGAATATCCTTCAAAAAACTTCAATCATTCTAATCTAAATAGTGATGAATTTTGGTGGGCTTCCCGATAAGATACCGGCAAAGTTTTTAACTAGGAAGTCTTGTATGACATTACCCCAGTTTCGTCTACTGTTTTTTTGCTTAATTTTTCAAATAAGCGGCGGCATTACCAACGCTGATGCCGCGCCCAACAAAGCACAAACCAACAAACCAGCGAGTAATTCAGCAATAGAAAGCCAAGCGCTTACTTATCAACAAACCAATAACATCCAAACGGAAGCGATACCCCTGGAAACCGAGTTAGCAACACTACGCACACAAAATAAGCAAATCACTGAAGCACTCCAGAAAGCCAACGAGGACTTCCAACAACTCAAACAAATGTCGGGACAGGCCATTTATCTCAATCAAACCAATCAAAAAATGCGTGAAGAACTCGAGATGCAAAAAATTGAAGTCGAGAAGCTAACGCAGCAAAATCGTCAGCTGTCCGAAGACAATCGTGTTGATGGCATTATCCAAGGAACTATCGCTGTGCTGGTCGGTGCCCTACTGACATTATTTATTCCACGCGTGACCAACCGCAAATCGTTTTCAAGTTGGCACTAGCTGGAACTGGCAAAAGCAAATTCGACGCAAAAAAATAGTACACAGCAGGCAAAGCACGTAAAAACGTCTTGCTACAGTTAATCTTTTTGCTGCGCTGTACATTGCTACAGGTCATGCTCAAGCTACAGACCATCTTCAACCTACAGACCATGTTCAATCAAAAATTATACTCACAATCTACAACCGGCATTATTTCTCCACATGACCATTGATTAAAATACAGCCAAAGCTATGAGTACTGCATAGTGCCTAAGACGTGCGCCAAAGCTACCAACCGCAACCATAAGCGTTAATTAAAAATTGGAGTGCTTCCTGGTTTATTTGTCGTTAGAATATCGCAATTTTGAATGCTCGGCTTTAAATACACAAAGACTACTCGACGATTCAAACGACATTGTTTAGTAGTTTTTAAAAAATCACTCGCAGGGAAATTTAGTCCTATGAAACAGTACACCTTATTCACCTCCGAATCCGTCTCTGAAGGTCACCCCGATAAAATCGCCGATCAAATTTCTGATGCCGTTCTGGATGCGATCTTAACGCAAGACCCACAAGCTCGCGTGGCATGTGAGACACTCGTCAAAACCGGCATGGTCGTGATTGCTGGTGAAGTGACCACGTCGGCCTGGGTTGATCTCGATCAACTGGCCCGCAAAGTGGTGTGTGATATTGGTTATACCAGTTCAGAAATGGGATTTGATGGTCACTCATGCGCCGTGTTAAACGCCATTGGCAAACAGTCCCCAGATATTGCACAAGGCGTTAATGCAGGCGACAACAAAGAACAAGGTGCTGGTGATCAAGGCTTAATGTTTGGATATGCCAGTAACGAAACCAGTGTACTCATGCCCGCACCAATCACTTACGCGCATCGTTTGATGCAACGTCAGGCAGAGGTACGCAAAAATGGGCAACTGCCGTTTTTGCGTCCAGATGCCAAAAGCCAAGTGACGTTTCGTTATGATGCTAAAGGTCAACCGTGTGCCATTGAGGCCGTGGTATTATCAACGCAACATTCGCCTGACATCAGCGAACGCGCACTGCATGAAGCGGTGATGGAAGAAATCATAAAACCCGTATTACCCGCACAGTGGTTATCGGATAAAACTCAGTACTTCATTAACCCAACTGGCCGATTTATCATCGGCGGACCAATGGGTGACTGCGGTTTAACAGGTCGTAAAATTATTGTCGACAGTTATGGCGGCATGGCGCGACATGGCGGCGGTGCATTCTCTGGAAAAGATCCATCCAAAGTGGACCGCTCAGCCGCGTATGCAGGTCGTTATGTAGCCAAAAACTTAGTGGCAGCTGGTCTTGCCGATCGCTGTGAAATTCAAGTGAGCTATGCGATTGGCGTTGCAGAACCGACCTCCATTAGCCTCAATACCTTTGGTACCGGCAAAGTCAGTGATGACACCATGATTGAATTGGTGCGCGAGCATTTTGATTTGCGCCCCAAAGGTTTAATCGAAATGTTAAATCTGATGCGCCCCATTTATCAGCAAACAGCAGCCTATGGGCACTTTGGCCGAGAGCTGGTGGACTTCACTTGGGAACAAACCGACAAAGCCCAAGCGCTGCGTGATTCGGTTAACCTGTAAGATTTTTCTCCTCCCCCTGCCAAGAGGAAGGTAGGGAGGCAATGTCATTAACTTAAGGAAATCGATTGGCCGACTAAGTCCACTCTGTTCGGCGCAGTATGTAGAGACAAGGCATGCCTTGTCTCTACGGTGTGATTATTAAGATTGCGGTCATAATAAAGCACTCCGTGCTATAGAGAAATAATCGGATCACCCAAACGCTATTGCCTTAAGTTAATGACATTGCACCCTACCCCTCCGCTTAGCAGGGAGAGAACCGTTATTCCCCTTGTTGAAAGGGGACTTTTATTCACCTTTATATTTAGGATGATCACATCATGCAAGCCATGAAAACTCAAACCCAAAAAACCGATTTTAAAGTTGCCGATTTATCGTTAGCCGATTGGGGCAGACGCGAAATCAGTATCGCCGAAAGTGAAATGCCAGCTTTGATGACATTACGTCGCCAATACGCCGCCGCCCAACCTTTGGCTGGCGCAAAAATCATTGGCTGCATCCACATGACCATCCAGACTGCGGTGCTGATTGAAACACTAGTGGCATTAGGCGCAGAAGTACGTTGGTCGTCTTGTAATATTTTTTCTACCCAAGACCATGCCGCCGCTGCCATTGCTGCTAGCGGCATTGCGGTGTATGCCTGGAAAGGTCAAAGCAATGAAGAAGCAGAGTGGTGTATTGAGCAAACCATTTTAAAAGATGGCAAACCCTGGGATGCCAACATGTTATTGGATGATGGTGGTGACCTGACCGATATGGTGCACCGTCAATTCCCACAAATGCTCGCTGGCATTCATGGCGTTACCGAAGAAACCACAACAGGCGTGCATCGTTTGCAAGCCTTGTTAAAGGCCGGCCAACTCAAAGTGCCCGCGATTAACGTCAACGATTCAGTGACTAAATCCAAAAACGACAATAAGTACGGCTGCCGTCACAGCTTAAGCGATGGCATTAAACGCGCAACCGATCATTTATTAATGGGCAAAAAAGCCTTGGTCATGGGATACGGTGATGTCGGCAAGGGTTCAGCACAAAGCCTAGCGCAAGAAGGCATGATAGTACGCATCAGCGAAATCGATCCGATTTGCGCGATGCAAGCCTGCATGGATGGATTTGAAGTCGTATCGGCTTACCGCAACGGTATTAACACCGGCAAAGCGCACGACATCAACCAAGCGTTGTTAGCCAATACCGATCTTGTGGTCACCACCACTGGCAACATTAATGTCTGTGATGAGCTCATCTTGCAACACTTAAAAGCCGGTGCAGTAGTATGCAACATTGGCCATTTTGATAATGAAATTGATACCGCCTACATGCGTAAACATTGGCGATGGGAAGAAGTGAAACCACAAGTACATAAAGTTTATCGCGACAGCAATCCAACTAACTATTTATTGCTACTGTCTGAGGGTCGCCTGGTGAATTTGGGCAACGCCACCGGTCATCCGTCCCGCATTATGGATGGTTCATTTGCCAATCAAGTACTGGCGCAATTGTTTTTGTTTGGACAAAAATTTGCTAGCTTACCCTCAGCACAAAAAACTCAGCAAGTTCGTATTGAGGTATTACCCAAAGCACTGGACGAAGAAGTCGCCCGTTATATGGTCGAAGGTTTTGGCGGCGTGCTAACACAATTGACCAGCACCCAAGCGGATTATATTCACGTCCCCGTCAAAGGCCCCTACAAACCCGAGAGTTACCGTTATTAAACCCCAGCCCTTAGCCAGGGAAGGAATATGTTTTTGTTTAAATCAACGGAGTGCTGGGTATGCAAGTCCCTTGCAGCTTTGAATTTTTTCCGCCTAAAACCGAAGCGGGCATTAGCAAACTTAAACAAGAGCAGTCATTATTAGCCAGCGTCCAGCCGGAATTTTTTTCGGTGACTTATGGCGCTGGTGGCTCCACGCGTGACACCACGCTCGCGGCGGTATTATCAACACGCGCCCATACTGGGGTTGCCACTGCACCCCATTTATCCTGTATTGGTGACGAACCCGAAGACATCCTGCAACTGCTGAATACCTATCGCGACCAGGGTATTGGGCGCTTAATTGCTTTGCGGGGTGACTTACCCTCCGGCATGGGTTTAGGTCGCGGCACACTCAAATATGCCGCCGATCTCGTCGGCTTTATTCGCCAGCATACGGCGGATCATTTTCATATTTGCGTCGCGGCTTATCCAGAAGTGCATCCCGAAGCCCGCAGCGGCCAAGACGATTTACAACACTTTAAAGCGAAAGTCGCCGCCGGCGCTGACAGCGCCATCACCCAATATTTTTATTGCGCCGATGCCTACAGTGATTTTATGGATCGCTGCCAAACACTGGGCATCAATATCCCGATTGTTCCCGGCATCATGCCGATTCTCAACTATCAAAAACTCATGCGCTTTTCGACGGCTTGTGGTGCCGACATCCCCCGCTGGTTAAGCAAACGTTTAGAAGATCTGGCCGATGATGAAGCCAGCTTACTGGCTTTCGGCAAAGATGTCGTTGGCGAACTTTGTCAGCAGCTATTGGATTTAGATGCACCGGGTTTGCATTTTTATACCCTTAATCAAGCAGAACCCTGCTTAAGCATTTATCAATCATTAAAAGGCGTCCTAGCATGAGCATTCAACAAACCATGCGCGAACGCGCCGAACGACATGCCAGACGCAAACGCTTACCCACCTTAATTGTACTCATTGGCATCAGCATTTTAATCTTGGCGCAAATCACCAAGCTGTTACATGAACGCATGCAAACCAAACCACTGGCGACTGAATCCACCACCTCACTCTCCACTCAATCATTAGAGACCACCACGCCCAACGCCACTGCAACCGCCATAACATCAATAACCACAACATCAACCACAAAATCTGCGTTATCAGAAAATTTAACCGCAGCTGCAACAGAAAGCGCCGTTGCTCGAGCCCCACGTTCCTCTGACGTCACGCAATTATTAAAAGATGCGCAGCAATGGCCAAGCGCCACTTTTAAATTGGAACCACAACAATGGACGCACGCACTAGGATCTGCGATTTACTTTATTCCCGCTGCCGACTTACCCATGCTGGATTTACGTATCATTTTTAATGCCGGCAGCGCGCGCGATGCAAAATTACCCGGGCTCGCCAATTTAACGGCTGCGCTGCTGGATCAAGGCACTGATAAACTCGACGTCAATCGCATCGCCGAACAACTGGAAACCCTAGGTAGCCAGTTATCCATTGCCGCTTATCGCGATATGGCCGTTGTACAATTGCGCACTTTAACCGACCCTGCGCATCTCCAACCCACCTTACAACTGCTCACCGCCATTTTGTCCAAACCCAGTTTTCCGAAACCCGCCGTTGAACGCATCCGCAAACAATTGTTACTGGGCTTACAACAAGAACAGCAACAACCCGCAGCTTTGATTCAACGCGTTTTATGGCAAGCGCTCTACCCGCAGCATGTTTATGGCGCATCGCCAACCGGGACCAGCGAATCCCTACAAGCCATTAAGCAAACCGACCTACAATCTTTTTATCATCAGTATTACGTCGGCGCTAATGCGGTCGTGGCCATGGTCGGCGCCATTGACCGCGCAACAGCAGAATCGATCACCAATCAGTTATTAACGGCATTACCAGCAGGCAAGACCGCCCCTCAATTACCCCCTCCCGCGCCCATCACCGCCCACCAACATGTACATATTCCCTTTCCAAGCCAACAAACCCATATTCAAATCGGTGTACTGGGTATCGAACGCATTAACCCTGATTATGCCGCGTTGTATTTGGCCAATGAAATCCTTGGTGGTGGTGGCTTCAGCTCACGATTGAATCAAGTGATTCGAGAAGATGCCGGCTTGGCCTACTCGGTGAACAGTTATTTTATCCCTATGCAAACGCAAGGGCCGCTGATCATTAGCTTACAAACGCGCAATGAAAAAGCGGCCGAAGCGCTTCAGAAAATTGATACTGTGCTAGCTGCCATCACCAGCGAAGGACCCAGCGACAGCGAGATGAACAGCGCACGTCAACACCTGCTCCGCAACTACCCGCTTGGTTTATCCAATAACTTGAATCAAGTGGGTCAATTGGCAAGCTTGGCTTTTTATCATTTGCCCGCAACGCAGATTAACGACTTTCCCCAACAATTGAGTTCAGTCAAAACCAGCGACACGTTGCAGATATTAAAACAACTGCTGTCACCTGAGCGTCGCATTGTCATTACCTTAGGTCCGGTCGATCCGCTGGCAAGCGCTGCACCCACATTAATACCAACTCCAACATCTGCACCAACATCCACGCCACAATCAACACCCACTTCACAACCATCATCCACAATAGAACCAACATCCGCCGTCTTGCCCAGCGCCAGCCCTTAACGACCATCGTTTACATGAGTGAAATTCGCATCATTGCGGGTCAATATCGTCGTCGTAAAATAACCGTCATCGACGCGCCCGATCTGCGGCCAACTGCTGATCGTGGTCGCGAGACTTTATTTAATTGGCTGCAAAACAGCATAGTCGGTTCGGTTTGCTTGGATGCGTTTGCCGGTAGCGGTGCACTGGGTTTTGAGGCGTGTTCGCGAGGTGCTGCGCATGTCACCTTTATTGAACAACAGCTGCCGGTCTTTAAACAACTGCAACAAACCCAAACCTCACTTAATTGCAGCAACTGCCAACTAATCCATGGCAACGCGATGGATTGGTTATCACCGACAAATTTAGCGCCTACTCGCCACCACGAAAAAAAAATGAGCTTTGATATTATTTTTCTCGACCCCCCCTTTCGTGATTCGCAATTATTGTCCAACCTGCTAACCTTTGTGGCCACGCAGGATGCACTGAACACCAACGGATTGGTGTATCTTGAAATGCCAACAGCAACGACCAATGATAGGCCGAATGCAAAGCTGCCAGCAGAATGGCAACAGTATGCTGATTGTATTAAACAGCAACGCATCGGCCAAAGTTGGCTGGAACTGTGGCGCAAACAATAACGCAATCAATAACGAGTGCCTGTATGTTTGATGGATTAATGGTCGATGCTTGGAGTGTTCGCCCGGACATGATCTTTGGACAATCTGAATTGTCCTGGAGTATTGCCGCTGACCCCGCCGGACGATACGCACCCAACATTTTATCTGAACTTGACTATCGCAATATGGGCAGTAACGGACTCGGCATTACCATTGCCAGACTTTATCCCGTCAACACGGATATGGCGTTGTACGCAGACGGCCATGTGAGCCACAGCAAAATCAGCAGCGGTATAAGCCAAGACTCCGATTATGCGGCCAATAATCGCCAACAAGAATTCTCACGCTCTTATGCTGATATTGAGAACGATGATCATACCCACTACGGCTTTACCCTTGGCTTAAAAATGCGCTGGTTAGACCCCACTAAAGATTTCCTCAGTTTTTTTATGGGGCGCGAACAGCAAGACCTGAACATCACCACCAGCAATGGGGTGATTGCCATCGCCAACCGCTTCCCTGTCGGCTTGCGCTTTGACCAACTCAACAGCACCTATAACAGCCGTTTCGCGTCTTGGTCATTGGGCGTCGGTGCGGAACATGCCTTTTCATGGGGCATCATGGGTTTACGTTACGACTATTACGACACCAGTTTTGACGCCAAAGCCAATTGGAATCTACGCACCGACTTTGAGCATCCGGTGTCCTTCACTCACAATGGACAAGGCGATGGCCACCACTGGCAAATCAGTTACAGCTATCCGCTGAATAAAACCCTAAGCGTCAATGCACAATGGCAACAAGTCAACTATCGCATCCACCAGGGGTATGATCAGACTTTTTATATCGATAACGACAACCAAAATAGTGCTGGTTTTTCTTATGTCACCCAATTAAATGAAGTCGACTACCGTAACCGCTATTGGCAACTTGGCATCGCAAAGCTATTTTGATTTAACCAACACCTGCAAATACCAAACAACAACAAAACATGAACGCGCCACTTACTGATCTTCGTCTAGCGTGCCATCAAAATCATCAAGCGGTAGTCCATCAATAAATATTGCTATCGCACCGTTACTAATTCCCTCATTTTTTTCCAGTTCAGAACGCTTATAGTGAACTGTGATCCATTTATTTTCACGGTGGCGTTATTTATGAAAAAACAGATGCATACTGCAAAGGGATTTACGCTGATTGAGCTCATGATCACGGTGGCCATCATTGGCTGTTTAGCCGCCATAAGCGTACCGCCTTACCAAGACTATATTACGCGCGCCAAACTCAATGAGGCTTTTACTACTTTATTGACACAACGTGCACTAGAGGAGCGCTATTTTCAAGATCATCGGTTTTATACCTCGTCTTTGGGACCTGGACCACTAACGCCCTTATCGCCCTGCGAGCTTATTAATGCTGCGCCCCCGGACAGCAACGCTAATTTTACTTATCGCTGTCTAATCACTACGACATTTTCTCCTACAGGGTCCTCCAGCACCACGTTTGGGATCGACGCGATTGGACAAAACCGCATGAGCGGATTCGCATTCACCATCAATAATCGCAACACCCAACAAACATTATCCTTACCAGCCAAATGGGGTGGTACTACCGCTATTCCCGCCGGAAATTGCTGGGTCAAACGAAAAGGACAATACTCATGTTAGCCCCGATTACGTCTCTGTCGCCTGCACACAGGTCGCCAAAATATAACCGAGGTTTCACGCTGGTAGAAGGCATGATCGTAGTGGCGCTGATCGGGGTGTTATCCGTGGTTAGCATACCCAGTTTAAAAACCGCAAGCCAAAAAACCAAAGTGCGCACAAGCGCCGAAATTATTAAACAAGGTTTAGTCTTCGCCAGAGAACAAGCGATGAGTCGCTCACATAAAGTTCAATTCATACTCACTGACGATACCAACCTAACCGGCCTGTCGCCCAACGCCACAATCATTGGTCGCCATTGGGTAGCCATCACCCTCGCCGATCCAGACATCATCGGTGATATAGCAGAAAATATAGGTGGCGAAAAAATCACACCCACTGAAAATACCGCCATTACCGTGAGCGGCCCTGCTAGCTTAACGTTTAGCGCCATCGGTAAACCGCTCGCACTCACGCTAAACAGCGCGGCACCGACTTACTCTATACTGGTCAACGGCACACTGGCTTATCAAGTCAAGGTATCAACCGGCGGAAAAATTCAAGCCTGCGATCCCACGCCTGCTGCAACATCGAATCCATGTTGAGAACCAATCCATGTTGAGAACAATCGACAACAATATGATTAACCACAATATTCCCTTAAAATTCAGCAACGGTTTTTCACTGCTGGAAGTCATGGTTTCCAGTCTGCTCATTTCTTTAGCCCTACTGGGCATCATGGCATTACAACTCCGCATGGGCGAATATTCGTTGGATGCAGAAAATCGCAGCCGTGCCTTTTTATTTGCCCAGCACGTGAGCACAGAATTATTAGCAAGAAATTCAGCTGTAACGACACCCGCTGATTTAACCCGCTGGCAAATTCAACTCACTGACATAACAGTGGCCAATCCCGCTGCCGGGATGGCAATACAAGAAGGCACGATCAATGTCACCAACCCAACGCCCGATTCCGCTGAAATTACCATCACCTGGACCAGACGCGACGAAGACGGCATAGGCGGTTCAGGAGATGCAGGGCAATATATTACGAGAGTGATCGTGCTATGAAAAACAGCCGTCTTCAGACTCAGCACATGATCACCGGCTTTAGCCTGCTCGAAATGATGGCCGCATTGGTGATTTCGCTCGTCATTGGGATCACATTAATGGAAATTGCGAGCACCTTTAAAAATCAGAACATCTATGGTAATCGCTCAAACAATTTTACTCAATCCGCTTTGTATAGCATCAATCAAATGCAACAAGTGATCGGTCAGGCCGGCAATGGTTTTGCTGATGCCAAGTCTATTGCTTATGGCTGTGTGATTAAAGCCGCTAAAAACAACACAGCAATTACGTTAAGCAACGCGTTACCTACGCCATTTAATGCACTCACACCGGCGACAGTCCGCTTATCACTGGCGCCGGTTGTTATCATTAATGGCGCTGGCAACAATAGCGATATCATCATGACCATGACAGGCAGTACCAGTTCTGCTATTACGGGTACAAAACTCATTAGTCCACCTTCAGCCACTGAGCTTGCCGTCTATAGCACCACCGGGTTTAGAATCCAAGATAAAATTTTACTGGTTAATGATGATGAATTTACCAATCCTGTCGGCAATTGTTTACTTGAAGAAATCACCCAGGTTGCAGGTTTTCCAACGAACCAAATCAGCTTAGGCAATACATGGCATGCGTCTGCAAATGCGCCGATTCTGACAAGTTTTCTAGCTGATGCAGTTGTTTTGAACCTTGGCTACCGCCCACAGATCGCTTTATGGGGAATAGACACGACGAGCAATCTCGTGAAGCTCAATCTGTTAAGCAATGACACAACACCGACCAACGAAACCATTGCGGATGAGGTTGTCAATTTACAAGCGCTTTATGGGATTAGTACGACGAACCCACCAAGCGCGACACTGGATCGCTGGGTAGAACCGAGAGACGTTGGTCCCGACACCTATGCTGCTAGAACGTTAACGAATAACTCACAAACCTCTAAAGTTTTATTACAACGCATTAGAGCCATCCGCATTGGTTTTTTACTGCGCAGCAAAACAGTGACCAAAACCAATAATGTGTTTGAGTCGACACCAAGCGTTGCTTTTTTTGCCGATTTAACACCAACCACACTGCGGAGGACGATACCAATAACACTCGCAGAACAGAAATACCATTATCGCGTATATGAAACAACAATTGTTCTACGAAATAGCAAATTGTAATTTATATCCTTCACTATAGTGATTGAAGACATGACGAATAAGTGACGTCCAGCGGATCAAACGAGTCGATAACAACATGGTGATTTTAGCGCAAATTGTTATTTTAATTCTTGCCATCTCAGTGCAAGGCTTGGTTGGCTCCACTAACAACACCAACGCAATGACAACTAACATGGCTCTCCGCTATGATTTACAGAGTCGAACCGATCTCGCGGTTCAACAAGCAATGGCAAATTTTCTTTCACCAACGGGTTTGTTAGGGGATCCCAATCTTTTAACAGCGCATCAAGCAGCTGCCAACTATTCACCGGTTATGCTACCAACGGATATCAATGGCATTCCTTTGGATTTATTAAACCTGCAATTAGGCTCAACATTGTACACCAGCCCCTCAATAACAGACGCCTCAGCTGGATTTAAAATGAATTACATTATTGAAAGACTCTGCAACATTGCGGGTGCCCCGCAATCAACACAATGTCTGAATCCTAAATCAAGCATTAGTAATCTGGGTGGAACCTCGAATACCCAACCACTGCCGCCACCTTTTTATCCCCTCTATCGCATTAGTGTCAAAGTAGAGAGCTTGACGGATCAGCTGAAAACACAGCAATTCATCCAGGTTGTTATTAACGGATAGATGTCAGCTACGAACTGATGTTGTCAATTTGCATTAGGCCTACTCGGAGCCAGAAAATGAAAACACTGAATAGCATCCACCTAAAAAAAACCCATGAAAAACGGGATTTTCAACTCGTTCGGTATGTATTGCGCACACATTACTTATGCCTTGCATTATTGAGTCTATTTTTTTTTCAACCTGTGTTTGCTTTATTGGATGAACCACTCGTTCAAACTCCACCGACTAACGTATTACTTGATTTATCCGTAGAATTCCCAACTGCCAATCAATCGGCTAATTTTCGAGGCACCGAAACTTATGACAATAGAAAAAAATATTGGGGCTATTTTGACTCTGCAAAATGTTATGAGTATGTCAATACATCACCCGCAACAGACGGTTATTTTAAACCCAGCGCGAAAGCCATCAACGCCGCTATCCCGCCTTATGATTTCGGCTGCCCAGTGTCTACCACAACCTGGAGTGGTAATTTCTTAAACTTTGCAACGACACAATCGATTGACCCATTTAGAAAAGCACTCACCGGCGGAACTCGTTCAGTAGACACGCCAACAAAAACCGTACTAAAAAAAGCATTTAATAATCATGACACTTATTTTTTTAATACGGTTACGATTACTAATGCTGCGCTCATCGCGTCTATATCACCAACCAACTGGCCCAAGCTGTGTGTCCATGTGTCTAATCAAGGTTTTCGGATGGTATTTTATAACTGCTTGACGACCACCTCAGCCCCGCCAGCGGATGAAGAAAACACAACCCAATATCCAACAGCTGTTACTAACCCCTCGAGCTATTACCAAGCCTATGTTGCCGTGCAAGTTTGTGATCCCAACCCAACACATGGTGGTCTTGAAACCAACTGCAGGCAGTACGGCAGCAGCTACAAACCAACTGGCATACTACAAAAATATTCGAGTGAAGTACGATTCGGCGCAATGGGCTATTTAAATGATAGCGTCGAATCAAGAGATGGCGGCGTATTACGTGCAAAACTGGGTTATGTTGGGCCGACGATGAACATACCATCTGACAGCGCCGCGCCCAATCCGCTTTCGGAATGGGATGCTCAAACAGGCGTATTTATACAAAACCCAAGACCAGCCGATAGCAGTGCAACCACAGCCCAAACGGGCGTCCCGATTATTTACAGTGGCGTCACCAATTATCTCAATATGTTTGGCTCAATACAGCATGATTATAAAGGTTACGATCCAGTGAGTGAGTTGTATTATGCCAGTACACGATATTTTAGAGGCCTTCCGAATGTCCCTGCATGGAGCAATTTGAATTCATCGCTTTCAATCACGGACAAAACGAAAATGCTGGATGATTTTCCCGTGATAACCAACTGGACCGATGAACCTGCAATCGCCTATAGCTGTCAAAAAAATGCAATTTTAGGTATTGGAGATATTTTCACCCATTGGGACGGCAATGTACCCGGCAGTAGGTTAACAACCAGCCCCATTCCACCAGAAGTGCTTGCGGATACCTTTGTCAATGCTGCGACTCGCACCAATCAAGTCGGCATAATGGAAAAGAGCACCAACTATCCAACGGCAAATCAAAGTTTGTTATCTTCCTTACCGAATCCATTACTCTCAGATAATTTTAGATTTGGTCATGGTGGAACAACTCGTAGTGGAACAACTGGTACTTTACTGATTGCTGGCCTTGCCTATGATGCACATACACGCGATCAACGCCCCGACCTCAATGACATACAAACCATTGAAACCTACTGGCTGGATGTTTTAGAAGATGCATACGTTAAAGACAATCAGTATTTCTTAGCCGCAAAATACGGTGGCTTTGACACAAAAAAAATAAAAAATCTATCGACAGCAAACGGGTTTAACCCGGACACTTATGACAACAGTCCGCTGGACTCGGCTTCATGGAGTAAGACGGAAGAGAATACCGATGTCGGCGGTGTCGTACAACACGCTACCGCTACCGACGATTCTGCCGATCCCGCCAATTACTTTCGGGCTAATAATGCTGAAAGCATGATTAAAGGCCTAGACAAGGCATTCTATAACATCATCAAAAAAACACTCGCCACGGGTGGTTTAACACTAGCACAACCGATTATCTCTGATACCGGAACCATGAGTTACACCTCGGTTTACTCGACTGGTCGATGGAGTGGAACTGTAAACGCCTACACTGTCCGTGAAAATCCAGCGTGGGTTAGCTCGAGTGGATTTGGATCGCTCTTCTACACTCAAGTATGGAATGCCAATGAGCTTCTAAATAACCAGACCAACCGTTTTATTGCGACCAACAACAAAAATACCGCAAGCATTGGCCCCAACAGGGGACAAGGCATACCCTTTACAACCAGCAGATTAACGAATGCAAGCCTTAAAGCCAGTCTTGGCACTGCTGCAGAATTACCCAAGATCATCAATTACCTTCGGGGTGATCGATCGCAAGAACAACCTGTAGGCAACTATCGTACACGCAATATCGATGGACCTTTGGGCGATATCATCAATGCGAAAATTGTGGCAGTTGGCCCACCCAATAGTGTTTATTTGGATAGCAAGAACCCTGGCTATGCCACTTTCAAACAGAACAACCGTAACCGTAAATCCGCCGTTTACTACCCCAGTAACGATGGTATGTTACATGCCTTTAATGGAGCAGACCCAACCACAGATAGCAATGCTGGCCATGAAATGTTTGCCTACATCCCAAGCTTTGTTTTTACTGGACCCAATGGAACACCTTCAATTGATGGTTTAGCCGCATTAACAAGGCCAGACTATTCGCATCATTACTATATTGATGCCACGCCGGTCATAACCGATGTTGATATGGGGTATGTAGGCGGCAGCAGAGGAGCCCCAGCTTGGGAAAGTTTATTAGTTGGTGGGTTAGGCAAAGGCGGAAAGGGCTTTTATGCACTGAACGTTACTGATCCTAATGTTACTAACGAAATTGATCTCGCCGCCAAAGTGAAATGGGAATTTAGTGATGCCCGTATGGGTTATTCCTATGGTAGTCCTGTCATTGTCAAAACAGCACGGTATGGTTGGGTTGTGATTCTGACTTCTGGTTATGAAAATTCAGACGGCAAAGGGTACTTTTTTATTGTCAATCCAAAAACGGGTCAATTACTGCAAACCATTTCGACCAATACCGGCACTCTCGCTGCACCTGCCGGATTAACCCATGCCGCTGCTTTTGTTAACCAATACACGAATGGCACCGCAGACGCTGTCTATGCTGGTGACTTGTTAGGGAATGTTTGGCGAGTCGATTTAACACCACTCGCGGGCACCTATCCTATCCAAAAAATCGCTGAGTTGAAAAATAGTGCCGGCCAGCCACAACCGATCACGTCACAACCTTTAATCGAAATGGATAGATATCGACAAAATCGATATGTTCTGATCGGGACTGGCTCACTATTAGATAAAGCCGATATTTTAAATACAGCCATCCAATCCTTTTATTCTTTCAAGGACGGTGACCAAACCCATTTTTCTACTACAGCTACAGCCACTTTTCCGATCACACGAAGTCAACTTGAAAACGTGAACCTCTCCTCCACTAGGGCGCCGGCAGCAGGCTGGGCAGTAGGCTGGTATGTTGATTTTGATCCATCAGAACGCATGACTGCTACAGGCACTACATATAACGGCAGGGTTGCTTTTTTCACCACTATTCCAGCTGCGGCCTATTGCGAGACAACTGGCGGATACACCTATGGGTTCGAAATATTCTCAGGTGATGGAATTTTATCCGACGGGACTAGTGCAATCTTAACGCGACGAAACTTAACAAACACTTTCCACACGATTTCACTTGTATTCGTCAATACACCCACTGGCGTTCAGCTTTATTCATCCAATGAGGAGGGGATAAATAGCATCCAACAATTACCTCTCACGGAATCGGGATACGGGGTAATTCCTACTCTAAAAAACTGGAGGAATGCACCCACTTTAGAGTAGTTAAAAAGCGATTTTGGGGCCACCTACTTCACTAGGCCCCCTTTAACTTTAAGTAGTCGGCTTACTACAACCCTAAAACCTTAATCACACACCATCTTAATCTCTGATGTTACGCAGCGATTCAAAATAGTTAGGTCTGTCCGTTAATCCGAACGACGCATCCCCCTGCCAAAGCTAGCGTATGCAGGGGCGGGAACCATTACGACAAAAAATTCGTGGGGTTGCGTAACATCAGTTAATCTCTACAAAAAAAGGGCTGGAATCTCGAAAGCCTAGCCCTTTATGAGCGCTAGATAACGGCACTTATTTTTTATCGTCAACATCTGTCTCATTAAAAAGCGCCACTTCCAAAGCATTACGCCAGGCGGACACTGCCGCTTGATAACGATCACTTTCTAACAGCAACAAATAATCTTGCAGCTGTTGCGTTGTGGTGAATCGATAGGCATACATCAAACGATTCACTTGCTCCGGCATGCGCGTATCCAGCTGATTTCTCTGGTAAATACTGAGCATTTCAGTCATCTGAGCTTCATCTGCCACCCAATTTTTTGTGAGCTTGGCTACCGTCATCAACAATTGTTTTCGGACAGATACTGACAAATTAATTTCAAATACCAACCCGCCCCGCGCAACCACGATGGCTTGCACCAAGGCGTAACGCTGAGGATTGGGCGATTTTTTTTGTAAGATGGTTTGATAATTTTGAAATTCATCCGAGGTCCAGTCGGTTTCTCGCAAACGTTTTTCCATTTCAACATATAACGGATTATTGATCAGGGGTGCTTGCGCCAGTTTGGCAAGACCCGCAATCTTGCCCACGCTCACTTGGCGCTGCAATGCTTGTTGCCAATTATTCAATACCCGTTCTTGATTCAATGTCCTTTTAAAGCGTTCGCTCACCGCAGAAAGCTGATCTGCTTGCAAACGATAACGACTAGCTTGTAATAATGCTAACTCGTCATTAGATCGTTGTTCTAATTGCTGCAATACCGCTGAAGGCACATTATGCGTTAACCAATCCGTAATCACTAAAATGTCAGAAGCTTGCGGTGAAATATTCGATTCCTGCACCGACACAGCCGAAGCTTGCTCGGTAGCCATCACAGCGCTGCCGAGTAAAATGAATACACAAAAATAACGTCGTACATCATCCATAATTCGCTCGTCTTGTAAATTATTTTCTCTAGCCACTAACCGCCAATTGTTTTAATAACGCGGATTTTTCTGATAGACACTGACCACTCAACACAAAATTAATCATCTGGCCGTTTCCACCATGACCATTTCCACCATGACACAGGCCCATCCAATCGCAACCACTACCCTGCCATTGCCATTCACCGGCTTGACCCGACGTAGCAGCCGCAATCAACATTGGGCATACTGGCGTTTTTAATAAAATAGGCATCAACGGAAACTTTACGGCCGTGGGTGTCCCATTTAAAGTCTGCGCTAACGCAGCGGCGCTATGCATGATCGGCAAAATATAACGCAGACTTTGTCCATTAACTTGCGCACCATTAATTTGTACACAATCGCCCAATGCAAAAATAGCGTCATCACTGGCTTTTAAATGAGCGTTGACGCAAATTCCATTATCCGTGTGTAATCCAGCGGCGACGGCCAACTCATTTTGCGCAATCAAACCAATGGCAGTAATCACTAAATCCACATGCTTTTCTTCAAAGCCTTCACCGCGAATGCAGAGCTGCCCATCCACTTGATCAACATCGGTTACAGTCGATGGCATCACACATTCAATGCCGTTTTGCTGCAAAGCATTGCGTAAAATCACACCTGCCTGCGCCGGAAAAACGGGAAATAAACATTCAGCCTGTGGTGAAAACAATAGCACCTGCACCCCTAAAGTGCGCAAATCATTAGCAAACTCACACCCAACTAAACCGGCGCCAATGATGGCGATACGGATATCACCCACTTTTTTGTGTTGCAATAATAAGTCTAATTGTGCGCGAAATTGTGCATAGGCTTGCCAATCATTGATCGCATGCACTTGCTCATCAGCCGCATTTCCGAGCCAAGATAAACGACGCGGCTGTGCACCTACGGCCAACACACATTGTCCATAGGGTTGTATACCCGCCGAAGTGATGAGCTGCTGGTTAGCACGATCGATTTGCAAAACTTTGGTATGGGTTTGATACCGCGCCTGTAAAGTTTGGCTCAAGTGTTCTGCGCTTTGCATCCGCAATTGCACAGGTGTTTTATTTTGCTTAATCGCGTTGGACAACATGGGCTTTGAATAAAAATCACCGCTATCGGCGCAAATAACAATGACTTCACGTTCACTGTTCAGTTTACGGAACTGTTTGAGCAACTGATTGCCCGCCATGCCGCTGCCCACAATCACCAGCGGTGATGCACTTAACGAGACCGCTGACACGGAAGCGCTCATCACTAAGATAACTCAATCATTTCAAAATCCGCTTTGCTCACACCACAATCTGGACAAGCCCAATCTTCCGGCACATCCGACCAAGCGGTACCCGGCTCAATACCATCCTCCGGCCAACCTTTCGCTTCATCATAAATAAAACCACACACTAAACACTGCCATTTCAACATTTGGACACTGCGCTCCTTAAATGATCAGTTTGATCTTGCACCGCAAGTTACCGACATGGGCACTAAAAATCAAGATAAGCACCAAAATGAAGCAAAAATCTTATGCGAATAACATCATTGTTAACAGCCATTCTGTGGCAAAAAGCTTTGTTATCGCTTAGCTTCTTCAATCAACACTAACAGGGACTCCACAAGATGCTAAACAAAGAATTTAACCAACGCTCACTTGATACTTCTACTCGATATATTGCCCTCAGCATTCGCGCTCAGGGCAATAACGTATACTCACATCCGCACCACCACTATTTTCACCTGTTGATCGTGTAGCGTTTGGGTTAATTCAGACACCCAAGCTGTTTGACGAGTATTTACAAAATGAATATCACCCTCTATCTGAGTAGCCGATTTAAACATTTTTTCAATCGGCACAGTTGCCGTTAAAAACTCACGATGCGGCAATCCCATCTCAAAAGGCGAAGTTGCGTGATTCGGAGTATCAGCAACCACAAAAATCGGGACTAAAGGACTTGCTGGCAAGCCTAAAATTTGCGGGATTTGATCGGGCAAGCGCACCGGAAAACAGGAGCTCATAAACACTAATCGGGCAGAGCGCTTATTCATGCCCTCATTCGATTGCTGTGAATTTTCAATTGCAGTCGCGACTTGAAACGCTAATGACACAAAGACTTCCTGATCCGTGAGAGTTGCATGATAGTGAAACGACGCAAGCGTCGATTCAATCTGCGTAATTTCATGCACCAATTCAAAAAATGAGCACGCATAACCATGCACTTCTGGTTGGTCGAACGCATTTTGAATGGCCTTAATTAATTGCATAAGGTTATCGACTCGAGCTGCATCCGCTTTTAACGCCTTTATTGGTTGCGCCATACTTTTTAATTGGCTGCAGGGTGTTAAATCAAGATCGATTAACAGGTTGCCCACGCTTTGTCCGTCAATCGCTTGTTCAAGCTTTTCAACATACGTCAACAAAGCTTTTTTTAACGCAATTAAATTGGCAACGCGATGCACACAAGTGCCTTGCGCGATTTGTTGGCCGTTGTGATGCCCAAGCACTGGCGCAGCAGCCAGGCTATTTTCAATTTTCTGCTGATGATTATTCAACACGATCACCGCAATAAATGCCTGTTTAATGTGCTCAGAAAATTTCAACATCAGATGCTGACCACCGCCATTCACAAACGCCGTATCGCCCATGACCGCCAACGGTAGTATTGGGTGCGTAGTATTGCGCTCGCGCCAAAGATTGACCAACTCCTTTAAGTTACCCAACGCATCACCAATCGCACCTTGCAACAAACTGCGTAAAGCCGCCGAAGAAAAGTTGGGCGCCGCGTTCAAGTCACACAATTTATTTAATAACGATATTGATTCACTACCGACATCAAAAACAGCTGAACCATGTGGAGTGGGGAGATAATTTAACAAGACAAAAATCGACGCCAGTGCATCCGGCCAATTTCGGGCTTGTTGAATGGCGGATTTCGCCAACACAAAATACCTCAGAGACTGATCATTGACTTGGTTTGGCACAGTAGCCAACACAGCACATTCGCCCTCACTTATTAATTGCCCAACGATTTCTTGAGCTGAGCTACAAAAGGACTTTTGCTGATCGCTAAATACGGAATATTGCTGTGCCACAATCGTGAGATCACCTTTTTTCCAGGCTTGTTCAACCCGTGTAATGACACTGGCTTGTGCTACCACCATTTTATGCAGCAAATGTGGCTCACCAAAATAAATGAGCGGGACACCATCGGCTTTATTTGCAGTGAATGCTGAAGCTAACTGCTGGATATTGCCATGATCGCACTGATAATACTGCGTTAAACCAGCAAAACCATCGGCATACACTGCCATACCCTGCTGCCGGCAATAACGAGCGAGTTGAACACCACCTGCATTCATATACTGCATCCCCAAAATAATCGCTGGCTTGGGTGTTTGCGCCAACAACTCCTGTAAATGCAATACCGCCATCGCCGTGTGATGCCGTTGTAATGTACGGCTAACTGGCAGACCCGGTTCAAAAAAATTGATTTGGCGATCACCTTCATGGGTAAGCGATATATTCGCAATACCCGCATTTATAAAATCCTGAGCCATCCGCCCCGTGTCTAGTGACAAACGCGGCTGTGTGACCTGCGTTGGAAATAACAGTAAGGGTGATAACGATAAAGCCTGATTGGCAGCACCATTCACATTGGTATGACGAGTGGGCCTCCTACCATTGTTTGTTGTCGGCTTATTGGTTGTCACAGAGGCGATGGTTGCTGGAAACATATTACTAACTTCCTTGTTAGATGGATGGAAATCTGCTTATAGCACATCATATGCCAAGCACATACTTAAAATACATCATGGGAAATTCATGACGGACACCACAGATACGGTTGTTTTCTAACCAGAATAATGCTTTTTATCATGATTGACGGAATTAAAGATGCCGATTATCATGAATTTCGGAACTATAACTTCTGATTTTTATCATTTAACCATTTTGGTGCGTCCATTACCTATGTCCGTTTTTCACACCCGATTACTAAACCTAAATGTCCTTCTCGAAAAAAGAAGTCATTTTTTATTCGGCCCACGAGCTACCGGCAAAAGCACATTGATTAAAACGCATCTACCCGATACGAAAGTTTATGATTTACTGGATCCAGAGGTTTACCAACGTTTTGCCCGTAATCCCAGTGTTCTATCGGAAGAAACCGCCGCCGAAGAGTGGGTGGTGATCGATGAAATTCAAAAAATGCCCGCTTTGCTGGACGAGGTACATCGCTTAATTGAAAAACGCAAACAACGTTTTTTACTCACCGGCAGTAGTGCAAGAAAACTCAAACGCGGTGCAGCTAATCTCCTGGCGGGTCGCGCTTTTCATGCCGAATTATTTCCGTTAGTGTCGGCAGAAATTAAAGATTTTGATTTATTGTCTTATCTTAACAGCACGGGTCTACCTGAGTTTTATCATGATGATTTGTCCAACGAATTTTTACGGGCTTACGTCGGCACCTATTTACAAGAAGAAATCCAAGCAGAGTCTTTAACTCGCAATCTGCCGGGTTTCAGCCGTTTTTTAGAAGTGTGCGCATTAAATAATGGCGGCGAAATTGTCTACGCCAATATTAGCCAAGAAACAGGGGTGCGAAGCCGCACGCTGGAAAATTATTTTTCGATCTTGTCGGATACCTTAATTGGATTTCAGGTACCCGGATTTACCGCGACCCAAAAACGCAAAGCGATTGCACGTAGCAAACACTATTTTTTTGATGTTGGCGTGGTCAACACCTTAGCCAGGCGCGGCCAGATTGCAGCACAATCTGAGCTTTTTGGCCCCGCATTTGAACATTTTATAGCGCTCGAACTCCGCGCATATTTATCTTATGCACGTAAACCGTTATCACTGACCTACTGGCGATCCACCGCGCAACATGAAGTGGATTTTTTAATTGGTAATTTATTAGCGATCGAAGTCAAAGGATCCAAACAAATCGCGGAGAAACATTTAAAAGGCTTACGCGCCTTAAAAGAAGAACAGCTCATTCAAAATTACGCCGTGGTCAGTTTGGATGCCAATCTTCGAACAACGGATGACGGCATTACCATTTATCCCTGGCAGTTTTTTTTAAACCAGTTATGGGCAGATAAGCTGTTTTAGTAACTGGGAGCCGTTATTTGATATCTTAGATTCAAGATTGATCAGCATCAGAAAAAAAATTTAACTTGTACTCACTAACGCGACAGAACCCGTTTTTGAACCGTGCCGATTTTCGAATCAATCTCGAGGAATTGATCTGCCAACGCCTTGTATGGTTGCAGCAAATCTTGTAGTAATTGATGTCTCTCCCAAATTAATTGTTCGGGAGTGTGGCGAAAAATGATTTTTTCTCGTTCTTGCACTCTATTTAGAGGGCAGAGTCATATGTCGAAACGCATAACAGTTTAAGCTAAACCTTTGTTGCTACGCTTAATACGACAGAACCAAAAAATGTGTCGTCACGGCTTCCTTATCAAAATGAATCGTTAATCCTGCATCCTTCAATCCTGAACCCAGGGTAATCCAGGGAAACACCAGCCATCACTGATACCACGGTGATGTAAAAAAAAATTGGCGTAATTTAATTTATCTGGTCACGATGTTATGCTGACGCTCCCTTTTAATGCTTAATCACCAAACGGATGGATGATGAAATCACGCGCCGCAGTTGCCTGGAAAGCCAATCAACCTTTAAGCATTGAAGAAGTCGAAGTGGCCGCACCGCGTGCTGGCGAAGTCTTGGTGCGTTTGGTTGCCACTGGTGTTTGCCATACCGATGCTTACACCTTATCGGGCGCAGATCCCGAAGGCTTATTTCCGGTAATTTTAGGTCATGAAGGCGCAGGGGTTGTCGAAGCAATTGGCGCTAACGTCACCAGCGTGCGCGTCGGTGATCATGTCATTCCGCTTTATACGCCCGAATGCAAACAGTGCAAGTTTTGTTTGTCGGGTAAAACCAATTTATGCCAAGCCATTCGCACCACGCAAGGCAAAGGCTTGATGCCCGATGGCAGCAGTCGTTTTTCGTGCCACGGCAAAACCCTGCTGCACTACATGGGCACCTCGACTTTTTCTGAATACACCGTGCTGCCCGAAATCGCCGTCGCCAAAATAAACCCGCAAGCACCGTTGGATAAAGTGTGTTTGCTTGGTTGCGGCATCACCACCGGCATTGGTGCGGTTTTAAACACCGCTAAAGTCGAACCTGGTGCCAGTGTCGCGGTATTTGGTTTGGGCGGTATTGGTTTAAGCGTGATTCAAGGGGCGGTGATGGCACAAGCAGCGCGTATTATCGCCATCGACATTAATCCCAGTAAATTTGAAATGGCGCTTCAGCTGGGTGCAACCGATTGCATTAATCCACAAGATCACGCAGCGCCCATTCATGAAGTCATTGTTGAACTAACCAATGGTGGCGTCGATTATTCGTTTGAGTGCATTGGTAATACCCAAGTCATGCGCGCGGCCCTTGAGTGCTGTCATAAAGGCTGGGGCGAATCGATTATTATTGGCGTGGCCGCCGCTGGCGCCGAGATCAGCACGCGACCCTTTCAATTGGTGACTGGTCGTGTGTGGAAAGGCAGTGCATTCGGTGGCGTCAAAGGCCGCAGTCAATTACCCGATTATGTTGAACAGTATCTGCAAGGCAAAATCAAAATTGATGAAATGATCACGCAGACATTACCACTGGACAATATTAATCAGGCATTTGACTGGATGCACGAGGGTAAAAGTATTCGTTCGGTGGTGGTATTTTGATGACTCAAAGCCCTCTAAACAAAACACAACTCATCAAACAACACGCCTGTTTTGGTGGCTGGCAACAACGCTATAGACATCACGCCACAACGCTTAATTGTGAAATGACGATTTCGGTTTATTTGCCACCACAAGCCGCTCAACAAAATGTGCCTGCCTTATATTGGTTATCTGGCCTTACGTGTACTGACGAAAACTTTATCCAAAAAGCTGGCGCACAAAGAATCGCGAGTGAACTGGGTATCGCCATTATTTGCCCAGACACCAGCCCGCGTGGCACGGATTTACCCTGTGAGCATGACAGTTACGATCTCGGTTCTGGTGCGGGTTTTTATATCAACGCCACCCAAGCACCTTGGGCCGCACATTATCAAATGTATGATTATGTCAGCCAAGAACTCATTCAATGGGCAGAGCAAACTTTACCGATCACGCAACAACGTAGCATCAGTGGTCACTCGATGGGTGGTCATGGCGCGTTAATTTGTGCGCTTAAAAATCCGGGGCGCTATCTCAGCGCGTCAGTTTTCGCGCCGATTTGTCATCCCAGTGCGTGCGCTTGGGGGCAAAATGCTTTTACCCACTACCTTGGCAACGATCAAACCGCTTGGAAAAATTATGATGCTTATGAATTATTGGCCAATGCGAGTGAACCATTGCCTCTGCTGATTGAGCAAGGGCTTGAAGACGAGTTTTTAACTGCGCAACTCAACCTCAAAACTTTTGTGGCGCACGCTGAGCACCTGGGCTATCCCGTTACGGTGCATCAACATCGCCACTACGATCACAGTTATTTTTTTATCGCCACTTTTATTGAAAGCCATCTGCGTTATCACGCGAAGGCACTGCTAAGCCAATAAACGCATACAAAATCACACATACCGCACATGAAACAAGCCCTTCATTAACACCTCACCCGAACGCACCAACACTTCGGCACGCGCCGAGCGATAGGTTTGTAGATGCTGCAGAAAATGCGCTTCACTGTTGGGCGTGTGCAACATGGCAAAGGGAGACACTAACTCAACTTGAGAAACGGATTGTTCAGCAACGGCAAACACACGGCTCACTAAAACATCCACCACACCAGTTGTCGATGTCAACGATGACACAAACGACCAACCAGCAAGATAACCCAACAACACCTGCAAGCGCAGACGGCTCACCCAATCAGCCGCTTGCACAGCGCCCAAAAGATTGAATTGCAATCCAGATTCACGACTTGGCGTACTGCACCATTGCAATTGGTGCAGTGGTAACTGGGTCGTAATAGCAAACTCCGCCTGTAGTTTTTGCTGTATTCGCTGCAAAGCGTTTGCTTGCTGATCCGATTTTTCTAATGTCGGCTGCAACTGTTGTAGCGACAAAAGTCGCGGCGATAGCACCCACTCAGGCAATTGATCACACGACTGATGCACGGCTTCAACTTTCAAACCGTCATCATCCTCAATATAATTTTTGATTTGCCAAAGATGTTCGGGTGCTGCTTGTAAAACCGATTCACTAACCACCTGAAAATCACTGCACACCGGCTGACGAAACCAAATATCCGAACGCATCCGCTGCATGGCTGGCGTAAAATCTTGCGCGCTCAATTGGCTTTGCAATAAAGATAATGCGCCCAGCCAAGCACCACTGTGCAGACTGCCCGCAAACGCCGTATTTTTATCATTCTTGTGTTCACTGAGTTTAAAAAATTGTTTCACAATGCCTGCTCTTATTATGCCTGCCGATAAACCTCATACACACTTGGCAATTGCCCCAGTTTAACCAATAAGCCCCCCAATTGATCCAAGCTTTTCACTTCCACCGTCAACTCCATCCGCGCCGTATTATTCGCCTCAAACGAATCGGTTTTGACGTGTATCACATTCACCTTGTGATTGGCTAACGTCGTGGTGACATCGCGCAATAATCCTTGACGATCGGAAGCATACAAATGGATGGTGACGGGATAAATTAATTGCGCCTGCTCTTTCCAAGTCACCGGTACCATCCGATCAGGATAATGTTGTTGCAGAGAAACATATTCCGCGCAATCGATGCGATGCACACTCACCCCACGCCCGGCTGAAACATAACCAGCCACCTTATCACCGGGCAACGGCTGACAGCAACCGGCCAGATGCATCATCAGATTATCCACACCATCAATTTCTAAGGCATCACGACTCGCCACTGGCGTTTTACGCACAACCTGAATCGGTGCCCATTCTTGCGTCGGCAAAGGTTGTGCAACGGTTTGCAGCAGATTCAACACCTGACTGGTTTTGATGTCGCCAGAACCCAGTGCGGTGAATAATTCATTTTCATGCTGAAAATCCAGCTTTAAAGCCAACTCATGCCAGTTGGTCGCACGCAAACGCAAACGCTGTAATTCACGTTCAATCAGCAAACGGCCTTCAACCAAATTACGATCATGATCCTGCTCTTTAAACCAGTGCTGAATTTTGGCGCGCGCGCGCGACGTTCTCACATAACCCAAATGGCTATTGATCCAATCTCGACTGGGACCACCCGATGTGGCGGTGAGAATGGTGACCTGATCACCAGTGTGTAGCTGAAAATTCAGCGGCACAATACGGCCATTCACCTTGGCACCCCGACAACGATGCCCCACTTCGGTATGCACGTGATAAGCAAAATCAATGGGAGTTGCTTCGACCGGCAAATCCACCACATGACCTTCTGGAGTGAATACATAGACGCGCTCATCGGTCACCCCTTCGCGAATTTCCGTGGCCAATTCTTGCGGGTTGCCATTATTTAAACTTTCCTGCCACTCCAACACTTGTCTTAACCAAGCAATTTTATCCTCATAGGGACTCCCGCTCTGACTGCGAGTGCCTTCTTTATAATGCCAGTGGGCGCAGACACCCAGTTCAGACTCTTCATGCATTTGCTGAGTGCGAATTTGGACTTCTAATACTTTACTGTCTGGACCGAGCACAGCGGTATGCAATGAGCGGTAACCATTTTCTTTGGGATTGGCAATGTAGTCATCAAACTCGTTGGGGATATGTTTCCAAGCGCCATGCACTAAGCCCAATGCGGCATAACATTCCGCTAAAGTCGTCACTAAAATGCGTACGGCACGCACATCGTAAATTTGAAAAAAATCGACATTTTTTTTCTGCATCTTGCGCCAGATGCTGTAAATATGTTTGACGCGGCCATCCACTTGCGCATCGATATTGGCGGCTTGTAAAACCTGCTGAAGCTGGGCTTTCACATTCTTAATATAGTTTTCACGCTCAATACGCTTGCCATCCAATAGTTTGGCGATGCGTTGATACGCTTCGGGATGCAAATAACGAAACGATAAATCTTCCAGTTCCCACTTTAAATGACCAACACCCAAACGGTGCGCGAGCGGTGCGTAGATATCAAAAATTTCCTGGGCGACTTGACGACGTCGATCATCACTGGCTTGCTTGACGGCGCGAATAGCACAAGTACGCTCGGCGAGTTTTATCATCGCCACCCGCACATCATCAATCATCGCCACCAGCATTTTGCGCAGATATTGCGTTTGATCAATTTGTTGGCCAAGCACAGGTTTATCAGAGGAGATGGCATTATCGGCAAAAGATTTATCTGTAGCCGATTTCATCGACACAGGCGAGCGACTAATCGCCGCCATGCGCAACACGCCCTCAATAATCGTGGCAACTTCTTTGCTAAAGGTTTTCCGCACCTGCTCCAAACTGAGCTTGTCTTCCCGCACGGCACGGTACAACACAGCGGCAACTAAACCTTCAGTATTCATCTGCAAATCAGCCAGAATTTCTGCCATTTCAAGGCCGGTTAAGAAACTGCTGTCGAGATCACCTGCCTCAATAATATTTGCAGCAGGGACAGGGTTGATAGCAGGCTTACGCTTTAAACGCGCCACCTTATCCACCGTGGCCGCCAATTCGCAGGCTTGTTGCAAACGTGCGCGATCAAAACTGACGCGTTTTGACAAACGATCTAACCACAAGGGTAAATCAATTTGGCCTTGTTCATTTAAGGGTTTATCGTCGCGCACTTTAACCATGTGTTTGCTTCCCTATCCAACCCACCATCAATAAAACCCGCTCAAAACCAGTCTAGCGCAATGCAAAATACGATTATCTCAACTCAAAATACGCCAGCGCCTCAGCATGTGCGGTATGCGGAAACATATCTACTAAACCGGCTTGCTGCAATTGATAGCCTAACAGCGCCAAACGGCCGGTGTCCCGTGCCAAGGTGGCTGGATTACAAGACACATACACAATACGACTGGGCTTGGCAACCAAAACCAACCAATCAATCAAAGCTTCAGCACCGGCTCGCGGTGGATCCAGCAAGACCGCGTCGTACGGCTGCGCCCAAGCGGCTGAGTCAGGGATCGGCTGAAATAAATCCGCCACATAAAATTCGACATTGCTCAGTTGATTGAGCTGGGCATTTTCATAGCCGCGCGCCACCAAGTCAGCACTGCCTTCAACCCCAACCACTTGCCCAGCAAGACGCGCCAATGGCAGCGTAAAATTGCCAAGCCCGCAAAACAAATCCAATACCCGCTCATGCGCTTGTGGTTTTAATAATTGCACTGCCCGTTCAATCAACCGCGCATTCATCAAACGATTCACCTGAATAAAATCCAACGGATGAAAGTGAAACTGCAAATCAAATGCGGGTAAAAAATAACTTAAGCGCTCTGGCCCTTCTGGCCAGACTTTGTGCACGCTGTCCAAACCATCCGGCTGAAAATACAAGTGCCACTGACTGGCTTGACAAAACCTCAGCCAAGCGGCTTGATCAGCCGCACTTAACGGCTGCAAATGACGCACGACAATCGCCACTTGCGCATCACCAGCGGCGATCTCCACTTGTGGAATTGATGCCTTGGCATCTAACTGCGCAATTAAGATTTTAAGCGCGGCCAGTTGATCACTAATACGCGGATCCAACACCATACAGCGATCAATATCCGCCACAAAATGACTGTTTTTTTCGCGAAAACCCACCAGCACCTGATCTTTTTTAATAACAAATTTACAACTCAAACGTGTTTTGCGACGATAGCCCAAATCTTCTGCCGTGAGCGGCGCCAAATAACCCTGCTGGGGTTGCACATTAGCAAAATGGCTGAGCTGTTCACTTAACATGGATTGCTTATGTTCAAGCTGAAATTCTGTCGCCAGATGCTGCAAAGTACAGCCGCCGCAACGCGCAAAAAATTCACAAGGTGGTGCGACTCGATGCACACTTGGCTGCACAATTTCGGCAAGCTCTGCATCATCAAAACTGGATTTACGTCGCGTGACGCGATACATCACTTGATCGCCAGGCACAGCGCCATTAATAAAAACGGTTTTACCATCAGCAGCGTGTGCGACGCCGCGACCTTCATGCGATAGACGTTCGATTACGACAGGGCCGATTGGCACTGCATCCATCTGTAGACGTTGATAACGACGGTTTGATTTTTTCATACTGATTCAGATCCTTCAGTCGTGCGCTGCCACAACACTTCCAGCCCACCGTCCAATCTCGCTAACTGACGAGCACACACAAACAACCAATCCGACAAGCGATTCACATACATGAGCAGAAGCGGGTTTAATTTTTCGGTACCATTTAAACTTTCTTGATTATTTAAAGTCACAAGGCTGCGCTCTGCGCGTCGGCACACACTTCGCGCCATATGCGCAGCTGCTGCCGAAGCGTTACCACCGGGTAAAATAAATTCTTTAAGCGGCGGCAAATGCAGATTAACTTCATCCATCTCTATTTCTAACTGGGTAATCCACGTCATTTTCACCGCCGCATACGCGGGCATGGTGATCTCTGCGCCCAGATCAAACAATTGATGTTGAATGCGCAACAAAGCTTGATCGATTACAACCGTTAATGGCAACTGCGTGCGCAAAAACCCGAGACAACTATTCACTTCATCAATATCACCACCACCCATAATACGTAAATGATCCTTAGAAACCCGCTCGCCAGTGGCTAAACCCGTTAAACCAGCATCGCCGGTTTTTGTATAAATTTTGGTTAATCTATGCCCCATGTTCAGCCTCTAAAAAAAATAAAATCTATTTCCACCTGCGTGATCTACAAAAAAAACAATAAATTAATTATCGTCGCCACTCCAGAATGCGAATGAGTTCACAACCTGTTCTGCGTTCATAACCCATAATGCCTCGGCTAAAACAAATACTATTAATACTTAATCGTTTTTTTTAAATAAAAAAACACATTTTATTATTCTAATAATTTTTAAGGTTCATTATGTTTTCTATTCATAAGTTTTCTATCCAATCGCTACGCATGCCATCATTAATTTTTTTTAAACGCAGTTTACTGATTATATCGCTGAGTTTTTTTCTTATGAACAGCACGCTGATGGCCGCAACTGCACCATCAACTTCATTAACGTTAAATTGGATCCCACCCATTAAGCGTGTTGATGGCAGTAAATTTACGATTAATGACTTTGGTTATTACACCTTACACGTCTTATCACAACCTGATGGATTATACGCAACCAAAGTTATTAACGACCCTTACCAAACGCAACTGATGATCGACAACGTTGAACGCAAAAAAACTTACTATTTCGCCATCGAGATTACTGACAATGCGGGCAATAGCAGCGAGCTCTCTCCCGTTACGATCTTGAAACTTTAATTTCTACACATTTAATTTTCAAGGCGTAATTCTCAACAGCATCCAACATTAATTTTTAATTTTTTTAATATGCGATTTCGGTATTAATTTAGCCTTGACCATCAAAGGCGAAAAAATACCTTGTAATTGGGCCGCGTTATCCTGCCAACTCATCCAGTTAAAGGGTGGCAGCTGCCAATCGCGACAAAGTGCTTGATCTAAAGCCATCGACAAGGCTTTGCTATCGGCTGGCGGTATTAAAATGCCGCGATCCTGGCCGATAATTTCAGGTACCGCACCGACGGCGGATGCAACGACCGGCAAACCCGATGCAGCCGCTTCTAAAATAATATTCGGGCAACCTTCACGCAGACTCGGCAAGCATAATAAATCAGCCGCATTCAAATAATCATTCACAACGGCATGCGGCAAACGGCCAAGCAAAGTGATGCACGAGGATAAGTGCAGTTTATTAATCTGCTGTTGAATAACCAGAGCTTCAGTACCCGACCCTGCTACCAATAAGTGCGCGTGCGGATGACGTTGGTGTACTTTAGCCCATGCCGCAATGAGATACGTCAGTCCTTTTTCAATATTAAAATTACCCACAAACAACACATAAGGCAGGTTGGGCAGTAGACCCAACTTTTCACGCAGGGGCATTTTCGCTCGCGGTTGAAATTGCTGTTGATCAACACCATTTAACACCACCGAATTTTTTGACGGCGGACTGCCCAGGCGCAGCGCGACTTCGCGTAATGGCGCACTCACATGCACCACATGATCAACCTGCTTGAGCGCATACCGAATCCACTGACGTCGCCCCCAATAGGTGGCAAACTCATTCAAATCACAACCCAAGGTGTGCAGCACGATGGGCACACCTAAATTCCTTGCGGCCATATAAGTGCCCGCGCCATCGGGGTACGCCCAATGCACATTAATGAGTTCAACCTGCTCTTCCCGCACCAAACGTTTTAATAAAGCCCGCACAGCCAGCGCAAAGGTCACGGCATAAGTACTGCGCAACATTTTCGGGATAACCAGGTAACGAGGATGATAAACCTGGGCACCTTGCCAGGTTTCCTGGAGGGGAGGCAAAGCTTTTAAGCCACGAGGCCGCCATGCCACCGGCGCTATTACACTGACTCGATAATAGGCCTGCAATGCCAATAAAATATGCTGCGTGTAAATTCCACGCGTCGGCTCTATAGCATTGGGAAATAAATTGCTCACCAATAACAGATGCGGCTTTGGGGCGGCTAACATCTGCATCAGTCACGCACCTGGCAAATGGTAAATAAATATTTCCCCGAAGCAGTTAACGGAATCTGCTCGACATATTCAACACTCACCTGCACATCACCTAAAACATCGCGAATTTTTTGTTGATAACTGATGACATCCGGTTTTTGAGTGCTATCTTTTAACACCCATTTTAAAACCACTTCAGAGCGCGACGTTTGCAGCAATTGAAACTGCTGCAATTTATCTTCGCCATAAAATAAATGCGTAAAATATTCGCCATGCACTTTACGGCCATCTTCGGCAATTAGAAAATCACTGATGCGGCCGGCAATATTGGCCAACAGTGGTAAAGACCGTCCGCAAGCGCAAGATTCACTTTGAATTGCTGCCATATCACCCAGTTCGTAACGAATCAGCGGCATCGCAAAATTCCACAGATCCGTCACCAACACACGGCCCACTTCACCGGGCGCTGCCGGCAAACCTTGAGCATTCACCACTTCAACGAGGACATTATCCGCATTGATATGCAAACCACTTTGCTGCGGGCACTCACTGGCAATCAAACCCACTTCACGCGAGCCATAACGATTGAGCACTTTGCAGTGAAATACTTTTTCTATCAGATGACGATTAGCAGTGGTTAATACTTCGGCAGACGACACAACACCTTGCGGACGAATGTTATGGCTGGGCGCATGCTGCTGCAAATACGCGGCGAACTCCGCTAAGGCACTAGCGTATCCCAACAGCATACGTGGCTGCACCTTCTCCAACTGTTGCTGATAAGCTTGCATGTCATCATTCGACATATTAAAAGCATCGAGTGGATAACAACGGTGAATATAACGGGTGACAATCGATTGCTTTAATGAAGCCAAGCCTTGCAGATCCCGACTTGCCCCCCAGATTAAACCATAGGGTTCACCAATATCCCAACCACTCCAACGATCATGGCGAATTTGATCCGTCGCTCGACGTTGCCAATAGGTAATGTCTTTATAAAATGTGGTTGGCTGACCTGTAGAACCACCTGAAGCATCTTCAATCAACTGGCTGCGATCCAGATCAGTTGCTAACAATTGATCTAAGTGGATCTGCAATAAAGCTTTGCTCAAAATTGGCATCTGCAGCAATGGCGTGTCTGCGCCTTGCCGCATGACCTCGCGATAATAGGGCACCTGATGATAAGCATGATGCAATAGACGTCGTAATCGATGTTGCTGTAAAGCCTGCAGCTGCTCCACTGGTAAATACTGCGCACGCTCCAACCCCACTAAATGCTTTAAACGGGTATCGCCGTTACGCCAATAATAAAGCGGGTACAGCAAATATTTATCCAATAAGGTGTAGAAACGCATAGTATCTATTCTTGATCCGTTAGGTGGGCATTCAAGGGGATCTGCGACATATTCACGGCCTTTGGCCCAATATACTGCCAGATCTGTAGCTTGATGACTTGATTATCCAAAGTAAACTCAGCATCTGGTAAACGCTTCACCATGCCGAGCAATCCTTTTTCAAGAGTAAAGCTTCCGTTTGTGAGGGGGGTTTTGATGTCAGCAGCATTTAATGGCGCTTCAATAACAAGGTAGGCTATTTGATAGTCATACAGCAAAGTCGACCAGCTTGCATTTAAAGCTAATAACGCTTCACCCTTCAATACAGCACGCCGCCGCATGGGATCTTGCATGCGCTGATGATAGACCCACAGGTTGCGGTATATCCCAAAATAAGCAGTATTACCTGAGTTATCATGAACCGCGCCACCTGAGCCATCATCAAGATGCAAGCTACTAACAATTCGGCTTAAACCGCGCTCGCCTCTGGGCACATAATCGACAGCTACGGCTATTTGTTGGCCCAACGCACACACCAAAATCGCCATCACCGGCCAATGCAACCACTGGAAGCGTTGTACAACCCAGCACCAACCAACAACAGATAAAAAAACTAACGGTGATAGCACCAAAATTGCAAAACGATCTGCCCGATTATCAAAATAAGAAAACAGCAAATAAAAACACACTATCCATAAAAACCATAGCCAATACGTCCGGTTACGTAATTGCATTGCGCTCAGCAATAATCCTGGCCACAGCAGCTTTGGTATCATGCCCATCATGACGGGAAGATAAAACCACCATGCCGACCACGACCAACGCGGTATTGCTTGATAAGCTGCCATGATGCGTTGGGTATTACCACCAAATGATTGCGCTAAATTAACGCTTCCATAAGTTAATGTCCAAATCAATAACGGTAAAGCGCCCAAGATAAATAATGCTACTGCGCACCAGATGGAGGGGCGCTTCATTACGGAACGGCGTATCAGCAAAAGATCAATAGCAGCCACGATAAAAATTAAAGCGCCGGTTTGCTTGGTGTAAATGACGAGCCACCCGACAACAACCATTGTCAACATACGTGCCGTGGTCGCTTGCTCCAACCATCGATACCAGCAAACCAACCATAACAACATCATCGCCAACACAGGAATTTCACGCATTACCGTATTCCAGTAAGGGAGCAACACCGAAGCAGTCATCAATAAGGCGGTAGCTAACCAGGCCCACAGATCAGACACCAATAGACGCTTTGCAAGCCACCCAACACTTGCCGTCAACACCACGCCAAATACAGCCAAGGCACCCAGAGCGGATTGCATCTGCGTACCCATTAGATGAAAAAATATTCCTTCAATTAAAGGAAAAAGCGGAGGCCAAAAAATAAAACCCAATGCAGGGTATTGGCGATAATAGTTAAACGTATACTCTGACAGATTGGCGAATGGACGATCTTGTAGTAGATCATAAAAAAATAAACCATCCATCAAATGATGGGCACCATCAAGGCCTTCAAGTATGGGCTCATGCAACCCCGGCCACATCACCACTAGCAACAACACACTTAACAGCGTGGCCGCCAGAAAAGCAAATAAGAGATTAATCCGTTTCATGTAAAAGATTAATCCGCTTCATGGATTTCAAAAGTGCGAAGTCGTTCACGAAAATTACTCAAGCCATACCTCAAATTGACGAAGCTTAACATATCCCATCAGTTAATCCGCGTATCGGTTTCTACACTCAAGAACGAACCTTACTTTCGTTGCTAATGATCGGGATTGGATTAATGATGACATCTACTCAACCGATGAATTCGGATAAACTCCATGTATTAATCATGTCGCTCGGATTATTTCTCGGAGGCTGCGATCTAACAGCAGATGACATTAATAATCTCAGCCCAGAAACGAAGCAAGCAATTTCTGATCAAGCAGCAACACTAAACATTGAGTTACCCCCGCCATTTCCATCTCCCAATAAAACGATTAGCCCTAGCACGCCATCATCAACACCAACACCAACCGCGACTCCAACTAAAACACCGACCGCTACACCAAAGCCAACCGCGACCCCAACTAAAACACCGACCGCCACACCAACACCAACCGCGACTCCAACACCGACCGCTACGCCAACCCCAGTTTCATTGGCCTCATTAACGTTATCCTGGACACTACCGCTCACTCGCCTCGACAGTAGCGAACTCAGTGTTTATGAAATCAGTCACTACACAATTTACGTGGGGACCGATCCCAACGCCTTAACCTCCAACAAAGACATCTTCGATCCGTATCAGAATCAACTCGTGATCAATGATGTGCAACGCGGCAGCACCTACTACTTTGCTATTGAGGTAACTGATACGACTGGCAATAAAAGTGATTTATCGCCCATCCAATCGGTAGAGCTGTAACTATTGGGCAGCGCACCAAGCTAAACCCAACGCATCGGCCAGGCGATGGTAAATATCCTCAAAGCCACCGTTGCTCATGATGACAATTCGATCGCCATCACGCGCCTCTTGCTTAACATTGGCGACAATGGCCTCAACCGATGTCATTACCCAACGGTTTAACTCTGGCTGATGCAAATGGCTCATCGACCAATCTGCCATTGCCCGTTGCGACGCCGGTTGCGACCAATACACCAAAGCCGCATCCCGAACCGAATGCTGCAAAGTATCAGCGTGCACACCCACTCGCATGGTGTAAGAGCGCGGCTCTAAAATCGCAATAATGCGCTGCTTTGCCGTCAGCTGCGCTTTTAACCCCGCTAATGTGGTGGCAATCGCCGTCGGGTGATGCGCAAAATCGTCATACAAAATCATGCCACGCCCTTCGGCAATTTTTTCCAACCGACGCTTCACACCCGCAAAACCACTTAATATCTGCCCCCCCGTATGCAAGGGCACACCAACATGCTGCGCAGCCAACAAAGCCACCAAAGCATTGGCGACATTATGCAAACCCAGTTGCGACCACTGCACATCAGCCACCACTTCCCCTTGCTGCAGCACTTGAAACGCACTGCCATCTTCGACCAATAAATTGGCCAACAAGGTAGCATCCGATTTATTAATCACCACATTATTTATTGCCCCTGTCTGATTTATTGCCACTGTTTGCTGCGGTGTCCAAGCAGCTTTTTCACGCACAGGCGCAATCGCCTGATCTTGGTACGGCGTAATCACCAAACCTTCGCTCGGTACCGTGCGTAGCAAATGCGAAAACTGTTTTTGAATGGCCGCCAGATCGTCATAAATGTCAGCGTGATCAAATTCCAGATTATTAATAATTAAAGTGCGGGGCCGATAGTGCATAAACTTGGCGCGCTTATCAAAAAAAGCGCTGTCATACTCATCCGCTTCAATCACAAAAAACGGCGTCTGCCCCAAGTCTGCTGAGTGTTGAAAGTCTTGCGCAAGACCGCCAATTAAATAACCCGGCGCAAGATTGGCTTGCTGTAAAACATAGGCCAACATACTGGTGGTCGTGGTTTTACCATGAGTACCCGAAACCGCTAACACCCACCGATCTTTTAAAACCTCATCCGCCAACCATTCCGGACCACTTCGATACGCCAAGCGCTGATTCATGATGGCTTCTAATAACGGATTGCCACGCGAAATGGCATTACCGACAATAAACTCGTCCGGCTGCAACGCCAATTGCTCAACGCCATAACCGGTCATCACTTCAATGCCGAGATTGTCTAATTGCGTACTCATCGGGGGATACAAAGGATTGTCACAGCCCGTGACTTGATGACCGAGCTGCTGCGCCAACCGCGCAATACCCGCCATAAAGGTGCCGCCGATGCCTAATATATGAATGTGCATAAAACCCCTTACTCAAAAAAATAATCCAAAAACCGAATTAAAAAACACACTATCAAAATAATTTCCTAAATAGTGTCCTGGAAGATCAAAAAAATGCAGGCAATCCCCATTTCACAAAGCTTGGTGGCCCAAAATTTTCTATCGATGGTCTAACGACTAAATATATCTATATTTAACTTATTTCCACTTGAAAACGATGTTCATGTGATCTTTATCTCTAACAATTCGCCACGGGTTGGTTTCAATTACTAAATCTTTAATGGCGAATCCCACGCTCATAGTAAGCATCACCCATCCGCCCCATGCCCAATTTGCCATTTGCACCGACTGATTGATTCCGATACAAAAAATGCCGATCCCTAACAAAATACCGATTATTCCCAAAGTGGATTCCATGCACATGCAACGGGCGACTCTCGTTACTTTATTTTCAGTGGTGTGAGACATGCGCTTTGCTCTTGCTAGTATGAAAAGATCACGAACCAGGCCTTGCAATAGAAGCAGTGACGACAACATTAAAGCTAAGTTTCCGACATTGAGTTCGCTAGGTAGCTCTAGAGTGAATAAGGTGGCAACCAACCAAATCCCAATTCCAAAAATTGGAATCGAAATCAATTCAACTTTTTCTGGTATCGTCAACTTTATGATTTCTCCTAATATTGGAATATTTAAAACATGAAACTTTTAAACCAACCACTTCATTAACCATTAAACCAACAACACCCGCATCGCTTCACTGATGCCTTCTACCGTCAAGGGAAAAATGCGGTCATCGGTTAATTTACGCACGCGCTGCAGCGAGGCAATCCACGGCCACGCATCTTGCGGCTGCGGCGTCAACCACACCAGATGTTTAAAGCGCTGCTGCAAGCGATTAAACCATGCCGTGCCTGGCTCCGTATTCCAATGCTCGACACTACCACCCACTGCGTCTATTTCAAACGGGCCCATGGTCGCATCACCCACAATGATGACTTTATAATCCGCCCCATAGGTATTCACAATATCCCACAAGGACACCGCATCACTGGCTCGGCGCAAATGCCCACGCCAGACCTGCTCATAAAAAAAGTTATGAAAATAAAAATACTGCAGATGCTTAAATTCGGTTTTCGCCGCCGAAAATAACGTCTCACAGCGCTGAATATGCGCATCCATACTGCCGCCACTGTCAAAAAAAATCAGCACATTTATGTTATTGCGCCGTTCCGCTTGAAAACGTAAATCTAACCAACCACCCTGCTCGGCCGTGCCTTGAATGGTGGCATCCAAATCCAGCTGATCAGCAGCACCCTTGCGCGCTAAACGCCGCAAACGCCGTAATGCCAATTGGAATTGCCGATCTTGCAACGGTGCTTGGGTATCCAATTCACGAAAACGCCTTTGCTCCCAGACCTTAACCGCATGTTGACGCCGCGAGGGACCGGCTAAACGCATGCCTTGCGGATGATCGCCGTAAGCACCAAATGGCGACTGCCCGCCAGTGCCCACCATTTTATTACCACCTTGGTGACGCTTATGTTGTTCGCGCATACGTTCATTAAACTGTTCGAGTAAAGACGCTAAATCCTGGTGACGCTCGATGGCGGCTAACGCTTCCGCCGATAATTCGCGTTCGCCTTGTTGACGCAACCACTCATCCGGAATCGACTGCGACAATGCCTCATCCGGCAGCTGATTCACACCCTCAAAAAAAGCCGCAAACGCTTGATCAAAACGATCATAAAATTTTTCATCTTTAATACAGCACAATTTTGCCAACTGATAAAACTGACTTTGTAAATCCTCATCGTATTGCACCAAGCCAGCTTGCAGCGCTTGCAATAAATCCAGATATTCGCGCACCCCAATGGGCAATTGAAAAGCACGCAGTGTTTGTAAGAATTGAATCAGCACAATAAAAGCGACCTAACCGTTAACGTGACCGACGCCGATGCATAAAGGCCAAGCGCTCCAGCAAGGACACATCCTGCTCGGTTTTCACCAGCGCCCCGCATAACGGCGGAATCGCGGTGTCAGTGCTGGACTCACGTAATACCTGCGCGGAAATTTGATCGGCCATGAGTAACTTCAGCCAATCAATCAGCTCCGAGGTCGACGGCTTTTTCTTTAAACCGGGCACTTGACGAATATCCATGAAGATTTCTAACGCTTCTTTCACCAACTCTTTTTGAATGTTTGGATAATGCACATTCACAATATGCTGCAAGGTCTCGCGATCCGGAAAGCTGATGTAATGAAAAAAACAACGGCGTAAAAACGCATCCGGCAATTCTTTTTCGTTGTTGGAGGTAATAATCACAATTGGCCGATGAATAGCACTGATGGTCTGCTGCGTTTCATAAACATCAAACGCCATTTTATCCAGCTCATGCAACAGATCATTGGGGAATTCAATATCGGCCTTGTCGATTTCATCAATCAACAAAATCACCTGGCTGGGATGGGTAAACGCCTGCCACAGCTTGCCGGGCTTGATGTAATGACCAATATCATTCACATCCTTACCCAACTGCGAATCCCGCAACCGCGAGACCGCATCATACTCATACAACCCCTGCTGCGCTTTGGTAGTCGATTTAATATGCCAAGTGAGCAACGGCAAATTTAGCGACTGTGCCAAGGCTTCGGCCAATAAGGTTTTACCCGTACCCGGCTCACCTTTTATTAATAACGGCTTTTGCAAGCATATCGCCGCTTGCACCGCAATTTTCAATTCAACTGAAGCAACGTAATGTTCGGTTCCTTGAAACTGCATAGAATAGAGACTCTTAATAAATGAAGTTAAATTGACTATTTTTGCTACTGATTTATTGCTACCACGTTATCGGTAACGCAATTTTAGTACCTTCAGCTTTTACAGGTCCAAATAAATAAGCATATTTTTCAAACTACTTTAACTGCGCCACTTAACAACGCCACTCTTCACAACGTCACTCTTCCGCCACATAATAGATGAACGCTTTTACCCGATTAAAAAAAGAGCAGATCAAACGACACTAACTCAAACTATGTCTCAAACTATGTAGTTAAGGAACCTTAAAAATGAAACGATCATGTTCTAAACGATTCACGAACATAACACTACTGACAACCCTCATCGTTTTATCCGGCTGCGACAAAATCAACAATGTGAACCGTTCTTTGGATACCATGCTGGGCGGTGATTTTGATGTTTACATCCAAGGCCAATCTGAGATCTACCATGTTAAAAATGGCAAAATCACCAGCGTTCCGGAAAAAGGCTATTATGTTTTTTATCCATTGATTAACGGCGAAGAAAGGCTAGTGCAATCACCGATTCAGGCAACCACTATCATTAAAACCAATTAATATCAAAATTTGCTGTGCTTGCTGGAACAGGATTGGGTAATGCATCAGATTTGGTGGAGGGGGTGGGATTTGAACCCACGAAGGGCGCAAACCCTTGCCGGTTTTCAAGACCGGTGCATTCAACCGCTCTGCCACCCCTCCTGGGGAAATCGCTTGCGATCAGGCTGGCGATATTACCTGAAAAAATAAATCATTCAAGCGCCGTATCGTTTTTATCCTTTGTTACCTCAGGGCTTCCTAGTAATAATTGTTCACCTGTAAATCATCTTGGCTTGATAAATGTCAGAAATGCGCACTTTTTGCTCGATGCGGCTTGGTAAAATTTTTATGAACTGACTTTTTACTAAAAACTGATGTTATTGATGGCGTGCACTATTGAAAAAGCTTGTTAAAAAGCAATGTACCGCAATATTGCTCAACAATATTCCAGGCAATTTCAGTAAAAGCATCAAATTATATTCATTTAA
>JANNXD010000076.1:0-8523 GCA_031409375.1 Gammaproteobacteria bacterium | reverse complement strand
CCTTTCAGCGCCGCTAGCGCTAACTTGGCTTTCTGGCTTCCGCTGAATAGTTTGCGCTTGCTTTCGCTCATTTATTAACCCCTTATTTTCCGGCAGCCTCTATCTTAAACTGCTGTCCTGTTTTCGGGGTCCACTATAGTAACCCTCTTTCAAGCCTTTATACAGCTGATCACGCACTTCTGGGTGATGTAAATCAACGCTCGTCATAATGACGCGTAAATGTTCATTATCTTCTAAACCATTCCAATGCTTTTGATAGCTGCCTTGCTGATAACCATGATCTTGGCGAAATAGATTTAAAACATTTTTACTCAGGTAAGTGCGATATAAATCATCCATGGACAATTGCGCTGCTGGTAGTAATTTGAAAAATAATGGCGGATGAAATTGCCGTGTTTGTAAAGTTTCGAGCACCAGCAGTTCAATTTGTGCAGCAAAGCTGAGGGCTGGGTTCTGGTCATTGTTGGTCTGTTGAAAATCTTGAGCGAGCGCATGTGCGATGATGGCGTGCCTTTTTTCCGATTGTAGCAAAGCGCTTAAACCAAAGTGCCAAATATCAATCACTTCTAACTGAACTTGTGCTAAATCTTGATCTTGTTTTTTCCACCATTTCCAGCCGTAATGATCGAGTAATTCTGCACATTCCACCCAGATAGCTCGACACCAATCATGGTTCTGTGCTCGCCAATCTTCATGAATACGTTGGTTGATTTGTTCTTGCATGGATAACATGGTGCTAAATGTGAGTGCGAGATCCATTGTTTTCTCTCAAGATGTTGGATTAAGGTTTTCTGCTGTCATCATTGGTGTTGCCATGATCATTAAAATTAAATTGTGCATCCAAGGGTGATTCTGCCCAGTATTTGGCTTTGTTAGAGCGGCTATTTTTTTTCATAAAGGGAATGCGTTGTGTCAGCCCTTTAAAGTCATTCATTGAATCCACCATCAGCTGCGCGTTATCGCGCATGGATTCAATTTTATTGTGCATCCCCGTAATTTCTTGATTCATATCTTTCATGGCATAATTAATTACTGCCATGTGTGCTTGTAAGTTAAATACGGCGGAAAAAAACTCGAGGGTGCTGCGAATAGCCGCTACTGCAAAGATAAAGAAGACGGGTGAGATCAACAGATAAGTTAACCCATCCCACAGTGACGTCATGAATGCATTCACAATTAAGTAGACGCTGGCAACTGCTGCCGTGACAATACCAACGCAGTACAACAATGGCAGCATTTTAACGGTGACGGTTTCTTTAAAGCTCAGGTCAAATAACGCTTTGATAAAGTCCTTGATCCAGATGCGATAAGCCGGATGATTGGGTATAGCGGGCATGACGCACTCCTTGCGAGGTTGGTTTGGTCAATGTCGGTTATTCATGGACGATGATAGGGGATTCGCGTCGCCAGTACCACCAACTTTATGCGAAGTTGACTTTACCTGCATATTTTATGCTGTATATTATGACAGTTATTGCTGGAGCATGGTGGATGATAAAACTAACAGACAAGCAACAAATTGTTTTGGATTTTATTCGTGAGCATCAACGCTTGCATGGTACGCCACCAACCCGTATGGAAATGGCACAGCAGTTAGGATTTCGTTCTGCTAATGCAGCTGAAGATCATTTAAAAGCTTTAGAAAAAAAAGGGGTGTTGACGATTATGCGTGGCACATCGCGCGGTATTCGTTTATTAAGTGATGTTGCGGTAAGCGAAGTACCTGACGGTTTGCCGCTGCTCGGGCAAGTGGCTGCTGGATCACCTTTGTTGGCAACAGAAAATATTGATCGTTATTGCGAGGTGTCTGCAAATTTGTTTTCCCCACGAGCGGATTATTTATTAGCGGTGCGGGGTAATAGTATGAGCAAAATTGGTATTTTGGATGATGATTGGGTGGCTGTGCATCAAACCCCTGTTGTGAAAAGTGGAGATATTGTGGTGGTGCGTTTGTATGATGAAGTGACGGTCAAGCGCTGGCAGCGTAAGCAAGATAAAATTTTATTGTGTCCAGAGAACGATGAGTTCGAGCCGATTGTGCTGCGGAAAGATCAAAGGGATTTAGTGGTTGAAGGTTTGGTGGTGGGCGTGATTCGCCGAGGCGTTTAAGTGCAAAAATAAATGTCTTTAATCGAAAATAAAAAGGCACCCGAAGGTGCCTTTGAACTGATCAGTAATAAAATTACAGATCAAATTTCTTGCTGTAGGTAGCCAAGAACAGGGTGTCATCGTTAAACGCATCTTCATTTGGTGCGATTTCTGCGTTATCTACGACTTGAGAAACCGTTAAGGTCAGCTCATCAGTAGCAAAGTATGAAACGTCCAAGTGAACCATGGTGTCTTTGTCTAGAACGGTTTTGGGTTCAGACAGATCATGAGCGCCCAGAGTTACACTCATCATGTCGGTGGTGTAAGACAGGGTGTAGTATTCATAAGCGCCGCCTGAATCTGGGTCAGTGCTATTGTCGCCTTGCAAGCTGCTATAAACTTTAAATGCAGCTGGGCCAGCAGAAAAACCAAGAACTACTTCAGATGAATCACCTAAATCTTCATTACCATTTGCAGCAGTGCTATCTGGATAGTTGTAATCGATCAAGCCGATTTCATAACCAAAACCGCTCACTTCACCTTTGAAGCCAGCATACAAGTCATACTCTTGTGTGTCGCCAGCAGAGGTGGTCCAGATGCCAGCATATAAACCGGTGTCGTGTGAATAATCTAAGCTACCAGCAACTTGTGCGTTGCCTTTGCTGACATCTACACCGCGAAACAAGTACAGGTTGCTAGCAGAAAAACTAGCAGAAGTACCGGCGTTAGCAGCGATGGGTGAAACAGCTGATGCGATAGCAGCAGCGATAACTAAAGGACGGAACATAGATTTCATTAAGGATTACCCCCTAATTAATTGCAGAATCTAATTTTGTTTGAAAGTCGTCATGAATGACAAAACTATTACAAAATCAGCGCTAAATACAGCCTCAAACGATTCCCCGTTTAAGAGTGCGCTTAACATAGCAAAAAAAAATGGATGTGTAAAAAAAAAGATCAATGAATAGAAAATTCTATGAATTTTCTATTCATTGATTCTAAAAATAAAATAAGTTCAATGTTGGCTGGGTGTTTATTAATCGTTATGTGCGGTCTTCAGCGAAAGTAGCGCAGCATTGCCGCCGATTGCTGCCAGATTATTACTAATCACTTTACACTGACAAAGGTGTAGCAATGTATCAGGACCACCGCTTTTTTGACCACTGCCCGATAAACCCATGCCGCCAAAAGGTTGGCTGCCAACAACAGCGCCAATCATATTGCGATTGATATAGATATTACCGCAACGCACTTGCTGAGCAATTTGTGCTGCACGACTGTCGATGCGCGTATGAATGCCAAGTGTTAATCCGAAGCCGCTACCATTGATTTGCTCAATGAGTTTGGGTAAATGATGTTTGTCAAAACGCAGAATGTGTAATACGGGTCCAAAAATTTCTTGTTTCAAAATATTTATATGATCAATTTCAATTAAGGTAGGGCTAACAAAATAACCTTGCGTGGCTATGGCTGCATCCAGCGGCGCGGTGGCGAGTACCAGATTTTTTTCGCTTAAGCGGGCGATATGCGCCTGAATTTTTTGTTGCGCCGCTTCATTGATGACGGGACCTATGTCGGTTTGCCAATCGAGTGGATCACCCACGCGTAATAGTTCCATGCGCCCACGCAGTTGCTCAATCACTTTGGGGGCAATATCGTTTTGTAGACATAAAACGCGTAATGCTGAACATCGTTGTCCCGCGCTATCAAATGCAGAGGTCATCGCATCGATGACCACTTGTTCGCTCAACGCAGTGCTGTCGACAATCATGGCATTCTGGCCGCCCGTTTCAGCGCTAAAATAAGCCAATGGGCCGTCACGCAGCGCCAGTTCGCGCTGAATTTGTTGTGCGGTTTCGATGGAGCCAGTAAAACATACACCTGCAATTTTGTTGTCACTTAACGCGATGGTGGCAAATACTCTTGCTGAACAAGGTGTGAAATAGCAGCAGCTTTCGGGGAATCCAGCGGTTTTGATCAGTATGGCGACTTGTCGGGCTACCAGCTCACCTTGTGTTGCTGGCTTGGCAATTACGCAATTGCCTGCGGCTAATGCAGCAGTGATTTGTCCGAGTAAAATGGCCAGGGGGAAATTCCATGGGCTGATGCAAATAATCACCCCACGGCCTTCATATAACATTTCATTGAGTTCACCCGTTGGCCCAGGTAAGCGTTGTGGATGGCTGAAATGCTCACGACATTGGGCGGCGTAATAACGACAATAATCGCTGGCTTCTCGAATTTCTTGCAATGCACTGTTTAAAGTTTTGCCAGCTTCGGTGATCAGTAAGGTGGCAAAAGTGGCTGTGTGTTGTTCGATTAAATCCGCGAGTTTATTTAAACATTTAGCACGAAAATCGGCACTGGAATGCTTCCAAGTGGGAAAAAAATGATGGGCTTTATCGATCGCCTCGACCACATCCTTAGCGGATAAAATAGATCGACTGCCCAATACTTGGCGAGTGTTGGCAGGGTTGCGTATGGTTTGGTCTTGATCGCTACCAACATGCTGCAAGTGAATCAGCGGATGAATTTGTTTGCGTAAGTTGTCAAGGTCTTGGCTATTATGCAAATTCACCATGGGCATTTGTTGGCGATCGGGTTGATAGAGGTTGCAGGGTTTTGGTAAAAAAAATCGTTGTTCAGGTGAGATACTGGTGAGTAGGCTTTGTGGATCTTGACTTAATGTTTCCACACTGACCCTTCGGTGATTAAATAAATTTAAAAACGAACTATTGGCACCATTTTCCAATAAGCGACGTACCAAATAAGGGAGTAAAACCCGTTGCTCACCAATCGGTGCATACACGCTTTGAGGGATGCCGGGGTTGTGTACTGCCAACACTTGAAAAATGGATTGCCCCATGCCATGCAGTCGCTGTATACAAAATTCAGTTTGATTCAGTGTTGAAGCCTTGGTGATGATTGCTGCTAAAGTATGTGCATTATGCGAAGCAAAATAACCATAGAATTGTTGCGGATGTTGCAATATAAATTGCGCGCAGCTGAGATAAGCGACATCAGTTTGGGCTTTTTGCGTAAATACAGGATAGTCACGCAACCCATATTGTTGTGCATATTTAATTTCACTGTCCCAGTACGCACCTTTAACCAAACGTATCGGTAAACGTAGGTTATGGCGCTGAGCCAATTGTTTGAGCCATTGCAATACCGGTAAAGCACGCTTTTGATACGCTTGAACCGCCAAACCGACGTGTGGCCAATCTTTAAGTTTTGCATCGCTGATGAGCGCGGCGTAAATCTGTAGAGTGGGCTCTAGTCGAGAACATTCTTCGGCATCCAACAAGATGGGGATGTGGTGTTCACGCGCGTAATACACCAAGGCGCTTAATTTTTCCGTGAGTTGTTTTAACGCTTGCGTTTGCAGTGCTTCAAACCGTGGGCTTAATGCGGAGAGTTTAATCGATAGGCTGGTTGTTGATGGCAGCATGGCGCTAGGCTGCGCTTTTGCCTTGTGGGCAAGTTGCATTTGTGCGATTTGATTTTTTGCGAGCTGATCAATGGCGTCATAATAATTTTTTAGATACTCATTGGCTTCTTTACGGGTTAATGCGGATTCGCCGAGTAGATCAAAACTAAAAGAAGCGGTTGAGTCATTGTTGACTTTATCTAATGCGCTATTGATTTGTGTCGCAAACACAAATTGATCAGCAATTGCAGAAATGGCTTGTTGAATGGCTCTATGGGCGATCGGGCCACCAATTTTACGAAACAGTTTTGTGAGAATGCTGGCTTGTTGTTGGGGGTGGTTTTGAAAAACTTTACCCGATAATATCAAGCCCCAAGTTGAGGCATTAACCCAAAGAGAAGACTGCCGACTCAGGTGCTGTTGCCAATGACGTTGATTAAACTTGTCCTCAATAAATAATCGGGCCGTTTCCGCATCTGGAATACGCATCAAAGCTTCTGCTAAGCACATCAATGCTACGCCTTCGTCAGTGGCCAAGCTGTATTCTTTAAGTAGCTGCTGAAACAATGGACTATGCTGCTCGCGTAAACGTGCTTGTTCAATCAGTTGTTGAGCGAGTTGATGAGTTTGATTTTTTTCGGCGTCGCTAAACTTGTACCAGGCGTCAAGTTGACGTAAGCAACTTTGTTCATCTGCGCAATAAGCGTGATGAATATCGGGACTGAATAGACTGCTAGCAAGCACGAATGCGTGGGGACCCGTTTCCATGAACTGCAGTTGCCTCAATGAAGGTAATGATGTGAAAAATCATGTCATGCAGTGCCGGTTTGTACCAGAATAATTTCTTCTGCGGGACAGATTTTGCCAAGATCCTTAGGCTAAATGGGTTAAACGGTACCATACTGGAGAGCAGATTAAAGTAAATGTAGAGCATTTTAGATAGAGAACGCTGAGATAAGGAAATTTTTCTATGGTCGTGTCCAATGCTGTCACCACGCCACCTGGTACCAACGTATTAATTGATATTCGTTGGCTGGTCAAAGAGCTGCTCCAAGATGAAATGATCAATCAAGATAATGCTAATTTGCTGACATCTGCCGGTAGAGCCAAAGAACAGTTAGCTTGGCATCCCCTTCAAATCGTCGCGCATTACCATTTAAAAAATCAGAAAAAAATTGAACAAGAAATGACGTTAGAAGTCTTGTGTGATTGGTTGGCTAAAAAATCTTCTCTGTCTTTGTTTAATATCGATCCGTTGAAAATTGATGTGGCGCGTGTCACGCAAACCATGTCGTATGCTTTTGCTGAGCGGCATCATATCTTAACTGTACAAGTGCTGCACGATGAAATCGTCTTGGCCACCGATCAACCTTTTTATCGCGATTGGGAAGTGGGTTTGTCGCAAACGTTGCGCGGTAAAGTATTTACCTTGGTGGTGGCAAGCCCAGCGGATATTCATCGTTATCGAATCGAATTCTATAATTTGGCAAAATCTGTACGAGGTGCAGTAGGTGGCGCCGCTGGTCAAGCAATGTCTGGTGTTACCAACTTCGAGCAGTTGTTGGAAATCGGTGAATTAAAATCAGCTGATGCCAATGATCAACATATCGTCAATATTGTCGATTGGTTGTTGCAATATGCATTTGATCAGCGTGCCAGTGATATCCATTTAGAACCTCGTCGTGATATGGGCCATGTGCGCTTTCGGATTGATAGCGTCTTGCACGATGTTTATTCGTTGCCGGCGGTGGTGATGGCGGCGGTGACCAGTCGGATTAAAATTTTGGGACGTTTAAATGTTGCCGAAAAACGACGGCCGCAAGATGGTCGTTTAAAAACCAAAAGCCCGAACGGTGTCGAAGTAGAATTACGCTTGTCCACGTTGCCAACGGCTTTTGGTGAAAAAATGGTGATGCGGATTTTTGATCCCGAAGTTCTGGTGCGCTCTTATGCTGACATGGGCTTTAGCCGTGAAGAGCATGAGCTGTGGCAAAAAATGGTCAAGCAGCCCAATGGTATTGTACTGGTCACAGGTCCAACTGGCTCTGGTAAAACGACCACCTTATACTCAACACTGAAACATCTTGCTACACCCGAGTGTAATGTTTGTAGTTTAGAAGATCCCATCGAAATGATTGAGCCTAGTTTTAACCAAGTACAAATTCAGCAAAGCGTGGATTTGGATTTTGCCTCAGGCATCCGCGCGTTGATGCGTCAAGATCCCGATATTATTATGGTCGGGGAAATTCGTGATCTAGAAACCGCTCAGATGGCCATTCAAGCAGCACTCACTGGACATTTGGTGATTTCCACTTTGCACACCAATGATGCGCCTTCAGCAGTAACGCGTCTGTTGGATTTGGGCGTGCCCAGTTACTTGTTAAGTTCGACCATTTTGGGAATCATGGCACAACGCTTAGTTCGCACCTTGTGCCCACATTGCAAAGAAGAAGATCGTATTGGGCCGGAAATTTGGAAAATGCTGACGGCGCCGTGGAAAAGCGCCACTCCTAAACGAGTGTTTCGACCTAAAGGTTGCTTAGAATGTCGCGATACTGGTTATATGGGGCGTATTGGTGTTTATGAAATTATGACGTTTACCGAGCGAGTTAAAGCGTTAGTGAATGAGCATGCTGGATTGCAAGCTTTAACTGCGCAAGCTTACCAGGATGGTATGTTGCCGTTGCGCATCAGTGGTGCGCAGAAAGTCAGTCAAGGCATCACAACGTTAGAAGAGGTTTTGCGATTAACGCCAGCAATTGAAAGGTTTCAAACGACGCCTGCGGCTTAAAGTGGTCGTTGGCATAACCTGTTTTTGAAGGTTTATCTTGACCAGCTGATTCTTCGGAAGAGGCTAAATTATTTGTAACTATTCAGCACGGACAGAATCCGGTTAAAAAACCCTGAAAAAATGCAAATAAAGCTTGACAGGTATTTTGCTGTAATTTCAGAAAAAACAACATTAAGACCAAGGCAGTCACAACGAGCACCACAATCCACCGAGA
>JANNXD010000075.1:0-36692 GCA_031409375.1 Gammaproteobacteria bacterium | reverse complement strand
TATACCGCTAACCAGAATGCAGCCTATGGCGCTTTATTCGGCACCTTCTATTCAGACCATGCCGATTTTTACTTCAAAAATATCAATGGCGTAAAAATTGATGAGTTCACAGTTTATAAGGGGTATTGATAGTCTAAAACTACCGTAGATAAGGCTATTTATCTACGGTAGTAAACGGACTCCGCAAATCAAATCTCGCGCGATGAACCTGCTTGATATAAGGAGATTGGCAGGCTTCAGCATCGGCTCAATAACTACTGAACATTCACCGTAATTTTCTCAGACACCAAATTAGGTCCAATTGGAATATGCAAATAATTAGCAAGAACCAACTGCAAAGTATGTTTGCCTGGCGATAAAGTAATTTGAGCTTCGGTTTGACCGCCACCAAAATGCTTCACATGTTCATCAGCGGGTAGCGGTTTATCCATTGGTGGCAATTGATCAACATCTATCAATAAATGGTGATGCCCAGTTTTATCCTTCTCGATTCCCGCAGGAGCCACGCCCATACCCACCAAGCCAAATTTAACGGTAAAAGTTGGCTCAACCTGTTGCCCTGTTATTGGCTCGATAAAATACACTTTTGGCACGGCTATATTATGCGCACTCACGGCAGGAGAAGAAGTAGAAGGTGTGACGATAATATTTTCTGCATGCAATATTGAACTCACACCAAAAACCAGAATCGTTTGTACCAGTAAACTTGATTTCATGAATGGTGATTTCATCAGCAGCGCTCCTTGCAATACCCAACATTGGAAGCGACATCTTATCGCTTTTGCTGTTAACACCGTTAGCCAGAAAATATAAAAAAATTCGCAGCATAAAAACCCACATCTTACCCACAAGTTTCCCACAGAGCTTGCACTTGCATAAAACTTTAAACCGCATTATCTTGTGTCACACATTCAGCATAACACTAGATATTGTGTTCTAGATTCCTCAAAGCTCACACGTTTACAGTCAATATTTTTCGGCGTTTCAGGAGATTGCCTACCCATGTCAACCGCTACTCTTCCTTCTTCAGTGATCGAGCTTGCACAAGTTTCGCCCATGTCATTCACCGCACCAGGTGTGCTGCGTATTATCAAACGCAACGGCACGGTGGTGCCGTTTAATGAAGATAAAATTCAAGTCGCGATGACCAAGGCTTTTCTGGCGGTCGAGGGTCGTGGTGCTGCTAACTCAACGCGCATTCATCAGGCCGTTACTTTGCTCAGCCAACAAATCACCCAAATTTTTCAACGTCGCTTATCCACTGGCGGCACACTGCATATCGAAGAAGTGCAAGATCAAGTTGAGCTAGCCTTAATGCGGTCCGGCGAACAAAAAGTTGCACGCTCTTATGTTCTCTATCGAGAATCCCGCGCACAAGAACGCGCTCGTTATGCCAATACCGATCATCATCCCGATGCTTTATGGGTCACGCTGGCCAATGGTAGCCGCCAACCGCTCGACAAACAGCGCCTACAAAACTTAGTGGAAGATGCTTGCCGTGATTTGAGTGATGTCAATCCGCAATTGATTATGGAAGAAACCTTACGCAATCTTTATCGCGATATGCCGATGGAAGAAGTCTATACCGCGTTATTGATTGCCTCGCGCACGTTAATCGAACAAGAACCCAACTATAGTTATGTCACCGCCCGCCTGCTTCTGGACACGCTGCGTAATATTGCACTGAAGTTTCTGGATGTGACCGCCTACGCCAGCCAACAAGATATGCTCGGCTTATACGCCATGGCATTTGAAGCTTATGTGCACAAAGGTATTGCGTTACAACTGCTTGATCCTGAGCTTGCTCAGTTTGATTTACCGCGTTTGGGCCAAGCAATTGTTGCGGATCGTGATTATCAATTTACTTATCTCGGCTTACAGACTTTATTTGATCGTTATTTCTTGCACGCCGATGATGTGCGCTTTGAATTACCGCAAGCTTTTTTCATGCGCGTCGCCATGGGTTTAGCCCTGGGTGAAGCCAAAACCGAGAGAAATACTCGAGCGATTGAGTTTTATCATCTGTTGTCGTCTTTTGATTACATGAATTCAACCCCTACTTTATTTAACGCCGGCACATTGCGCCCACAATTATCTTCCTGCTATCTCACCACTATCCCGGATGATTTGTTCGGCATTTACAGCGCAGTGCGCGACAATGCCATGTTATCCAAATGGGCGGGCGGATTAGGCAACGACTGGACACCCGTACGCGCACTCGGTGCTTACATCAAAGGCACCAATGGTCGCTCACAAGGCGTCGTGCCATTTCTAAAAGTTGCTAACGATACGGCCGTAGCCGTGAATCAAGGTGGCAAACGCAAAGGGGCACTGTGTGCTTATTTAGAAACTTGGCATTTGGATATCGAAGAATTTCTCGAGCTGCGTAAAAACACCGGCGATGATCGTCGTCGAACCCATGATATGAACACCGCCAATTGGGTGCCAGATTTATTTATGAAGCGCGTGTTTGATGACGCCGATTGGACACTATTTTCCCCAAACAATGTGCCCGATCTGCATGATCTGTATGGCCAAGCGTTTGAAAAACGTTATGCTGAATACGAAGCCAAAGCTCGCGCTGGGGAAATCAAGCCTTTCAAAACCATCAAAGCCAAAGAACTGTGGCGCAAGATGCTGTCGATGTTATTTGAAACCGGTCACCCGTGGATCACTTTTAAAGACGCCTGTAATCTGCGCTCCCCCCAACAACATTGCGGCGTGGTGCACTCTTCTAATCTGTGCACGGAAATTACGCTGAATACATCATCCGATGAAATTGCGGTGTGTAATTTGGGTTCCATTAACCTGGTCAATCATCTCCAACCAACGCCACAAGGCTATCAACTCGATTTACCAAAACTACAACGCAGCGTAAACACCGCCGTGCGCATGCTCGACAATGTCATCGACATCAATTATTACGCCGTGCCACAAGCACAAAACTCCAATTTAAAGCATCGACCTGTTGGCCTTGGCATTATGGGCTTCCAGGATGCGCTGTATTTACAGCAAATCGCGTATGCGTCAGATGCCGCCGTGACCTTTGCGGATCAATCGATGGAAGCCATCAGTTATTTTGCTATTGAAGCCTCAGCGCAGTTAGCCGAAGAGCGTGGCAGCTATGAGACTTTTAATGGTTCTTTATGGAGCAAAGGCATTCTGCCCATTGATTCGCTGCAACTGCTGATCAACAACCGACGCGAATCGGCTGAACGTAATTTTATTAATGTGAATACCGAGCAAAGCATGGATTGGGCACGATTACGTACCCGAGTGCAAAAAGGAATTCGCAACTCTAACCTACTGGCGATTGCACCCACGGCCACCATTGCCAATATTATTGGGGTATCACAATCGATTGAACCCACCTATCAAAACCTGTACGTCAAATCGAATTTATCCGGTGAGTTCACAGTGATTAATCCGCATCTGGTCAACGCCTTAAAAGCCTTAAACCTATGGGATAACGTCATGGTCAATGATCTCAAATATTTCGATGGCAGCATTCAAAACATTGACCGCATTCCAGCCCAGTTGAAAGATTTGTTTGCAACCGCCTTTGAAGTTGATGCTAGGTGGTTAGTAGAATGTGCCAGCCGCCGACAAAAATGGATTGATCAAGCGCAGAGTTTGAACCTGTACATCAAAGAAGCCAACGGCAAAAAATTGGATATCACTTATCGGATGGCGTGGTTGCTCGGATTAAAAACCACCTATTATCTGCGCGCCATTGCCGCGACTTCCACGGAAAAATCAACCGTTAATACGCGCACGCTTAACGCCGTGAGTAACAGTGAAGAAGTCATGGCCGCACCAGTGCCGCTGGCGTGCTCGATTGATAATCCAGATTGTGAGGCGTGTCAATAGAATCATTCTCCTCCCCCTGCCAAGGGGAACTCAAGACAAAAAATTAAAGGAGTAGCATCATGTTAAGTTGGGATGATGAAAGCGATATCGACACATTATTAGACGAACAACCGTCGCCGGTAAAAAACAAAACCATCGTGATGGCAGCTGTCGTTCAAGAAACCCTCACAGTTACAACGACAGCAGTTACAACCGCAATGGCCAAACCCGTTATTGAAAAACAACCCACGTCGCCCGCTGCCATACCGGAACCCACCAGTACGCCAGCCCAAATCAGCTTATTTACCGATGTCCCGGCCGCTACGTTAAACACAGAATCAGCGCTTGAAATCTTAGAAATGGGTGCGCAGCGCATCAAAGTTGACGACAAACGCATGATCAACTGCCGAGCTGATTTAAATCAATTGGTACCGTTTAAATATGATTGGGCATGGCAAAAATATCTGGACGGCTGTGCAAACCATTGGATGCCGCAAGAAGTCAACATGACAGCCGACATCAGTTTATGGAAAAGCCCACAAGGTTTAAGTGATGACGAGCGCCGTTTAGTCAAACGCAGTTTAGGTTTTTTTTCCACCGCCGATTCATTGGTCGCCAACAATCTGGTATTGTCCGTGTATCGTTTAATCACCAATCCTGAGTGCCGCCAATATTTATTGCGCCAAGCGTTTGAAGAAGCCATTCATACCCATGCTTACCAATATTGTATTCAATCCTTAGGCATGGACGAAGGTGAAATTTTTAACATGTACCGCGAAGTACCGACCGTTGCCAAAAAAGCAGCCTGGGGCTTAAAGTACACGCAAGACTTATCCGACCCCAACTTCAGCACCGGCACCCCGCTCCAAGATCAACGCTTATTGCGCAACTTAATTGCGTTTTATTGCGTAATGGAAGGCTTATTTTTTTACTGCGGCTTCACACAAATTTTATCGATGGGCCGTCGCAATAAAATGACCGGCACCGCCGAGCAATTCCAATACATTTTGCGTGATGAATCCATGCATGTGAATTTTGGAATTGATGTCATCAACCAAATCAAAATCGAAAATCCACATTTATGGACGCCCGAGTTCCGCCAAGAAGTCACCCAAATGATCGCCGAAGGCACCACACTTGAAATCGAGTACGCCCGCGAAACCATGCCCCACGGTGTCCTCGGCATGAACGCCCCGATGATGGAAGAATACCTTCAATTCATTGCCAACCGCCGCCTCGCCCAACTTGGCCTTCCCGAATTATTTCCTGGCGCCAAAAATCCTTTCCCCTGGATGTCGGAAATGATGGACCTACGAAAAGAGAAAAATTTCTTTGAGACAAGAGTTACCGAGTATCAGGTTGGCGGGGCTTTGAGCTGGGATTAATCAAATCATGTTTCAGACTACCATTTTTTCAAGCTTAGAAAACTGATCTCGGTAGAAACACCGATTGCCGTGTGATGGTCAACATAGTTGTCGGTGTGAATTTCAGAACCCATAAAAAACTTGCCTTGCCAGCATTTTTTTACCGATCAGCTTCCACCACAAACATTGCTTTAAACATCTGGATGACCCGCTGCACGACTTCATCCTTTACATGACGATTGTCTTCGTTCCAGGCGTCCTTACTGCAATGCGTAACCAGCTCATAGCTGGGCAGATAAAAAACATTGTCGTTATTTTTGACAATTTCTTCAGCAGCCAACCGCAAAACGGCTTTGGAATGACAATTGGCTTCGACAACATGCTTGTGATCCGCTTGATGTGTCGCTAAAAATGGGATGGGCGATAAAGAAATTATCAGCTTAAATCCAGGATTATAACTGCGCACAATATCTAAGAAGGTTTGAATGTTATCAATATTTTCTTGCAGCGTTAAAACCTTTGGCCGCACTAAATGGGACATGCTGTGTTTTGGGTTGCGGGACATGACGCTACCGTCGTGAATAAATTCCCAGCACTCATTTAATCCCAAGGTAATAATAAAAACTTCACACGTCATCAAGGCTTCGCGCACTGCACGCACATGGTGGTTGTAATCGTCTAAATAAGCTTGTGTAGAGGTAAAGAACACATTCTCGCGATAAGGATCCATAAATAAATTGGGACCCTCTTGGCTTAAAATTTTGGTGAATTCGCGTTTAAAAAATGCCTTTTCGGCCAATTGTTTAAAGCTGGGTGTATTAAATTGAATGCCATAATTGGCACAAAATTTAGCGAGGTCGCCGCTGGTATAGCCATCTACTATTACGCCTTTACTGGCATCATCTGCACGCTCAGTGACAATATAATTAAAATTGTCGAGTTGAAGCTGTTTTGATAACTCAAATGCAAAACAACTTCCCGCTGAGCCAATTGGTGTCGATATTTTAATGAACGGACAATGCTTAACATAGGGCATCATACTAAATAAATCAGGCGATCCCCCTTCTCTGGTAGGATCCGGCCAAAAAACTGCGTCAGGATTGGGCTTGTTATTTTTATTGTACACCTGCCCTACCCTAGAAAATTCTTGCTCATAAAACAATATTTCTTGCATCAACCCCATCATTTCTGGCTGAGGGCCAGGACGTTGCGCATTGATTGTTTTCTGCAAAAATGCTTTAAATGCATTAATGAGTGTTAGCAAATCTTTTATTTTTTCTACTTCAGGCGTGTTTTGGATGAAATTTTTAATCACCTGTTCTGACAAAGGCGATGCTTTTAAAAAGGTTTGCAATATATGAAAGGTGTAAGTCAAAGAGTTTATTTGATAACCTTGATCAATCAACAATAAATCACCCTGGGTTGGTGGATTATTATCGGCAAGTTCAAAGCCATTTTTAAGTTGTGCGGTAAAGTCCACGAAATCAATACAACCAAAATTCGGCCAACGTATCGTTTGCATCGATTCTCGCCAAGGCAAAGGCGAAGGTACTAAACAAATATGCAACACATAACGGACTTTACCCTGTTTGGGTGATTTACCTCTATGCATAACCTCATAGGGGTTAAACATGAGCGCGTCACCGGCCTGCAAGGAAAAACTGTTTTCAGTGAGTGAAATATTATGGGCTGCCGCCAATAAACTGATATCCGCCTTGCGTTCATTGATACCACAAAATATGTAACCAATTTTTTTAAGTGCCTCGGTAACCACTGGCGTTGAAAATAAAGTATTAGCGCCATGCTCTTCTGAATCATTCAGATAGACCATAATTTTAAGATGCTTAGACGGCCCACCATCACAGTGCCATTTAAAAGAACAACTGGCATTGGATTCAACATAATTATCTTCGCTGATATTGAACCAGAGTGGCATATACTCACTGCGAAAATGAGAAATAATGTCAGCGTCGACCTGTTCATTAAATAAAGCATCAAACAAATTGAATGCACCTTCACGCGTTCGCAAATAACTCGCACCGGCGTCACGATAATGTTGAATGAGTTTACGGCAAACATCCGCTGGAATCAGTTTGCGTACCCGCATAACGCCGTGCTGATTGAGCGGGGAATCAATACATTGGACTGCACGAGTAAAAATATTTTGTGCAAATCGTAAAGTTTTGCAGTAACCGTGATCATTGTCATAACGCTGACGAATTAAATAATCGCCTTTAGGGTTCAATAAAAACTGTTCCCCTTGAATACTTTCGACTTGATGTGCATAAGGGGCAATTAATGACATAACGAGATCCTTTTAATAAAATGAGCGGCAAATGCGCAAATATTGATAAATAATATTAGGTATAGCAAATGGCATACCGAGTGCAATACACATGACTAGCAGCCTAAATGGATAATTTAGCTGGCTATTTCGTTGTTAATTAATGAAAACACCGGCAATATTTTTCCGACAATTTGCCGTAGAGCAAACAAGCGGACATAATCAGCCATTTTCTATATATAAGTGATTATTGATAGGTGAGTATTAACAGAAGGATATTTTCCATAATCAGGAACATAGCATGACCACCATTATTGGCATTATCCAAGCTAGATGCAGTTCTACGCGCTTACCAAATAAGGTTTTATTGCCCATTTTGGGTGAACCTTTACTCGTACAGTTAGTAGCGCGTGCACAAAAAAGCCGATTAATACACAAGCTGATAGTGGCCACTTCTATAGACAAAACTGATGATCCATTAGCGGCATTATGCAAACAACAAAGTATTCTCTGTTATCGTGGCAGTTTAAATGATGTTTTGGCTCGATTTTATAATGCAGCACTACCCTATCAACCTGACCATATTGTCCGCATAACCGGTGACTGCCCACTGGTAGATCCAAGCCTAATTGATCAACTCATTGAACTGCATTTAAATACCCAAGCCGATTACAGCAGTAATGCTTTAACACCAAGTTATCCAGATGGTTTTGATGTTGAGGTAGCGAAATGGACTGCTTTAGAAAAAGCACATCAGCAGGCGACATTACCTTCTGATCGAGAACATGTGATGCCTTATATTTATCATCATCCTGAACAGTTTAAGTTGTCGAGTTTAATGGCAGCCGATAATTGGAGTCACTTACGTTGCACGGTTGATCATATTGAAGATTTTACGTTGATAACAAAAGTTTTTAATGCGCTGTATCCCAAAAATCTACTGTTTGGTTGGGGTGATGTGATTCAGTTATTACAATCTCAACCGGATCTGATAGCACTGAATCAGCACCATGTGAGAAATGCTGGTTATGTACAATCCTTAGCAAATGATGCGTTAACTCAACAGGCAGCAGTCAAAGCAATTAAACCGCCATCAAAACGTTACCAAGAATCAGAACAATGGTTAGCTTATGCGCTAAAACTCATTCCACTCGGTAGTCAAACATTTTCTAAAAGTATTACGCAATTTCCATTTGGTGTGTCGCCTTATTTTGCTGAGCGTGCTGATGGCGCTTATTTGTGGGATGTTGATGGCAATCAATATCTGGATTTTATCAACGCTTTGGCATCAGTCACATTAGGGTATAACCGACCAGAAATAATGAGTGCGGTGCAACAACAGCTCAGTAAAGGCACCATTTTTAGTTTGTCGAATCGATTAGAAGCGGAAGTTGCAGAACTCATTCACCAAATGGTGCCCTGTGCTGAACAAGTGCGATTTGGAAAAAATGGTTCGGATGCCACTGGAGCCGCTATTCGCTTAGCGCGAGCTTATACAGGTCGAGAATATATTGCTTGTTGTGGTTACCATGGTTGGCATGATTGGTATATTGGCACGACTTCACGACATCTAGGAGTGCCTGCATCTATCCAAGGTCTCACGAAAACTTTTATCTATAATCAGCTCGAATCGTTACAGAAAATTTTTGATGAGCATCCGCAACAAGTTGCAGCCGTAATTTTAGAGCCCATGAATTTAACCTATCCATTAGATCATTTTTTAGAGAACATTCGAAAGCTTTGTGATCAACATGGCACGGTGTTGATTTTTGATGAAACCATTACGGGTTTTCGCTTTGCCAATGGAGGCGCTCAATCACTATTTAATGTTAAACCTGACTTGGCTTGTTTCGGCAAAGGTTTAGCGAATGGTTACCCACTATCGGCAGTTGTGGGTCGTAAAAACATTATGGCAAAAATGGCGGATATCTTTTTTTCTGGCACATTTGGCGGAGAATTACTATCGTTAGCCGCAGCCAAAACCGTTTTAACCTTGTTACGGAATCAACCCATTCTACAGAATATTGCCAAAACCGGCGCAGACCTGATGCAGCGTTTAGATACTGTGATCAAAGCCGAAAACATGATAGACCATATCCAAACTGCAGGTCATCCCAGCTGGAGTTTTTTAAACATGCAGGGCATTGATGATTGGGACGTGTTTGCTTTTAAGACGTATTGGCTGCAAAGTTGTTTCGCGCGCGGTATTTTAACATTGGGCACACACAACATGAGTGCTGCACATAATGAAAATCATATTACAAAGTTAATTGATACGTATAAAGAAATCTTACAAAGTATTCAATACGCCAGAAAGATGGGCGATTTACCAAAGCTACTGGCTTGTCCTGCCATTAAACCTTTATTTAAAGTGCGGTGAAGCTAAGGATATGAGATGACATTAAGGTTGAGGAAGACTCATACCATGTAACATAATAAACACCTGTAGTTCACCGACTAAAAACCCCAACACTGCACCAACAGCAATGAGTTTCCATTCATCTTGCTGAAACGCTGGACGCAGTAACTGCTCAAATTCTTCTACTGTCATTTGCTGCATTTTATTAACGAGTAAATTTTTAATATCCATCGCTTCTTCCGCATATTTTTCAATATACTTCATGGTTTCTGGCAGTCGGTGCATGATGTTTTCGGAAACACTTTTTTTCATTTGCATATAACTGTGGCTGCCAACAGCCAGAACGACAAGGGGCTTTAACATACCGGTTTGCTGATCAATTGAAAGCTTTACTTCATGATGAATCAATGTGAATAATCGATCGGATAAAGGACCTGTTAACACTGCATCCATCATTGCACGCGGCGTCAGAATTTTTTCTGTCATTAATTTGCCATATAGCTGACAAACCTCATCTTTGCGTTTCAAAAATAAACCTTGCCACTGAAATAAACCGAAAAAATATTTGGTTGGATAATGGGGTCGAAAAATCATGCGTAACGCTAACCAGTCGGTAAACCAACCTGTAAATCCGCCAAAAATTGGCATGATGATCGGTGATTGCGTCAGCATCCAAGTAAACATCTGTAAGAAACCGATCATTGCGCCAAAATAAATTCCAGAATTGCGAATAAAACGAAATTCTTGCCGACCCACCTCATAAAAAATTTGATTTAATAAGGCTTTATCTTTTACCAGATTAGTAACGACCATATCCTCTAAATCGAAAAACTGATCAATGTTGTTTTTAAATTGCTCAAAAATATTTTTAATAACATCTGGAGATTTTTTTTGAATGCGTCTAATCAAGCGTTTACGCAAAACTAAGGGCATCTTCTCCCATAAACCGGGTTGGTATTGACTCATCACTTCATGGGTAATGAGATCCACCATGTCCATCAAAGGTTTTTCAATTTCTTCGGCGATACGAACTGGATCAAGCTTACTAAAAATATCTTGGGGCTTGATTAAACGCTGCGTCATCGTTTGGCAAGAAATACGAGCCATCGGTTCAGCGCGACTGGGGATTACGCCCTGCCAACCCAAGTGCCAAGGTTTATAACCCTTGAATTCAAGTGGATCAAACATCATTTTGATTGCGGCGAGTTTGGTGACATAGCCTATGCAAGCTGCAATCACTGGCATAGATAAATACAGTAAATAATTTTGCTGTACGTCAGCAATGATGGCGTGAAAATTCACGATAACGGTTCCTAATGCGTCGAAGGCGCTCTATTCTAGCCATGTTTTTCTTAGGCATAAATAGCTCCGCAAGTTTTGTAAGTTATTTATCAAGCGCTTTGTAAGTTTTGGAGGATGAGTGTTGAGCATTGGAGATTTACTAGGTTATATCGCAGCATTTTTAACAACCGTTGCATTTATTCCTCAGGCATTGCAAACGGTCAAAACTGGTAATACTCAAGCAATTTCTTTGGGGATGTATTCTACCTTTACGCTGGGTGTAGTTTGCTGGTTTGGTTATGGCATCTATCGGCAAGATAAGGCCATCATTGTCGCCAACTTAATCACAGGCAGCATGGCAGGATTAATTTTGTATCACAAAATCCGCAATGAGGGCTTTAAATAAAAAGACCTGCCCGTTCTCTCCCCTTGTCCGAGGAGAGAACTATAGGGTTTACCAGCCAGTAATTTCCTTCAATGCCAAACCAATTTGCGCAGGATTACGTACGGTTTTTACACCGGCAGCCTCTAGCGTTGCAAATTTTTCTGCCGCCGTGCCTTTACCACCAGCGATAATAGCTCCTGCATGGCCCATACGCTTGCCAGCTGGCGCCGTCACACCTGCTATATAAGAGACTACCGGTTTTTTTACATTAGCTTTGATATAAGCTGCCGCTTCATCCTCTGCCGTACCACCAATCTCACCAACCATAATAATGGCTTCCGTCTGATCGTCCGCTTGAAATAGTTTCAGCGCATCCACAAAAGTGGTGCCTGGAATGGGATCACCGCCAATACCAATACAGGTGGACTGCCCCATACCCAACAGCGTCGTTTGGTTCACGGCTTCATAAGTCAACGTACCTGAACGCGATACTATACCTACCTTGCCTGGACGATGAATATCACCCGGCATAATACCGATTTTGCAGGCACCTGGCGTAATAATACCTGGACAGTTAGGGCCTATTAATCTAACACCCGGACGCTGTGTCAAATACTCTTTGACATACAGCATATCCAACGCAGGGATACCTTCAGTGATACAAACAATCAATTCTAAACCTGAGTCAGCTGCTTCTAAAATACTGTCTTTGCAAAAAGCTGCGGGTACATAAATCACACTAACCGTTGCCCCGGTTTCTTTCACTGCATCGCGTACCGTATCAAATACCGGCAAGCCCAAATGACGTTTACCGCCTTTGCCGGGCGTTACGCCACCTACCATTTTGGTGCCATAAGCTAAAGCTTGTTCAGAGTGGAAGGTGCCTTGTGAGCCCGTAAACCCCTGACAGATAACACGGGTATTTTTATCGACTAAAACGCTCATGCTTTTCCTCCTGCAGCTTTGACAGCCATCTCAGCAGCTTCATCAAAGGTCTTCGCAGCTAAAATATTTAATCCACTTTCTGATAGTTTTTGTGAACCCAGCTCGGCATTATTACCAGCCAAACGCACGACCACCGGAACTTTCACGCCGACTTCTTCAACGGCACCAATGATGCCATCTGCAATTAAGTCACAACGCACGATCCCACCAAAAATATTCACCAGTACGGCTTTTACTTTTTGATCGGATAAAATAATTTTAAATGCTTCCATGACGCGTTCTTTAGTTGCCGTACCTCCCACATCAAGAAAGTTGGCCGGCGCACCACCTTTTAATTTAACCAAATCCATGGTACCCATGGCTAATCCAGCACCATTCACCATGCAACCAATATTACCATCCAACGATACATAGCTTAATTGCCAAGCCGAAGCTCGACGCTCCCGCTCATCTTCTTGCGAAGGATCCTCCATGGCTTTTAAATCAGGATGACGATAAATCGCGGAGCCATCCAAGACAATTTTGGCATCCAAACACAACAAATTACCGTTAGCCGTAATGACTAAAGGATTAATCTCAAATAAAGAAACGTCTTTATCGATAAACAGCTTGGCCAAACCTAAAAAAATATTGACGAACTGCTTTACCTGCTCGTCTTGCAAACCCAATTTAAAAGCCAACTCACGGCCTTGATACGGTTGTGCGCCGACCAAAGGATCAATTGCTGCTTTGAAAATTTTCTCTGGATATTTTTCAGCAACATCTTCAATATTCACACCACCTTCACGAGATGCCATGAACACCACACGACGTGAACTACGATCCAGCGCTGCGCCCAGATATAATTCTTTTACAATATCGGTACAGGTTTCGACGAGTATTTTATGCACCGGCTGACCCGTCGCATCCGTTTGATAGGTCACCAGTCTTGTACCCAATTGCGCTTTCGCAAAAGCTTCAACTTGTTCTAGCGTGTCAACCAGCTTTACACCGCCGGCCTTGCCACGACCACCCGCATGCACTTGTGCTTTGACAACCCAACGCTTACCACCAATGAATTTGGCTGCTTCAACAGCTTCTTCGGGTGTTGAAGCTACCTTGCCTAACGATACGGGTAAACCGTATTCACGAAACAGCGCTTTACCTTGGTATTCGTGTAAATTCATAACATCTCACCTCATTAATGAATTGGGTTGCGTGCTAATCGGAAAGGTTAGCGTTTTTTATTGGGAATATGAATGGCTTTATTATCGACGGCCAACACTGCTTCATGTAAAGCTTCTGATACGGAAGGGTGCGCAAACGTCATCAGTTGCAGATCTTCAGCACTGGCACCAAACTCCATCGCCACAACTGCCTGCATAACAATTTCTGTGGCTGATGGACCAATGACATGCACGCCTAACAATCGATCGGTTTTCTCACTGGCAATTACTTTTACCAAACCTTGGCTATCACCAGAAGCCAATGCGCGTCCACTGGCCATGAAGGGAAAGGTCCCGACTTTATAAGCATCACCACGCGCTTTAGCAGCTTGCTCAGTTAAACCAACCCATGCCACTTCTGGATGGGTATAAATGACCGAGGCGATGGTATCGTAATTAACCTGAACCGCATGCCCAGCAATTCTTTCAACCGCCATCAAACCTTCTTCGGTTGACTTATGTGCCAACATAGGACCGCGAACACTGTCGCCAATAGCATAAACGTGTGGCACAGTCGTTTGGCAAAAACTGTTCACGTGAATAAAACCACGCTCATCAAGATTGACACCACAACCTGCTTTCAAAAGGTTTTCGGTGTAGGGTCGACGACCCACACAAACAATCAGCTTATCAAACGCCAACGTTTGATCGTCTTTTTGTGCATCACTGTAAGTGACAGTGATGGCATTGCCTTTTACTTCGGTACCAGTAACTCGCGCACCTAACTTAATCGTTAGACCTTGCTTTTGTAAGAGCTTAAGCGTTTCGCGTGCAATTTGAGTATCGACCATTGGTAAAAAATTAGGCTGCGCTTCTAATACTGTAACTTCTGCACCCAACCGTGACCAGACACTGCCCAGCTCCAAACCAATGACACCCGCACCAATCACACCCAGCTTTTTTGGTACCGATTTAAATGCTAAAGCGCCTGTTGAATCCACAATTAAATCATCTTGTAATGGCGCTACAGGAATTTTAATCGGCTCAGAACCACTCGCCAAAATAACATGCTTAGCCTCAAGCGTGCGTGACTCACCCGTTGTGGTCGTAAAAACAACCTTATTGCCACCAACATAAGTGCCGGTACCAAATAAAGAGGTCACACCATTGACTTTAAATAAACCAGTAATACCTTGGGTAAGCTGCTTAACAATGTCAGTTTTGCGTTGCTGCATTTTGGCAATATCAAAAGTAATTTCGCCAGTTTGAATACCATGCTCAGCAAAATGCTGCTGGGCTTCAATAAATTTATGCGAACTATCGAGCAAAGCTTTTGAAGGAATGCAGCCGACATTCAAGCAGGTACCACCCAAAGCAACTTGGTTTTTATCACCGCTGCGTTTTTCGATACACGCCGCTTTCATGCCCAGTTGTGCTGCTTTAATCGCCGCAGCATAGCCACCAGGCCCACCACCAATTACTACCAGATCAAATTGATCGGTCATAAGTCTAATCCTGTATTATTTTTTAAGTTTTATTAGCCCAGCGCAATCGTCGATCTACACATCCAATAACATGCGAGCAGGTTCTTCAAGTAGGTCTTTTATGGTTACTAAAAACTGTACCGCTTCTTTACCATCAATAAGACGATGATCATACGACAAAGCGAGATACATCATCGGTAAAATTTTCACTTCACCTTTGACTGCCATCGGGCGCTCTTGAATTTTATGCATGCCCAAAATAGCAGTTTGTGGCGGATTTAAAATAGGGGTAGATAACAATGAACCAAAAATACCACCATTTGAAATGGTAAAAGTACCGCCTGTCATGTCTTGTAGTGATAACTTACCCTGTTTAGCTTGCTGTCCAAATTGAACAATTTGCTGCTCTATTTCGGCAAAGTTCTTCTGATCAGCATCACGGATAATCGGCACGACCAAGCCACGCTCGCTGGAAACCGCAACGCCTACGTCATAAAAGTTGTGATAAACAACATCTTGAGCATCTAATGAAGCATTAACCGCCGGAAAACGTTTTAATGCCGCCACACTGGCTTGCACAAAAAAGGACATAAAGCCAAGTTTAACGCCATGTTTTTTCTCGAAGCTATCCTTGTGATCTTGTCGCAGTGAGATAACAGGTTGCATGTTAACTTCATTAAAAGTGGTCAACATGGCAGTATTATTTTTTGCTTCCATCAAGCGCTCGGCAATGCGTGCACGCAAACGCGTCATCGGCACCCGTCTTTCAGAACGTTCTTGCGCGGCAATCGTTGACGCCACTGCTGCAACCGTTGCTGGCTTAGCAGCAGTATCGCGGCTAGCTAATTGATTCACGACATCTTCTTTTGTAATGCGTCCGTCTTTACCTGAACCTTTAACTTGCGAAGCGTTGACATCATGCTCAGACATGATTTTGCGGGCTGCCGGGCCGGCTGGCATCATTGCTGAATCACTTAAATTAGCGGCTGGTTTTTTTTCTGCGCTCGTATTTTCTGCACCTCTAGTAGTAGGCTTGATGGCCGGCGTGGCAGCCACATTATCGGCAGAGCTTTCAATAAACTCTGCCATCACTTGTAAGCTTTGCACCGTAGAACCAGCGGGGATTAAAATTTTAGTGATTTGGCCATCACAAGGTGCAACTACTTCCAAGACGACTTTATCAGTTTCAATATCCACCAACAACTCGTCCTGTTTAACCACTTGCCCTGGCTGCTTATGCCAACTGGCAATCGTGCCTTCTGCAACAGATTCAGGAAATTGAGGTGCTTTAATTTCAATGGTCATAACGCATCCTATTACAGTCTTTAAAAAAATATGGTTCTGTTAAACTCACTACTGCATCAGCTGGATGTTTTTACCCTTTACCTCAGGTAACTGTAAAGGCTGCGTCCACTAATTGTTCTTGTTGCTGAGTATGAACTGACATATAACCGGCGGCTGGCGCAGCAGACGCTGCGCGACCAGCGTAGTGCAGTTGCGCATTAATCTTTAAACCTGCCAAGGTATCTTGCATGCAATGCCGACGACAATACCAAGCACCTTGATTCCTAGGCTCTTCTTGACACCAAACTAAATGCTGCAGATTTTTATAAGGTTTCAAAATTACCAGCAAATCATCTTCAGGAAAAGGATACAACTGCTCAAGACGAACAATAGCGGTATTCAATCGATTGTTATCACGGCGCTTTTCCAGTAAATCATAATAAACACGCCCACTGCACATAATGACACGATCCACTTGATCAGGTGCAAGGTTATCGATCTCACCAATCGCCATTTGAAACGATCCATTTGCAAGCTCTTCAAGCGTCGAAGTGCAAAGCTTGTGTCGCAATAAACTTTTAGGCGTCATCACGATTAACGGTTTACGTAACGGCCGTAAGGCTTGACGACGCAGCATATGATAAATCTGGGCTGGTGTAGATGGAACACAAACCTGCATATTGTACTCGGCGCACAACTGTAAAAAGCGCTCTAAACGTGCCGATGAATGTTCGGGACCTTGACCCTCATAACCGTGTGGTAATAGCATGGTTAAACCACAAACTCGTGACCATTTATGCTCACCCGAAGAAATGAACTGATCTATAACGACCTGGGCACCATTAGCAAAATCACCAAATTGCGCTTCCCATATCACTAAACATTTGGGCTGAGTGGTCGCATAACCATATTCAAAGCCCAGTACAGCTTCTTCAGACAACAACGAGTCATAAATATAAAAATCAGTACCGGCAGCAGTTGCAATGGTTTGCAATGGGATATAAGTGGATCCGTCTTTTTGGTTATGAAGTACGGCATGACGATGTGAAAAAGTACCTCGACCAACATCTTGCCCCGAAATACGCACCATATGCAATTGATTAAGCAAGGTTGCATACGCCAAGTTTTCAGCATAACCCCAATTGATGGGTAAAGTACCTGCCGTCATCTTATCGCGGTCTTCCAAAATTTTAGCAACCTGCTTTTGCAAAACAAAACCTTGCGGTAACAGGTTCATTTGATAAGCCAGTGTTTGTAAATCTTTAAGTGGAAAAGTGGTGTCCGCATTGGCGATCCATTGATGTCCGATGTAAGGTGACCAATCAATAAATAATTCTTGCTTTGGCGCCATTACCAAAGACTTAACCATTTGCTGACCTTGGCTTAAGGACTGACGGTGCGCTTGCTGTAACGCTTCATAATCTGCACTGTTAAGCAGACCTTCTGTAATTAATTTTTGACTGTAAATCTCGCAGACGGTTGGATGATCTTTAATGGCTTGATACATTAATGGTTGCGTACCCGATGGTTCATCGGTTTCATTATGGCCATGGCGTCGATAACAAATAATGTCAACCACCACATCTTTTTTAAATTCACGACGAAAATCGAGCGCCATTTGCGTAACAAATAATACGGCTTCAGGATCATCACCATTGACATGAAAAATTGGTGCTTGCACCATTTTGGCAACATCAGTGCAGTATTCACTAGATCGTGTATCTTCACGCTTGCTAGTGGTAAAGCCAACTTGATTATTGATAATAATATGCAGCGTACCACCAGTGGTGTAGGCGCGAGTTTGAGACATTTGCAGTGTTTCCATCACCACGCCTTGGCCTGCAAACGCTGCATCACCATGAATCAGAATTGGCAGTACACCATCACCGCGTTTGTCATTGCGTCTATCTTGCCTGGCACGTACAGAACCCTCAACCACAGAAGATACAATCTCCAAGTGTGAAGGATTAAATGCCAATGCCAAATGCACTTCTCCACCTTCAGTTAATACATTGGAGGAAAAACCTTGATGATATTTAACATCACCAGAGCCCACTTGCGTGGTGATTTTGCCTTCAAATTCACTGAATAAATCCTTCGGATTTTTTCCCAGAATGTTGACGAGTACATTTAAACGGCCACGATGTGCCATACCAATCACAATTTCTTTAGCAAGATAATTGCCAGCTCGTTGAATGGTTTCATCCAATAAGGGGATAAGCGATTCACCGCCTTCGAGCCCAAAGCGCTTATAGCCGGGATATTTTGAGGCGAGAGATTTTTCTAAACCTTCAGCGGCGATTAAACGCTCAAGCAAATGCCGTTTGGTCGCTTCACTATATTGCGGATGCGAGCGGACTGACTCCATGCGCTGTTGAACCCAGTACTTTTCAGTACTGTTAACAATGTGCATATACTCGACACCAATGCTGGCGCAGTACGTTTGTTGCAATGCAGAAAAAATTTCACGCAATGTTGCTTCATTTTTTCCGATACATAAATTGCCCGTATGAAATACAGTATCAAAATCAGCTTCTGATAATTCATGCGCACGCAGTTGCAGTTCAGCTACATCATCACGCTCCATAATTCCCAGCGGATCCAGTTTTGCTTTTTGATGGCCACGCACACGAAAAGCAGCAACCATTTGAGTGACGGCCACTTGTTTTTTATCATGTTTAGACGTGTGCTCGGAAGCTTGCATGGGCACAACACGATTGCGATTACGTGCCAGCTGCAAAAAATGCTCGCGAATCACCGTATGGGGAATTTCGCGCCCAGTGGCACCTTGCACGATCGGTAGACCGTGAAATGCTTGTCGCCAATCTTCCTCAACCGAGTTTGGGTCGAGCAAATAGGATTCGTACAAGGATTCTATAAAGTAGGCGTTACTGCCGCTAAATCCAGACGTTGAAAGCAGATGCGCCATGCTCGCCGCGCCATCCGTTAAATTTTTCTCTGTCGTTTCAGCGAAATTAATGTCTGAATTGATGCTATCAAAACCGGTCGGTTGCCGTTTAGCCATACCAATATGCCTGCTAACTAATTATCGTGAGCGAGATGTAATGACCCGGATTTGACAGCCCTGTCTAAAGCCAAGCCGTATGAAAACTGGGGAGCGACTATACCTGAGGTAACCACAGCAATCCATACTCCACATCACAAGTTGTGAATATTTAGACTAGCAAGTTTTCCTCAATTTATCTGAAAAAAACCATTATGCACCCTGCTCCAATAACATACTGCGAATATGGCCAATTGCCTTAGTAGGATTTAAGCCTTTCGGACAAACGCTAACGCAGTTCATAATTCCACGGCAACGATAAACACTAAAAGGATCATCCAGATCAGCTAGGCGCTCAGTCGTAGCAGTATCACGGCTATCTGCTAGAAATCGGTATGCCTGTAGCAGACCTGCAGGCCCAATAAATTTATCCGGATTCCACCAGAAGGAAGGACAAGCCGTCGAACAACATGCGCACAGAATGCATTCGTAAAGTCCATCAAGCTTTTCTCTATCTTGCGGTGATTGCAAACGCTCTATAGCTGGTGCAGGCTCGACATTAATCAAATAAGGTTTAATTTTTTCATATTGTTGATAGAAAATTTTCATATCAACCACCAGATCACGAATCACCGGCAAACCTGGCAATGGTCGCAATATCAAGGTTTCGCCTTCTTTCACAACAGACGAAACCGCTGTGATGCAAGCCAAGCCATTCTTACCATTAATATTCATGCCGTCCGAACCACAAACTCCTTCACGACATGAGCGTCGGTAAGAAACGCTTTCATCCTGCTCTTTAATCAGGTTGAGCACTTCGAGCACCATAGCGCCGCGATTACGCAACGGTACTTCATACTCTTGAAATGATGGCTTGTTATCCAGCTCCGGATTATAACGATAAACTTTAACCTTCATGGGGCACCTTTAATACATAACGTCCCAAACGAGTGACGTCTTGCGCAATTGAATAGGTTTAAATTAATAAGTTCGAATTTTTGGTTCAAAAGCAGGCATAGACTTGGGCTGTAGATTGACGGCACGTTTTTGCAGCTTATTATTGCCGGGAAAATACAAAGAATGCACAAGCCAATTCGCATCATCTCGTTCTGGATAATCGTAACGAGAGTGTGCACCACGACTTTCTGTGCGTTGATCAGCAGCGATCGCTGTCGCTTCGGCAACTTCAAGCAAGTTCTGCAACTCTAAAGCTTCTACTAACGCGGTATTAAAAACCTTGCTTTTATCCTGCAAATACAAACGTTCCGTTTTTTGCCGAATCTGTTTGAGTTTAGCGACACCTTCTTGCATCAGCTCACCTTTGCGAAACACACCAAAACAATTTTGCATTGTGGTTTGCAGCTCTTTACGCACAACAGCCACAGGCTCGCCCGTCTTACTATTTAACAAAGTCTGTAATCGTCGTTGCGACTGTTCAATATCACTTGCCGAGACCGCTCGCGTTTCCATGCCTTGACGTAAAGATTCTTGTACATGCATACCAGCGGCACGACCGAACACCACCAGATCCAATAATGAATTTCCACCTAAACGATTGGCGCCATGCACCGACACGCAAGCAACTTCACCAACGGCATAAAGCCCAGGAATAATAACATCATCACCAGTCGCATTTCGCGTTAACGCTTGGCCATGGACATTAGTGGGAATACCCCCCATCATATAATGACAAGTTGGCACCACCGGAATCGGCGCTTTAACCGGATCAATGCCCGCAAACGTTATCGATAACTCGCAAATGCCGGGCAGCAGCTTATGTAAAGCCTCCGCACCCAAATGATCTAATTTCAACAACACATGATCGCCTTCCGGGCCACAACCACGGCCTTCAATAATTTCGATCATCATCGAACGTGCAACCACATCACGACCCGCCAGATCTTTTGCTTTAGGCGCATAACGCTCCATAAAACGCTCGCCATTTTTATTGATCAAGTAACCGCCTTCACCACGGCAGCCCTCGGTGACTAGACTGCCTGCACCGGCAATACCTGTCGGATGAAATTGCCACATCTCGATATCTTGCACGGGGTAACCGGCACGCAACGACATCCCCAAACCATCGCCAGTATTAATGAGTGCATTCGTGGTGGAAGCATAAATCCGTCCTGCTCCACCGGTTGCTAAAATCACAGCGCGTGCACGAAAAAATACCACTTCACCAGATTCAATCGACATAGCGATGACACCAACGACCGCATTATCTTGATTTTTTACCAGATCAACAGCAAACCATTCGTTATAAAAAACGGTGTCATGTTTGATATTTTGCTGAAATAACGTATGCAATAAAGCGTGACCAGTACGATCAGCCGCAGCACAAGTTCGCGCAGCCTGACCACCCTCACCAAAATTTTTGGATTGACCACCAAAAGGTCGCTGATAAATACGCCCCGACTCAGTGCGCGAAAACGGCAGCCCCATATGCTCGAGTTCAAAAACGGCTTCTGGACCAACGCTGCACATATATTCGATCGCATCCTGATCACCAATATAGTCGGAGCCTTTGACCGTATCATACATATGCCATCGCCAATCATCATCGGGGTCCGCACTGGCGATCGCGCAAGTGATACCACCTTGAGCGGAAACTGTATGCGAGCGGGTGGGAAATACTTTTGATATCAGCGCGGTTTTTTGTCCTGACTGAGCCAACTGCAAAGAAGCGCGCATGCCAGCACCACCGCCACCGACAATAACGGCATCAAAATCTATCGTACGCAGTATCGACATTTCTATACACCCCACAAGACCAATACGGCCCATATAAAATAAATTAACGTCATAAATGCGAGAACAAGTTGGCTAACAGCTCGAATATTGGCAGGCTTAATGTAGTCCGTCGTGATCGTCCATAAACCGATCCAAGCATGCGCGGCCACGGAGAGCAGCATCAACAAGGTAAAAATCTGCATTGGCAAAGTCGTCATCAATGCATGCCACTGAAAATAATCCAAGCCCTGATGCATTAAAAAATAACCGGACAACCAAAGTACATAAGCGCCAATCACCACAGCACTGACACGTTGAATGAGCCAATCGGAAACACCGCTTCGCCCCAAGTTTGTCACACTAACAACCTGCTTTACCATAACCAAACCCCTGCACCCACGATTAACAGAATTGAAATTACCAAGGTTATTTTGGCCGCCACTTGAGCACTCGATATCGTTTCACCTATACCGGCGTCCATCAACAAATGGCGAACACCTGCAGTTAAGTGAAAAAATAAGCCACTCAACAGCGCCCATAGTAATAATTTGGTAAATGGATGTTGAATGCACGCTTGTAGGGAACTAAAACTTTCAGGCGAAGCCAGAGACGCTTGTAATAGCCAAAGCAGTAGCGGCAACAGCAAAAAAACAATCACACCACTAATGCGATGCAAAATAGAAATAATGCCAGGTAATGGCAAGTAATAAGACAGTATTGACAACACATCAATATTGGTCGGGCCCTGCTTGCGCAAAACAGATCGGGAATCCTTCATAATAAATCTCACGATAAACAACGATACTGGCCAAATAACAATACCGGCCAATTGACGGCGGTAGATTATAATACAGAGACTTGTGAATACAAAAACTTATCTCTCTGCTTCCGGAACATAATTGCCTATACTATTCGCTTGCGTTAGCAGGCTTGACCAACACTTGCTAATTTATGACATTATTATTCCATGACAAGGGAGTGCACCATGGTCGAGAAAAAAGCTAAGCTCACAATTGACGGCCAGTCACCAATTGAGCTTTCGGTTTTATCGGGCTCTATTGGCCCAAATGTTATCGACATTCAAAATCTTGCCAGTCACGGCCTTTTTACTTTTGACCCCGGATTTATTTCTACTGCCGCCTGCGAATCAAAAATCACCTATATAGATGGCGATCAGGGCATTTTATTACATCGAGGCTACCCGATTGAGCAGCTAGCCAAATCATCCAATTATTTAGAGACTTGTTACTTACTGCTTAAAGGTGAACTGCCATCTGGTGAGCAGAATCGAATTTTTAGCGCGACCATCAAAAAACACACCATGGTACATGAACAAATACGCCAGTTTTACAATGGCTTTCGTCGAGACGCGCACCCCATGGCCATTATGTGCGGTGTTATTGGCGGCCTGTCCGCTTTTTATCATGACTCTATGGATATTCACAATCCCGAGCACCGCGAGTTTGCCGCCGTACGGTTAATTGCCAAGATGCCCACACTGGCAGCGATGAGTTATAAGTACTCAATCGGCCAACCTTTTATGTATCCAGACAACACGTTAGACTACGCTGAAAATTTTTTGCATATGATGTTTTCCGTACCATCAGAGACTCGCAGCATCAGCCCTGTGCTTGCAAAAGCAATGGATCGAATTTTTATTTTACATGCTGACCATGAACAAAATGCATCAACTTCTACCGTTCGTCTTGCTGGATCCTCAGGTGCAAATCCGTTCGCTTGTATTGCTGCGGGCATTACTGCGTTGTGGGGGCCAGCGCATGGCGGCGCTAATGAAGCCGTACTCAGTATGCTAATGGAAATTGGCGATGTTTCGCGTGTTGGTGAATACATTAAACGAGCAAAAAATAAAAATGATACTTTTCGTCTAATGGGATTTGGTCACCGCGTGTACAAAAACTACGATCCTCGCGCAACCGTTATGCGCGAATCTTGTCATGAGGTTTTAAAAGAGCTGGGCTGTGAAAATGACCCACTTTTCACCTTGGCAATGACGCTTGAATCGATTGCACTGGAAGACCCTTATTTCATTGAAAAAAAGCTTTTCCCCAATGTTGATTTTTATTCAGGCATCATTTTAAAAGCCATGGGCATTCCAACCAGCATGTTCACCGTTATTTTTGCGTTAGCAAGAACAATCGGATGGATTGCCCATTGGCATGAAATGGTCAGCTCTCCTTTCCGTATCGGCCGTCCACGGCAACTATATACGGGTTCTCCGCAACGGGATTACAAGAAGATAGATCAACGTTAATCCTCGGCTTTGGCCAAGTGGCGAGCACAGTGGCTTGCCATTTGGCTGCCACAAAGCAGTGACCTACTTATTTTTTTGCCTGTCACAATGGTTGATGCGCCAGCGCCAAGTAGTTGCTTGATTGCATTTCTACTAAACGGCTACGTGTGCGAGCAAATTCAAATAGCAACTGATTGCCTTGATACAAATCGGCAATACTGACCTGAGCCAACAAAATTAATTTCACGCGCCTATCATAAAAAGTATCGACTAAATGAACAAAACGTCTGACCGCATCATCATCGTCTGCGTTTAAAACCGGTACATTAGCAATAATCACCGCACGAAAATAACGAGCCAACTCTATATAATCAGCTACGCTACGTGGAGTTTGACATAGCGCACTAAACGCAAACCAAATCACCTCATGTCCTACTGCCACTACAGGTACCTCTCGCCCAAGCAAATGAAAACTTCCACCCGTTTGCACAGACTGCGGACTTAACTGAAAAAAAACTTTCTGTAAATAGTGCTCACTAAGCGGCGTAATTGGGAAGTGATAAAGATTGGCTTGTTGCAACTGACGTAAGCGATGATCACAGCCATGTCCCAACTCCCACTGCTGTAAATGCGTTAACAACAGCTGAATTGCCGGCAAAAAACGCGCGCGCTGCAAACCATTTTCATACAAGTCTTCGCAGGGGATATTGGATGTCATCACTACACAAATACCGCGTTTAAACAACGCATCAAATAAACCACCAAGTATCATCGCATCGGTAATGTCCTGCACAAACATTTCATCAAAACACAACAAACGTACTTGCTGGGCTAATTCTTCCGCAATTTTTTCTAACGGATCAACTTGCCCTTGATGTTGCCGCAAGGCAGCTTGCATTTGTTGCATAAAATAATGGAAATGGTAGCGGCGTTTCTTGGTTAAGGGCACCGCCTCAAAAAAAAGATCCATTAAATAGGTTTTACCTCGACCTACACTGCCCCACAAATATAGCCCTTTGACCGGGGGATATTGTGAGAGATTCGATTGACCAACACCTAGACGCGCCCACCAAGCTGCCTTACGATACGCTTCGCCAGAGACTTGCAACGATCTATTTAATTGATCAAGTAAGTTAATCACAGGCTGCTGGCTTTCGTCAGCCTGAATCACTCCAGCAAGCACATCTCGTTGATAAAGTTCAGGCACAGATAAAAACATAAGTTAATTCGAGGTGGGTTTCACTGCAGATAATGTGGGTAATAACAATTGTTGCAAATCGCTTAAACGCTGATGAAAAAAATGGCCCGCATTTTCTAGCTTCAGCAAGTTCACTTGTTCAGCACGCATTGCACACCAAGCATAAGTATTAGATGGATCAACCACCTCATCCAACGTGCCTTGCACCACATAAGTCGATGTCGGCAAAGGTGGCAAGGCATCAAAATGCATTCGTGCGACCGGTGGTGCGATCAACCAAGTGCCTTGCAAATCAATCCCGCTAGGCAGTCGAGACAGTACGGATGCCGCAATAAAAGATCCAAATGAAAATCCAGCAACCCACAGGCGCGTACGCTCAAAAAATGCAGCCGCCCAGACGAGTACGGCTAAATAATCATCGACTTCACCACCGCCATAATCGTATTCACCTGCACTTTGGCCAACACCGCGAAAATTAAATCGCACCGCTATATAACCTCGCTGCGCCAAGGTTTTTGCTAAGATGTGAACCACTTTATTATGGAGGGTGCCACCCATTTGCGGATGTGGATGCGCAATTACTGCAATGCCGCTCGGTGCCACATGGCTAACGGGGAAATCAATAACGATCTGCAACTCACCAACAGGTCCGGGTATTGTGGCAGGATAAGCGACTTTTATCATGGTCACTATGCTAATCGCTTCTTACCAATTAGTCTGCAAAATAAGCGAAATCTTGCATTAGAGCGCTTGTAAAATGAGCAATCGCTAAATATACTGGCCCAGCTTTGAAGGTAACACCTGTTTAGTTAATAGGCTTATCAAACAGCCACAATGATAAAAACATGTTGGTTAGTGCATTCAAACAACATCCATTATCAAATGAAAATATACATTACTGAATTATGGAGTAGACAATGGTCAGCGTAGTCTTTAAAGCCCCACAAAAAAAATGTTTTTTTAATAAATTACTGAGTCTGATACTAATCAGTGCGGCACTAAGTAGCTTAGTCGTTAGTCTAGCAAACGCAACCCAATCACCTCATATGTGCGATAAGCATGATCAGGTTGATTGCAAGCCTACGCCAAAAGCTTGCCTAGCGACTCATACGCCGACTAAAACTCCTACTAAAACACCAACAGCCACACCAACTAAAACACCAACGGCGACTCCAACTATTTGCCCAGTGACTAAAACACCAACTGCTACTCCAACAGCCACACCAACTAAAAAACCAACGGCAACGCCTACTATTTGCCCAGCAACACACACACCAACTAAAACACCAACCGCAACGCCTACTATTTGCCCAGCGACACATACGCCAACAGTCACACCTTCTGTAACACCAACACCCGAAATAACACCAACTACAACCCCTTCACCTGATGCAGACACAGATATGGACAGCATCCTAGATCGCATCGAATGCCCCAGAGGTATTCAAAATTGCGCAGATACAGATGGGGACGGCCGCCTTAATTACAACGACCCCGATGATGATGGAGATGGAATGGATACCGTCACCGAAGTCGGCAATGATAGTTCTCAGCCAACCGATTCAGATAATGACAATTTGCCTAATTATTTAGAACCCAACGATGTCGATACTGATGAGGATCTAATTCCTAACAACCTTGACGCTAATGATGATAACGATGATTTAATGACCATCGATGAAATCGGAGATGATATCACCGCACCAACCGATACAGACAGTGATCGTGTACCCGATTATTTAGAGCCCGATAACTTGGATACCGACCAAAATCAGGTGATAAACCCAGAGGATTCGGATGACGATGGTGATAAAAAATCGACAAACGATGAGTTAGGACCTGATGCATTTCGTCCGCTAGATACCGATGAAGATAGTATACCCGATTATCTCGATGCTTTTGATGACAGGGCCTTAGGTAACGGAGATGGCAATCCAATCAAAACCAACACTGATCAATTTTCGGGTTCATTATCTTGGGGCGTTTTATTAACCCTGCTGACAGTGGCCATTGGCCGAAAGGCACGTCGTCAAATTAAATACAATCGCTAATAATCATTGCAAGCTGCTCAGGTGACTGCTAAAACAGTCACCTGCATTTAAAAGCAATTTGTTTAATTCAATTTAGTCATTTTTTAATACCCATCTGAGTAGGAAATAACTATGAAAAACTCGAGCAAATTTTTAAGCTGTATTACATTAACCTGCGTTGTGGGTGGTGTTCATGCGGATCTGTGGCAACAACAAAAAGAAAATACCGAAACCTACACCCCGCCCCCGAAAGAAAGTGAATTCACCCCCTTCGGTGAAAACAAAAAGAGCTCAGACGGTGAATACCAGTCCGAAACCGTTAGCGCTTCTGATTACCTAGCAAACGACACCAGCACAAACTCAACCTATTACTTTGGCGGTAACTTGGGCGCTTCTTTTTTAAAGCCAGATGTTGATGGCACCAGCTACACCAATGAAGACAATAGTGATTTAGGTTTTGGTGTCTTAGGTGGTTTAAACTGGAGTCCTCGTGGTCGCATTGAAGCGCAATACCACAAGCTCGGTTCAGCAGAAGTTGGCTTAAACGGCGTGAACACCAATGTCGATTACGACGTTTATAATTTTGATATCGGCTACGATCTGTGGCAAAGCGCAACCTCAAAAATTTTTGCTTCGATTGGATTAACCTCACTGGATACCAGCTCGGATGCACCCATTAAGAAAGAAAATAGTACCGGTGTTAAATTGGGCGCTGGTTACGAATATTTCTTAAACCCTAATTGGTCCACACGTATTGCTTATGATCAATTTTCTGGTGACGCTAGCTTGTTGTCTATTGGTTTAAACCGTCACTTTGGTACTAAGACGCAACCTACCGTGGTCAATGCCACACCAGAACCTATGCTTGCACCAGAGCCCATTGTCATGGCACCACAAGACAGTGACCAAGATGGCGTCATGGATAATCAAGATAGCTGCCCAGATACCTTACCTAAACTGCAAGTTGATAATCGTGGCTGCAGCATTGTGTTTGATCACAGCTTCCCAGACATCAATTTTGAATTCAACTCCACCAACTTAACCCAAGGCGCGCAACGTAAACTAGATGAAGTGGCTTATGAGTTAAAAAAGGTTCCTAACCAACGAGTAGAAGTACAAGCACATACTGACTCCATTGGCTCAGATTTCTACAACATTTGGTTATCAAACAAGCGTGCAGAAAGCATTGTTAGCTACCTAGTGTTGCATGGCATTCCAGAAGCTCATTTAATACCCAAAGGATATGGTGAAACCATGCCAGTGGCCAGCAACAACACCGATAGTGGTCGCGCACAAAATCGTCGTGCCGAATTCAAACTACTTCCGTAACCGACGAGTACGTCCAGCTTATATCAATATCCCGGCACAACCTGTCGGGATATTTTTTTAGCAGAATATCGAATCCAGCACAGACACATTAGGCATTTTCTTCTAGCATTGTTGACATGTCTAACCATAACTTTCACTATCCTTTTAGCGCTTACGTAGCCGGAATACTCAGCTATCAACAACTGGGCGACGCCCTCAAAAGCTTTCTCGCAGACTACCCACAGCAAGCCAATAGGTGTCAACAACAAGCCTTATTGCTCTTAGTAAAAAAACTCATTCACCAACAACAGCTTGAGGCACTGCAAGCGCTTATTCCTCCGTTCAATCCGGCGATAATAACGGAAAGTAAAGCATTACCTAGAGTGCGAATAAGATCTGAAACGTCGACCAAAGATGCAGCAGTTTATCCACATTCTCTTAGGCGAACGGCTCAGGCATCACCCCTACCTGCAACGCGATTTGTATTTCAATCTTCAAGTCAAGCTGATCCAGCTCTGATCGCACCTCAAACCCCTCCCTTGCTTTCCACACCATCCCAAAACACCCCCACCGCAAAGTCACCTTCTCAAACGTTACCCTCCCAAAAAACATACCCAAACTCTAATCATCGTTATTACTCAGCTGGTTTTTTGGTTTTTTTTGTTGGCTGCTTGAGCGGTTATTGGGCACATGATTATCAGCTAACACTAATGCACTACGCTAAAAACGGGTTGTCAGAACAGCGCACAGCACAGATTCAACCTGATACCACACCAGTACTTAAAACTACGAGCACATCAAGCATCAATACCCCAGAAAACACTGGCCGAATCTCACCATTGCAATCAGCTACTGCAGCATCCATTGAGGACTTAATCAACCTTCAATTGCTACTACCACAATTATCTTTAGAACCACAAAAACACTATGCCGCTGCTGATGCGCTTCTCCAAAAGCTGCAAAGTCAATACGATCAAAATACGCCAGAAATTCAGCAAGCACGTCAAACCCTGGCTCAAGCCTATTTACAACTGGCACGCGATGCACGCCAACAACAGCAATGGCAGAAAGCCGAATTTTTTCTTGCAAACTCGATTGCAATGCGTATCAATCTTGTGAAAAGTGTCGATGTAGAGAAAAACAAACTCGAACCACAACCTCTCTAGATTTAAAGAGCCTCGAGCTAAACTGAGCAAAACTTACAACAGACAGCTTGCAGCGGCAGATTAAATCCACCTGCTTTTTGTTTACCTCGGTTTTTTTGAAAAGCAAATCCAACTTCAGTGCTGCTTTCCTACGAATCAGCTTGTATGATAGGCCGCATTTGTCCGCGCATGGTTGCACTGCAACTGATATTTGCACATACAAAAAGCTGACACTTTATTTCGGCTCTATCATCGTAAGACATAGTAAGGACCCGCCATGATTTTAATTTGGTTAATTTTGATTCCCTTTATTGGCGGATTTTTTTCATGGATAGCTGAGTTGATCGGTACGCGATCGCCAAGATGGATAGCACTCGGCAGTATGATGCTGCTGTTTGCATTGACTGTCTGGTTATGGTTAACACACAACTACTCGCTTAGCGGCATTATCAACGGCCAACCGCAATGGGTTGCAGAGTATCAAATCGAATGGATCCCGCGCTTTGGCATCAGCTTCCATTTAGGCTTAGACGGGTTGTCATTACTCATGGTGATGCTGACAGGTTTCATTGGCATGCTGGCGGTGGGCTGCTCGTGGAGCGAAGTTCAAAAATATATCGGTTTTTTTCATTTGAATCTATTGTGGATTCTGGGTGGCGTTATTGGTGTTTTTTTAGCGTTAGATATGTTTTTGTTTTTTTTCTGCTGGGAAATGATGCTGGTTCCGATGTATTTTTTAATATCATTGTGGGGGCATAATGCGCCCGGCGGTATGGGTAGAATTCAAGCAGCAACCAAATTTTTTCTATATACACAAGCATCAGGACTACTCTTATTGCTTGCCATTATTGGATTGGTGTTGGTACATCAAAATAATACCGGGCAACTAACCTTTGATTACATGGCGCTTCGCGGCACCGCCATGTCATCTCACGTTGAATGGGTTTTGATGCTGGGTTTTTTTATAGCCTTTGCCGTCAAGTTTCCCATCGTGCCCTTTCATTCTTGGCTACCCGATGCGCACTCACAAGCACCAACTGCAGGCTCAGTCGATCTTGCTGGTATTTTATTAAAAACAGCCGCATACGGTATGCTGCGCTTTGCAATTCCATTATTCCCGAATGCATCGCAAGCTCTAGCACCTTTTGCAATGTGGCTGGGTGTCGTCGGCATTATTTATGGCGCGCTATTGGCCTTCTCTCAAGACGATATCAAACGAATGATTGCTTACACCTCTATTTCACATATGGGTTTTGTGCTCATCGGTATTTACTCATTTAATACCATTGCGCTACAAGGCGCCGTGGTGCAAATGATGGCGCATGGTATATCGGCCGCCGCGCTTTTTATTTTATCTGGGCAACTTTATGAACGATTAAAAACACGAGACTTGCGTCAAATGGGTGGATTATATAGCCGCATGCGTAACCTGCCACCTATCGCCATGTTTTTCGCTGCCGCTTCACTTGGCATGCCTGGGCTGGGTAACTTTGTCGGAGAATTTCTTATTCTACTCGGCACCTATCAAGTAAACCCTAACGTTACCATATTCGCTACCAGTGGTTTAGTATTAGCCGCTGTCTACACCTTAAAAATGGTACAGCGTGCATTACATGGCCAACCAAGCGATCAAAACAGCGCAGAGCTGATGGATTTAAACGGTCGTGAGCGATTGATGATGTTGGCATTGATGATCATTACACTTGCCATGGGTTTTTTTCCACAAGCAATTTTAAATACCTCAGCGAGTGTGATTCAATCATTACAATTTCAATCATTACAACAAAGCCTTCCACAACAAAGCTTACCCAAACTGCCGTGAGACCGTTATGACCTTAACGATGCAACACCTACAAGCCTTATTGCCCATCATCATTACAGGCTTGACGAGCGTGGCGGTGATGCTCAGCATCGCAATACGTCGTCATCACGCCATCAATACCACCGTACTGGTCGCGGGATTAAATGTAGCGTTACTTTCTATATATTTCGCCGCAAAAGTAACGCCTTTATCAGTCACCCCCCTGTTAATCATCGACAACTACGCTCTGTTTTTTTGCGGTTTAATTTTAATTTCCGCACTGGCCTGTAGCACATTAGCTTACGCCTACTGCGAACACTTCACTCGCAATCGAGAAGAACTGTACTTATTAATGAGCATCGCAACGCTCGGCTGTTTAGTGTTAGCTTGTACCAGACATCTAGCCGCTTTATTTATCGGCTTAGAAATGTTATCCATCGCGCTTTACGGTTTAATCGCTTACACGTATGATCGTGCGCGATCACTCGAGGCCGGCATTAAGTATTTAATACTCTCCGCCACCGCTTCTTGCGTCATGTTTTTTGGAATGGCTCTGCTTTACGCTGAATTCGGCAGCTTAACTTTCATCAGCATTGGTCAACATCTCTCAAGCCCGACGAGTCTATTACCCATCATCGGGGGCAGTATGCTGATGATCGGCTTAGCTTTTAAACTATCGTTTGCACCATTTCACCTATGGACACCGGATGTGTACGAAGGGGCGCCAGCGCCCATTGCAACTTTTTTAGCCACTGCAGCTAAAGTGGCGGTTTTTGCCGTGTTGGTGCGATTCTTATTGATGGATGCCATCACACTCTTACAATCTTCCAAGATGATGCTGGTACTTGGAATAATGGCTGCTCTATCCATATTATTGGGTAATTTGCTAGCATTAAAACAAAACAACATCAAACGCATGCTGGGTTATTCATCAATCGCCCATTTTGGCTATCTACTGGTGTTGTTGATAACCGCCAATCAACAACTAGGTATTGAAGGATTCTCACTCTATCTAACCGTTTATGTGATAACTTCTTTAGCGGCATTTGGCGTATTGACGTTAATGTCTACCGCAAACCATGACCGTGATGCTGATCTACTGGAAGACTATCGCGGCTTATTTTGGCACAGACCCATTTTAACGTCGATATTAACCGTCGCTTTATTATCACTAGCAGGCATCCCATTAACAGCGGGGTTTATCGCAAAATTTTATGTGGTCAATGCGGGCATGAATGCCGGCATTTGGGGGTGGGCGTTATTAAGTGTTGTGATGCTAGGCTCAGCGATTAGCCTTTTTTATTATCTCAATACCATGGTGAACTTATTTCTTTCCAAATCTAATAGCTACCCGTTTGATGCTTCATTGGATTGGGGACAACATACCGGTGGTTTGCTCGTGATGGCAGCTACCGCATTAATTTTATTAATCGGCATTTATCCAGAACCATTAATACACTTTTTACAGTTGAACCTAACTGGGCTTACCAACGCCAATATGCACCCCTAGTTTGCTACTCTGCCAACCAAAAATCCGACTCTAACAAACACCAATCAGTAACTGAGCAATCATTTTCCTTGCAATTGTTTAAGCGAAAAGAATTCATACCGGTGTGATCTATACTGTCCAACACCAAAGAACGCTTACCCACACTCAGCAGCAAGGAAAGCACCATGGCTATTTGCAGTAATGATATTTGCAACAACTATTCACAACAAAACGTCGAGCACCGCTTTGATTATTATGATCGCCAAGGCAAGCATTTAGCACAAACTCGCGGTGCATTACCGGAAGCTCGCTGGTATGATCAATCACACTACGTGGTCAGCGACCAAGCGCAATTGCTTAAAAACCTGGACAGTCGCGCCACCATTCAAAAAGATATCGATGGTTTTCGTCAAGAGTTGATCGCCACACCGATCAGCAATATTGCCAGCATCATCGAAATCAATGATGCCATTCGCGCACTATCAAATTTTTTGGAAAGCACCGAGTAAATAGCGCGAGGTAACTACCAGCATGCTTGTTGGTGGGCGATACGCCGGCTCAAAGTACTTGACAAACCGTGTCAAAATCCAAACGCGGTCCAGCTGCATATAATTTACTTGCATCTCCATAACCCACATTCATTAAAAAATTCGACCTCACAAAGGTATCAGAAAAAAATTCAGCATCTACCTTGCTATTATCAAAACCCGACATTGCACCGCAATCCAAACCCAATGCCCGTGCTGCCAACATCAAATAAGCACCTTGTAGTGAACTGTTGCGCAACGCGGTAGTTTCGGTAAACTCAGCATTACCCACAAACCAACTGCGAGCATCTAGATGCGGAAACAATGTCGGTAAATGCTCATAAAACGCCAAATCCATCGCCACAATAACCGTTACCGGCGCACGCAGAGTTTGCTCGACATTGCCAGATGCTAACGCTGGCAATAATCTTTGTTTCCCTTCCGCCGAAGTAATAAAAACAAAGCGTGCAGGCCCACTGTTGACACTAGTAGGCCCCATTTTGGCGATCTCATACAATTGGTGCAACAAAGCCACTGGTACAGGTGTTTCTAACCAGTGATGATGCGTTCTCGCTCGACAAAATAATTGATCTAGATCAGCTTGCTGCATACACTACCCCTTCATATAGCGATTTAAAACGCAGTCTACGCCAATCAAGTTCATAAAGTAAATTCTCAGGAGCCTCATGAGCAAAATCACCGTTTATCGCACAGCTTGGTGTCCATTTTGCCAACGTGCAGAAGCACTTTTACGCCAAAAACAACAACAGCTCCACTTATTAACTGCCATCGAAATCAACATAATCGATATTGAGCAACAACCTGCTAAACGCGCAGAAATGCAGCAACTCAGTGGGCGTACAACCGTGCCACAAATTTTCATCAATCAGCAAGCCATTGGTGGCTGTGATGAGCTGACAGCTCTAGAGCGAAAGGGTCTACTGGATGGCTTATTACAAGCCCCAAAATAGCAATCATGACGGCAACATTCACAAAACCGAGTACCCTGCCAAATATTATTCACTTTGCGTCCTGCGCTTCACCAGCTCTTGTGCTAAAAACTTATCTAGTTGACTCGCAAACGCATTACGGTCACCCTGGCTCAACATCGACGGGCCACCCGTTTTAATACCACTGGATCGTAAAGATTCCATAAAATCGCGTACATTCAAACGTGCGCGAATATTATCGACTGAATACATTTCTCCTCGGGGATTTAATGCGAAACCACCTTTCTCCAGAACCTGCGCCGCTAACGGGATGTCGGCAGTAATGACCAAATCGCCTGCGACTAGACGTTTAACAATTTCATTGTCTGCGACATCAAAACCTGCAGACACCTGCAATGTTTGAATAAAACACGAACGTGGAATGTAAAGCGGCTGATTTGCTACTAGCGTGATCTGCACAGACTGACGCTGTGCAGCACGATACAAAATTTCCTTTATGACCACCGGACAGGCATCGGCGTCGACCCATATTTGCATCATTGCCCTTGCCACTTAAATGGCCACACCATTCATATGTATAAAACCAATATGACTATCGGTTACTCCACACCATCAGTATTCAAACATACTTCTTGGGTTAGCGCATAAAACTCGGCGACTGATAAACCTGATTCAGAAAACTCAAAACTCGGACCATCGGTTAAGGTAATGCCTAATTGAGATACCAGCATACTTCTCGACTGCTTAGTAAATTGTGTAGCCCACAATTTGATTTGAGAGGCCTGAGCGAGCTCTTTTAAAGCCTGCAACCAAAGTTTATCCCGATAAAGCTCGGCATGATCAGTAATTTTGCTGGCTAACTTGATCGCACTGATTGGCAATTTATCCAATAAAGCCAAGGGCGCTAAGGCTTGTCCAAATTCACTGACCACCAAACCAACGCCATGCAAGTGCAATGCTTTAATATTGGCTAAAAATATTGGGCTATTAACTCGCCAAGCCGATTCTGGCAATTCGATCCATAATGATTCGCCAGCTATCCCCGCCTCGGAGAGTGATTGAATAAATCCAGCATAAAAGTCCATAACCCCGAGTAAAGCAGCAGGAATTTTCAAACAAATTTGACAGCTCGCCGGTAAATCTTCACCATGCAACTCGTCTGATAAACGTTGCATAAACAACTCAATTAAACGCTGCGCAACCACAATAAAATCTGGATTACTGCGATAGTGAGCACACAGTGCATCCAACCCCTGCCAACCCAATGTCGGGTGCTGATACAAAGGTGACACATTTAATCCCATGATCATATTATTTTGCAAATCAAAAAAAGGCCGCAACTGCAGCTCTGGTGATTGTTGGAGCAGCCAATCTTGAATCAAGGGATAATTGCTTTTATTCAGTAACATTGCCGATTGGCTGCTGATTTTTTCCGTGGATACAACCATCACTTCATTCATATTATTAATGTCATCAAGATCATTAACATCGTCAACATTATTCGCTGATACCGATAATAGGTCATCGTGACTGACATGGGTAAACATAACCACCGCAATTCCATCACTATTTTCATCTTGCGCAATTAAAATAGCCTGCCGCAAATGCATCAACACTTGTGGCAAAGCTTGCGCTTTCAATACCGTCGCCCCCACGCATACGGATAAAAATAACGTATGCTCCAAACAAATAAGCGGTTGCGCTAACAAAGCTTGTAACCGCTTCGCCAAATCATGAATGAGCTGTTGATCTAATAAGGTATTACCTAAGAGACAAAATTGGCCATTTTCTAAATAATCCACCGCAATGATTTCTGGTAGATGTTGCCCAATCAGATTACTCACTGCTTTAATTACCTGAGGGGCAATTTCCCGAC
>JANNXD010000074.1:0-5126 GCA_031409375.1 Gammaproteobacteria bacterium | reverse complement strand
ACCAAACATGTCGTTGCAGGCTTGCTCCAATCTAGTGTCTGTTTTAAAGTAGCTTCCAGCTCGTTGATCATATTAAGAATCCATTCTCTTGTTTTCGCGAACGGAATTATATGGCTTTTTATACGCTGATCAACGGGCCTCTTCTCTTGTGATCATTTATTAATCTGAATTTTGTCGTGTACAGAGACATTCACCAGTAAAATCACCAATACAATCCACATTGATCTTGAGTTTCGCGCGAGTCCGTGTAGCAGAATCACACATTCCGATGTTGCAGCGGCCGCTGTCGTGATACAGCACATGGCAAGTAACGGCGCAACCAACCACCGGAGAAAAATATTATTCAGGCTTAATTTTTTAATCAACGTTGGGGCGTAGCGGTGTCCGGTGCATCGCCTTATTGGGCTGAAATATTGGTTGGGCTGAAATGTTTTCATCTATCAAATGATATTAATTTTTTAAAACCCGATTTTGGGGTTCATAATCTACCATCCATTCAATGCCATATTTGTCTCTCAACATTCCGAAATATGAGCCCCAAGGACTGTCGGCAATAGGCATTTCAATGGTTCCACCGGCCGAAAGTCCGTTGAACAATTTGTCTGCTTCTGCTTTGGATTCTGCACTTATTGAAATTTTACTTCTGTTTTCGTTTTCATTTGTTTTCCCCATAAACTCTGGAACATCATTGGCCAATAAAAAATTTTCACCGATAGGCAAAGCAATGTGCATAATTTTATTTGCTTCACTTTCATTAACTGGGAACTCAGGGCTGGATATATCTTTAAAGCGCACTATTTTTGTGAACTCTCCGCCAAAAACTGATTTATAAAAATTAAATGCTTCTTCGGCATTACCGTTGAAGTTAATGTGTGGATTGATAAGGGCCATATTTTTTTCCTTTTAGGCGGTTTGTTTCGTTTATTCCTAATGGCTCTGGACTTTTGCCAACGCTAGCGCTTTGTCAAAAGTCCAGTAATGGCTGGCGAAATATTATTTCGCTCAACGTTTGATATGAGGGATTATGGCGCATTTTCACGAACCTGAAAAATGTTGCCTTCGGGATCGTAGCCATTGCGAACTTTGAAGCCAGGGCCTGCGTACGCTTGGCCAAAAAGTTTGCCGCCTAGCGATGCCGCAACAGCTTCAGCATTTGAAAGACTCTGAACTGTGAAGAAGAGTTTGATCGCTTGTTCTTCACGAGGCTCTGGCGGCACCTCGATTTCGAATGTGGCTGCAATGTTCGGCGGAATGGCGTGTATGACAAGTTGGATGTCCGCGGACTCGATCACGTGGTGCTCACTGTCGGCACTGAGCAACTGCATCGAAAATAGTGTTTGATAGAACTGTGAAAGTCGCTCCAGATCTTTGGCGTAGATTAGAGCGCCTGCTCTTGCTGGTCCTGGCATAAGACTTCCTTATGGTGATGAATTGGATTCGTTGGTGTGCCGCATGCAGTAAAATATTAAGCCGTTACGCACAGCCCTGTGGTTTAACCACCCGTTTAGACGACGGCGGGTTGCTTGCTAGCTTACCCTCCGGACGACGCGGACGAGGAACCAACTCGCCGCCACAGTTTGGACAAATACCGTGAAGCTTCGATTCTGCACAAGCAGCGCAAAACGTGCATTCAAACGAGCAGATACGGGCATCGGCCGATTCCGGAGGAAGATCGCAATCGCAGCATTCACAACCAGGGCGTAATTCGAGCATGTTGCTCGCCTCTTTTTTTTTAGCGGTCTATTGCAGTATATACGACAACTTATATCGCAGAAAATTGGGAGTGTGTCGTTTGGTCATGTGGTCTTTTCTTTCAGAGTGGAATTAATCGAGACTGATTCCATTGATTGCATGACATCATAGATTTACCCCATAGATTGTGCAGCGCGCATAAAATCTGGGCTTGACCAACAGACGGTACAGATCGTGGCTTCGCACGATCTAACCTTACTTGTTAGGCAAAGATGTTTTTGCCAAATACATCGTGGAACTCCTCGGTAGCCGAATAAAGTTTTCTCGCAATTTCATCAGCCAAATCACGAAAGTTGTTTGATAAAAAATGGTATTCATCTCCGAGCTGTTGTGAGATTTTTGCTTTGAATTCGTTGAAACTGTCCGGGGCTGGGATATCGAATTTCTTCGAGTACCTTGGGAACTCAAAGAAGGCCATGACCATACCAAATTGGGTGTACTTGTTTTGAAGACGACGTACCTCTAGCTGCTTATGCTCGGGAAGCTCGTTTATTAATCGCTCACGTCGAATGTTTATGGGTTCAACGTACTCGACCAATGTATAAACGGCGGAGCCGATGACATTAACGAAATATCTATCCCACCAGTTAGAAAAATACCTTTGTTGCAATTCAAAGTACGTTAAGCCGACGATATTCGTACTCTGCAAGTACTGGCGAGCGCCTGATTGAAAACCTTCGCGCGAGACAATGAAACCAATGTTTCCACCGGTCTCTTGCATCACTGTCATAAAGCTATGAACTACCGATTGAGGAATTGGCGATGCCCAGTTTTTACACTCAACCAAATAGCGAGTTTTATCGACACTGCTTTTATCTACGGCGTAAACGTCAATTTCAACTTCACCGCGAGGCGTCTTCAATTTTTTCTCGACTTCGCTTGCAAGACCCACCTCAGTGAAAAGGCGACAGACGCCTGATTGAAGTTGTCTCCAGTCATTCGGGTGCGGATCGTCTATCATTTTTTCCTAACGCAATACATACAAAATCTGCTGCTGTATGAAATTGGAAGTGTGTCGTATTGTCATGTGGTTTTTCAATCCAAAATAAAATCTAAAAAAAATAGTAGATGAGCTTAATTAAAAAAGACAAGCCATGCAAACAGCAACGACACAATTGCGGGTGAACAGTTATTATCTGCGGCCATTCACTGCTTTTTTACTTGGGTTCTTTACATTTCAATTAGCCTCTGCGTATTAGGCAGGCTCGCAGTAATTAATCAGCTTGTTACACAAAATAAGGGAAGGATCAACTACGTCGATTTGGGAAGTTTCAGCATTGATGATGAATGGCAATTCGGTACATCCAGTTAAAACAGAATCACATTGAGTATATTTAAGAAGCATTCCTTTGGTCTGCTCTAGCTGAGTTGAAGTAGCAGGCTTACCAGTAGCTAATTCATTTTGAATATTTTGAATTAATGAACGATGCTCGAGATCGGGTATGACGACTGTTAAACCTGAAGCTTCTAATTTGCTCCTAAAGTAACTCCCTTCCATTGTGTATTTTGTGCCGGTAAGAAGGATTTTTTTATAGCCTTGTTGGTTTAGGTAAATCACCGTCTCATCCACCATGTGGACTAAAGGAACAGCTAGGTTGAGTTTATCTTTAATTTGATCTAACCCTTCGTGCAGGGTGTTGTTGCAAATTGCAATACATGATGGGTTTAAAGAATTGAGATAATTAATTTCTCTTTCCAGAACAGGGTTTATTTTTTCCCAGCCACTTGGGTAGTGTTGCTTTATTTCAAAATAATCAATGCTAGAAAGTAAAATTCTTGCAGAGTGTCCAGCCCCAAAGTTTGTATGCGCCATCTTATTTAAGGTTTTGTAAAATTCAATCGTAGAGGGCCAGCTTGTTCCACCAATAAGGCCGATACTTTTCATGTCTATTTTTCTCTACGTATTGAAGTTTTTTTGATTATCGATATTGAATAATGTTTTGATTTTGGTCTATATGTGATTGTGTAAAATTTGCATTTAACAAACTTAAACGCCTGCTTTTCCAGTATCCAAAATACCTTTGGTAATAATGTTTCTGAAGTAGTTTTCACTTACGTCAGGATTATTTTTTAAAGCACTTAAAATAAATACGCGTTGTAGCCACCTATCTTGACCATCAAACTTTGGGATGAAGGGTCTTCTTGAGTGAAGAGCTTTATGGTTATCGATCACCAAGAAATCTCCTGGAGTAAGTTTTACTGATTGCTCCCTTGCGTCTAGCGCTTCTTCAAAAAGAGCAAGTGCTGTTTCAGCTTCACTATCTAAGGCTTTAGAAAAAACGAAACTTAGGTTGGCAAAATACTGCCCATTTCTTGAAAATAAAACTGGAGTTGGAGAAGACCAGATTTCACCATTATGTGCTTTGTGAAATGAGTCTGGGGTTCTATGAATAAAGCGTTTTGATTGAAGTAATTGAATAGTTGATTTGCTTAAGAGCTGAACAGCCTGTTCTACATCAACGAAAGTTGTTTCGGCAACTGAATCATGATCTTTTTTAACGCAGATTAGACTTAAAAAATCTGGTCGGCTTTGAAAAAAAGACAGCTCGGTATGAAGTTTAAGTTTTCTTTTTGATCCTCCACTTGATAACTTGCCGACCTCTTCTTTGGCAGGAGCTACGTTATGCAGATATGTGCCTCCTCGTTCGTCTTCATAACAAACCACATCTCCAAGTGCTTGGGATAGTCCTGTTAGCAAACCCTCGCTAACGAATGTTGATTTGTTTGATATGTCACCTTGATCAGCCATCGGAGTTTCTGGTAGGTCTGGATCGGTAGGCATTGACTGCATTGCCGTGAGGTAACTTAAAGACAAATGTTTCTCAAGTTTGGATTTACTTTGGTAAGGGTCAGGTAGTCTTATAACAGCGTCGAACATTTTTTTCGATTCAAAATCAGATAATCGAATAGTTTTATGTGTGAGACGTGTTTTTTCACCATTTGAATCGGTTGAGAAATTTGCGCACATCAGTTTTGAAATACTAGGGTATAACATATTTTTTATGGTTGTGGGTATATGTCCATAATTGGGTATTTTTTTTATGGTATTGACGTTAATAATTAATCTCCAATTTTTAATGTGAATCTACAAGTATCAACTGGGCCGCGTCGTTTAGCTGAATAATGGTGAGGCTCCCTCTTGAATTATTTACTATTTTATCTAGGGCGTGTTGATGATTCATGGTTTACGATAATCACATTTTAATCCACATAATTGCGCAAGCTAACGCGAGTGCACCGACGAAATTTCTTTTGAGCTTATCGAAACGAGTGGCAACACCACGGAAATGTTTAAGCCTAGCAAATGCATTTTCGACCAGATGCCGGTATTTATAAAGCCCCCAATCCAGATCAGAATTTCCAACAGTTGAATT
>JANNXD010000073.1:0-86234 GCA_031409375.1 Gammaproteobacteria bacterium | reverse complement strand
CTAGGCTTAAACATTACCGTGGTGTTGCCACTCGTTTCGATAAACTCAAAAGAAATTTCGTTGGTGTGGTCGCGTTAGCTTGCGCAATGATGTGGATTAAAATGTGATTACCGTAAACTATGAATCGTCAACACGCCCTAGACTGATAGCTAATATATAGCTGTTTCGACATTTTTTCGTGTTTCACTTGAGGATTAAAATTATGCTGTTCTGCATAAAAAAGCCTTGGTTGCCGTTGACGTTAAGTTTGATATGCAGTTTGATGTTGTCGGTTTCAGGGAGGAGCGCAGACGCAGCAACTTCTGGAAATAAAGCGCCTATCGCCCTCTTTATGCAGCCGAATAGTGGCACTACTTTGCCTGTGGGCTCGGACCTGTTCGTTTTCGTGAATGCGATGGACAGTGATGGCAGCATTGCCAATGTGAAACTATCGGTAAATGGCCAGTTTGTTCGCCAGGAGAACAATTCGCCTTATCAGTGGGCTAATTCTGATCAAAACAATGATCCAGTTTTGAGAAATTTAAAGGCGGGTACTTATAATTTAACGGCGGTGGCAACCGATAATAAGGGCGCTACTACCACTATTAATACGTTAGTAACAGTAAGAACACAAAACTCTAAGCCTATCGCCACCTTTATGCAGCCAAACAATGGCGGCACATTGCCCGTGGGATCCAATCTTTTGGTCGTCGTGAAAGCGACAGACAGTGATGGCAGCATTGCGAATGTGAAGCTATGGGTAAATGACCAGTTTGTGCGCCAGGAAAACGTGTCACCTTATCAGTGGGCGAACTCTACTAATAGCTATGAGGATGCATCTTTAAGAAATTTAAAGGCAGGTATTTATAATTTAAGGGCTGTGGCAACCGATAATCAGGGAGATACGGTTACGGTTAATACTTCTGTAACGGTTATTTCAGCAGTACCCACCTCGACGAAGACGCCAACAGCGACACCAACAGCGACACCAACGGCTACACCAACGGCTACACCAATTGCTTTGCCTGCAGTCTATGCCGCTAAGTGCGCAGCATGTCATGGCGAAAATGGAAGTGGTGGATTGGGCGGTGCTTTGCAAAATTACACGAAAACATTAGCCGAAATGACCATCGTGATTCGCCAAGGTAAATCACTTATGCAGGCTTTTACGGCATCAGCTGTGTCTGATGCGGATATCGCAGTAATGTACGCAATTTTTTCTGGGAAACCAGTGGCTACCACGCCTGCAAGCCCAACACCGACGAAGACACCAGCGGCAACACCGACTAAAACGCCAGTGGTAACCCCGACTCCTACAAATGGGTTCCCCGCCACCAGTGAATTTTTTCCTGATGTTAATTACACCTCGATTGATCGCCGTGCATATCGCTTAACGAAGCCGCAAATTATCAATACCATCAACGGAGCGCTCAGCATTAATTTGGCTACCAATGCATTAGGGGAGGATCCTGCAGAAGGTAGCTTCACCAACAGCGCTAATCGCCTCACTATGTCATCCGGGCTGTTAGAAAATCTCATGAGCGTTGTTGAGAGCGGTTTCAAGCTGAAAAATATAACCTCGGACACTCAATTAAGAAGTTTTATGGGGTGTGCCGCCAATGCTTCATTAACCTGTTCTGCAAACAGCTGTAGCGGTAGCTGCGTAGATAGCTTTATTACAAAACTCACGCTACAAACTTATCGTAAACCCATTTCATCCGACGAACGAATTGCGCTTAGATCTCTCTATGAAAAACTTAATAGCCAGCTGAGCAGTATTGATACGGTGAACTACTTCATTCAAGCCGTCTTTACCAATCCAAGCTTCTTATTCGAATTTGAACAGGGTGCCCTTGGCAATAATAATGATCGGCTAACCGCCTACGAAATATTGGCTCACACCAGCTTGACCCTTACCAATAATCCGCCACGTCCAGAAGACATTAATAATGCAACTTCTATAGTGGAAAACAGCCTAAACTATCGAAACTACATCAACAATCTCATTGCCTCGAATGAAGGCCGTACCGTACTAAAGAGCTTTATAAAGCAGTGGTTAGGCGTTAATTTCACCGCGCTTCCGGATAAGGATGCAGCCCTGTTTCCGAAATTCACACCTGCTGTTAAATCAGCAATGGTTAAAGAGATTGATGACTTTATCGCTTACATCGTCAATCAGCCGAAGCTAACATTGGATGCGTTATTTACATCAAATGTGTCCTATTTGGATCCTGCTTTAGCAGCATTCTACAGTGAGTCAGGCAGTGGGCAAGTCGTGGTTAGTGATCGTCGTAAAGGCATTTTAACAAAAGGTGCCTACGTAGCCTGGAACGCTGACGCCTCTAAAACAAGCCCAACAAAACGAGGTTCAAGAATTGTCGATGAAATACTATGTCATGAACTACCCAACCTACCGCCGAACATTAACGCTATCAATCCACCCGATTTAGGGGTGCCCATGACTACACGTCAATTATTTGAGGCACACTCTGCCTCTCCAGAATGTCGCAGCTGTCATGAAGTTATGGATCCGCTCGGCAATGGCCTAGGAAACTATGCGGCCGATGGGTCTTACCGTGACAAGGAAAATACAGTCCTAATTGATGCCAGTGATGAATTCACGGTACTACCGTTTACGAAATTAAGTTTCAGCGGTCCCGTCGAGATGGTGGAGCAAATTGCGGTAGCACCCGAAACTAAAGCCTGCGTGGTAAGACAAGTATTTCGTTATACAAACGGCCGTTTAGAGCGATCCGAAGATGACCCCATCTTAGCTGCAGCTATGGATTTATATAAAAACAGCGACTTTGATATACGCGTTTTATTCGAATCCTTTTTAGCGAATCCGCAATTGAATGTAAGGAATTAGATTGCTTGATTAATTAAATATTTGATGAGTTCAAGTCAATACAAATGCCGAGGTTATCGATGAAAAACTTTAATAAACTGACTAGAAGAGATTTAGTTAAAATGTTTGGGTTTGCAGGTGCTATGGCAACACCCTTGTTGCGCCAGACGCGAGCTTTTGCAGCAAATAGTATGCAACCGATTTACATCCAATTGTTTAAACCTAATGGCAACCCGGATAACGCCTACTACCCCAATGTTGGCACGGGGGGTAGTTTAGATTTCACATCAAAGGTCACTGAATCCCTGCAATACGTTAATGAATATGTTATTTCACCTAGGCCGCTGACACTCTATCGAGATGCTCCAAATACCAATGTTAGAGGTAATGTTCATTCTTCGGCTATCGTTCGCTGTTTTAGTAACTCATCGTCTGAAGGTGTACCAAACGATGGTCACTTGGCTTACAAGCCTTGTAAACAACCTTCAATTGATCACATTATTGCGGATCATTTATATCAAAGTGACACCAGCAAACTTAGGCACTTTCATTTTAAATTTCGAACTGATAATGGATACGGAAATTATCCACTTGACACCACCAGTTTTAAATTAAGCCAAGGGTCTAATATAACCGAATCTCAATTCGCGATTAACGACATTAAGGTTATGTTTAATACCCTCATTGGTCGGATTGGTAGCTGTACTGGAAATAATGTTTTGCCTGCGGATCCCAAAATATCAGTGCTTGACTTTAATTTAGAGCAGGTTAGATCTATGAAGAGTAAGCTGAATTTATCAATACATGAGAAAGCTAAGTTGGAAGAGTTCGAAACTCAGATCAACCTTATTCAAAATAAAATAAACTCCCTTAGCCAAAATCAAAATACCTGCCCGGCTCTTTTGCTGAACCCAAATTATGCCCTATGGGCCAAAGAAAACCTTGAGCGAGCACGTGTCATTATGGATCTGATCGCCTTGGCGGTTGAGTGGGAGCTCACACATGTCGCCTCTTTCATGTTTGACAGTGCTCAAGGTGGAGGAAATTACGGTGGATTTTTATCTTTCCAGCCCAATGATGGTCATCACTCTCTCTCTCATGATGGTAGTTCTCTTGGAATGAACAACTTTAGAATTGTGAGTAAATTTCAGTGGGATCAATTTGGCTACTTTTTAAAAAAGTTGAAAGATACCAAGACTATTGACGGTAAAAATCTACTGGATATTCATCTTGCCCTTGTATCGGGTGGAGAAGTATCGGTGACTAGTGGGAACAATCACTCACATGATAATATGCCCTTTTTTACGGTTGGCAAAGCCAATGGAGCATTGACTACTGGCCGCTCAGTGACACCCGCCAGCGGAACCAAAATGAATTCTCATGGCCGACTATTGCTGTCTGTTTGTCGTGCGATGGGTAATAAACAATTGCAATACGTTGGCGATGTCGATAAATGCCCGGGTGGCCCTCTAATTGAAACCTTGGGGTAATACTTATTATCGAGCTTAGTAAATGATGTTCAGAGTCATTCGTTGGCCCTAAAAGCTCATTTATTTCAAAAAACTAGAGATGATTATTAAATATCCCCAGCTGTTGCAAAGTGGCCAATATGGTTGTGCCTTTCCTTGGACCACCATTGCTTTCTCTACCGGTTGCAGTCTAATTGATTGATTAAGCTTTGTGCTCATTTCTCTTCGCCTCTTTTTTTACCTGAGGCGACAACAAATTTGAAGCATGGGGGCTGTGCGCCAAGGTTGTCCCGCTGAACTTTGAATGTGATTGGCTAAGCCTATAAAAAGCAAGCGGCATTTGGTTATTTCGCTTTGATTGTATTCCAGACCCAAACCGAGTATCCTGCGCAGCCGTTTTAAATAAAAACGCTTCTTGCTGTAATTGATTTATAGCAAAACCCATAAGGAGCAGTACATGAAACATTATGAAATCGTACTCATCATCCATCCTGATCAAAGTGATCAAGTGCCGCAGATGGTTGATCGTTATCAGAAACAAGTCACGACCCGAGGTGGCCAAGTCCATCGGTTTGAGGATTGGGGTCGTCGTGTTTTGGCTTATCCAATCAATAAAATCCATAAAGGTCATTACGTACTGCTAAATCTTGAGTGCGACAATGAGACCTTGACTGAACTTTCCAATGCTTTCCGTTATAACGACGCTGTGGTTCGTAATCTGATTTTGGTTCGTGACGAAGCTATTTCCGACATGTCCATCATGTTAAAAAGTAAAGAAGAAGATGAGCGTGGTGATCGAGGCGATAAGCGTGACTTCAAGCCGACGCACCGTCCATTTGATGAAGATCTGGATGACGAAGACGATGATGATCTCTAATCGCTGATGGCGAAACCAGTATCCTTGTTTTGTATCACTGCCGTCGTTTAGTTTTTTATTTTTAGCATTTGAGGAATAATCATGGCTCGTTTTAACCGTCGAAAAAAATTCTGTCGATTTTCTGCAGAAAAAGTGGTGGAAATTGATTACAAAGATTTGAACATGCTGCGTAACTATGTGACCGAAACTGGCAAGATTGTGCCTAGCCGTATAACGGGTACCAAAGCGCGTTATCAACGTCAACTATGTTCCGCTATTAAGCTGGCGCGTTACTTGGCCTTGTTACCTTATACCGATCATCACGCCTAGCTCATCTGACCAATATTGGTTGGTCAAGCTGTGCTGGTTTAGACGTTTTGCTTGGGTGCAGCTAAGGCCTTATATCATGTTGCTCCGTTCATTTCGTTTAATTGAAATTGTGCGTTTGGCAATGCAGGGGCCTTTGCAGGCCTTGCTCTTGTGTAGTGCTTTTTTCATATCAGACTTCACTAGCTGGTTAAGTTTGTCTGTTGTGACTTTATTGGTGCTTCGCAATGGGCTACAAAGCGTTGCGTTGATTTGTTTAGTGTTGTTGGGCATGCAGTTTTTGCCTGGTTTAGGTTTGCGGGTTATTGATGTGCTCGTGTTGCTCACCTTGTTAATAGCGGGGCAGGCGTTAAGAGCTACGTTACGTTTAGATTTGGCATTAATGATCACGGCGGTGGTTGGGTGTGTATCGGTTGGTTTAGTTCAGCGTTATGCCGACCATCTTTTGGTGCCCTTTAGTCTCGCGTTTAAGGAGGCCAACCGCATATTGCCTGAATTATCGAAAGCCATTACCGAAGATGGCAATACCTATGTATTGCGCAGCCTAGGAAGTTGGGTCGTCATTAAGGCGTCATTGATTTTATTGTTAGCGCGCTATTGGCAGTCGGTTTTGTTTAATCCGCAGGGTTTTAGAAGTGAGTTTTTAGCTTTGCGGATGCCGATGGTTATAACCCTCGTATGGGTCCTGGTGGTTTTGTTGGTAGAGCGATTGCCGGAGCCGTGGCGGGGTTTGTCCAGCTGCCTGAATTTGCCATTATTGTTGACAGGAATAGCGGGTTGCCATTGGGCTTTTACACGCTTTGCGATCAAAAAACCTTGGCGGATATTGTTTTACTTATTGTTGGTAGTTATATATCCGCTGGTGGTGCTGATTGGCGTGATGGACAGCCTAACGGATATTCGGCAACGCTTGGCGCTTAAATCACCTGCTGGTAAAAGTGAGCCCTGAAGCTTAATGAATGCGTTTTAAGTTTAAAGTAATTTAAGGTTAGAAAAATTCTAGTTAAATTGAGGGTAATGTTATGGAAGTGATCTTATTACAACCAGTGCGTAAATTAGGCCGTTTGGGCAGTCGTGTAAAAGTTAGCGGTGGTTTTGGGCGCAACTTTTTAATTCCCCAAGGCAAAGCATTGCCAGCCAATGAGGCAAATGTTGCGCGTTTTGAAAGCTTAAAAGCTGAATTGGAAGCCAAAGCTCTACAAGGAAAGCAGCAAGCTGAAGAGCGCAAGGCACAGATTGAAGCCTTGTTAATCACCTTGTCAGTTAAAGCCGGTGATGAAGGCAAGCTGTTCGGTTCTGTGGGTACCCGAGATATCGCGGAAGCCGTGAGCAAAATTGGTTGTGCGCTGGATAAAAGCGAAGTTCGATTGCCCAATGGCGTCATCCGCAATGTCGGCAGCTTTGATATCAGTATTCAGCTAGATAGCGAAATCACTGCCTCATTGAAGTTAGTGGTTGCGGGAGCTTAAGCGCCCTTGCTTGATGACGAGTTGGATGCGGTAACTGCGGCATTTTTTGCCGATTTACCCGGTAGCCCAGCGTCTATTGTAGAGCCTGCTTTGCCTCAAAAAGTGCAGGAGCTGGTATTTACCGAAGCCGACCCCCTCTTAAAAGGTATTAAGTCCGCCCCGCATTCGCTTGAGGCTGAGCAGTCCATTCTTGGTGGTTTGTTGCTCGACAATAAACGCTGGGATGATATTGCCGATAAAGTCTCGGCTGTTGATTTTTATCGCCCTGAACATCAGCGTATATTTGCGCAAATCGGTCGGTTAGCAGAAGCTGCTGAGCCGATTGATGTGGTCACTTTATCGCAAGCTTTAGCGGCACAAGGTGTTCTGGAACAAAGTGGCGGCTTGGTGTACTTAGCTGAACTCGCTAAAAATACGCCAACTGCTGCCAACATCAAAGCTTACGCAAAAATTGTCCGTGAGCGCTCGTTATTACGCCAACTGATTGAGATCACCGCTGATATTGCCGACAAAGCTTATTTCCCTGAAGGCCGTAGCTCAAGTGAGTTGTTGGATTATGCGGAACGTAAAGTTTTTGCGATTGCCGAAACACGCGGTGCTAACCTTGGCCCAAAAGCCATCAAGCCGTTATTAACGGTTGCTATTGATAAAATTGATGCGCTATTCACTTCCGGTCAATCTATTACCGGTCTATCCACGGGTTTTGATGATCTTGATGAAATGACCTTGGGTTTGCAGCCGGGGGATCTGGTGATTGTGGCTGGACGCCCCTCGATGGGTAAAACCACGTTTGCAATGAATGTTTGTGAAAATGCTGCGATCAAAAGTCAAAAACCCGTATTAATTTTCAGTATGGAAATGCCCGCCGACTCATTGGTGATGCGGATGTTGTCTTCGCTTGGTCGAATCGATCAAAGTGCGATTCGTTCGGGCAAACTGAAAGAAGATGATTGGCCGCGCCTTAATTCAGCCATCAGTATTTTAGCTGAACAGAAAATTTTTATTGATGATTCAGCTGCGTTATCTCCGACGGATTTGCGCGCACGTGCACGCCGTGTGTTTCGTGAACAAGGCCAGCTGGGATTAATTATGATTGATTACCTGCAATTGATGCAGGTGCCAGGTGCCGAAAGTCGCGTTTCTGAAATCTCGGAAATTTCACGCTCGTTAAAAGCTTTGGCGAAAGAGTTGAATACGCCCGTGATTGCGTTGTCGCAATTAAACCGTGGTTTGGAGCAGCGCCCAAATAAACGACCGGTGATGTCCGACTTGCGCGAATCGGGTGCTATTGAGCAGGACGCCGATTTAATTGCGTTTATTTATCGCGATGAAGTTTATAACAGCGACTCACCGGATAAAGGTATCGCCGAGGTCATCATTGGCAAACAGCGGAACGGACCGATTGGTGATGTGCGATTAGCATTTTTGGGTAAATACACCAAATTTGAGAATTTGGCGCATGGTTATTAATAATCATCGTGGAGCCACGATCAAGGTCAGTATCCGTGCACTACAAGCCAACTTGCAACAAGCCCGCGCATTAGCACCACAACAAAAATTGCTCGTTCCGGTAAAAGCCAATGCCTACGGCCATGGTTTGGAAGCGGCGATTACTGGTTTTGCGGATGCGGATGCGTTAGCCGTGGCAGTGCTCAGTGAAGCCTTACAATTACGTCAACTCGGTTGGCTAAAGCCAATTGTGATTCTGCAAGGTTTATTGCATCCAGATGAATTAATGCCCGCATGGGCAGCACAATGCGAATGGGTGGTGCATTCGGCGTATCAATTGGCATTTCATGATGCCTTGCCAGCACATGCGCAGCTGCGGGTGTGGTTAAAAATTAACTCCGGTATGAATCGTTTAGGTTTTGTGCCATCACAAGTGGCGAATGCGGTTGCGCAGTTACGCGCACAAAAAGCGGTGCGATCGATTGTACTGATGACGCACTTTGCCAATGCTGATCAGCCACAAGATGCCAGTGTGTTAGGGCAATATCAATCCTTCGAGCAAATCACGGCTCATTATGACGTGCCAATCAGTTTGGCCAATTCTGGATTTTTACTGAATTATCCGCAATACACTGCACAATGGATGCGGCCGGGCATTATGTTATACGGCGCAGCCCCTGATCCGAATATCCCGTTGACGTTACCCTTGGCCGCGATGCAACTGACGGCGAAAATAATCGCTATTCAATCAGTGCAAGCTGACGACTATGTGGGTTATGGCAGTGCGTTTCGTGCAACGCACGCCATTCGCATTGGCGTGGTGAGTATTGGTTATGGTGATGGTTATCCTCGCAGTGCTCCGACCGGTACACCTGTCGCGGTCGGTAATCAGCTGACCCGCTTAATCGGTCGGGTATCAATGGACATGATCACCATCGATTTAACACACCTTCCGCAGGTGATCATTGGTGATGAAGTGGAGTTGTGGGGCACGCATGTCAGCGTGGATCGCGTAGCACAGCTCAGTGGTACCATTGCGTACGAATTATTTTGTCGATTAACCACGCGACCGATACGTCATCTCGAATAATCCGCTTTTTTTTCTATTTTTAAGGAATTGACATGGCGAAATCCACTGTGGTGTATGTTTGTCACGAATGCGGCGCGGATAGTCCGCAATGGCAAGGGCAATGTCCGTCTTGTGAGACTTGGAATTCATTGCAAGAAATGCGAATTTCGCAAAATGTGAAAACACCGGCAGCGCGTACGTCTCGGTCGGGTGCGGCGCTGCAAGGGTATGCCGGACAATTACAGCCAGTGGTTGAATTAAAAAATATTACGCTACAAGAACAGCCTCGCATTCAAGTGGGCGATGCGGAATTTGATCGCGTACTCGGCGGTGGATTGGTGCCGGGTTCGGTGGTGTTAATCGGTGGAAATCCGGGGGCTGGCAAAAGTACGCTGTTATTACAAACCTTGGGTAAGTTGGCTTTTCAGCAGACCTGCTTGTACGTCACTGGCGAAGAGTCCTTGCAACAAATTGCCTTGCGTGCGCAGCGCGTGGATTTGGGCGAGCCACCGTTGCAGTTGGTGGCAGAAACGCGTTTAGAAGCGATTTTAGCGCTGGTCGAGCAGCAAAAACCGGCCATCTTAGTGGTGGATAGTATTCAAGTCGTGCATTTGGATGATATTGCTTCTGCGCCTGGCAGTGTGGCGCAAGTCAAAGAATGTGCTGCTGCATTAACGCGGATGGCCAAACAAACTGGGACTTGCGTCATCTTGGTCGGTCATGTCACCAAAGAAGGCATGCTGGCTGGACCCAAGGTGCTGGAACATATTATTGATTGCTCGTTATTGTTGGAGTCGAGTCAGAATAATCGTTTTCGGATTTTGCGTAGCCATAAAAATCGTTTTGGTGCGGTAAATGAAATCGGCGTGTTTGCTATGGTTGCTAATGGTTTAAAAGCTGTTAAAAACCCCAGCGCGCTATTTTTATCGCAAAGTATTCCAGAGGCGCCTGGCACCGTGATCACGGCTATTTGGGAAGGCACGCGTGCCATGTTGATAGAAGTGCAAGCGTTAGTGGATGATGGTTTTGGCGGTCCCGGTCGTCGCTTAAGTATTGGCATCGATAGTAATCGATTAAACATGCTCTTGGCGGTTTTACATAAACAAGCCGGTGTGCAGTTGGGCGATCAAGATGTGTATGTGAATTTGGTCGGTGGTTTAAAAACCGCCGAAACCAGTATTGATTTGGCGGTGCTGCTTGCCGTGGTCGCCAGCTTCCGCAGTTTTATTATTCCGCGTGATTGGCTGGTGCTGGGCGAAGTCGGTTTAACGGGTGAAATTCGTCCCATTGCCAACGGCCAAGAGCGTTTGATTGAAGCGGCGAAGCAAGGTTTCAAAAAAGCAATTGTCCCCAAGGCCAACATCAAAGGTGCGCAATTACCCCAAGGCATGGATGTGGTGGGTGTAATCACACTGCAAGAGGCGTTGTGTTTGTTGGAGTAAGAAATTTGCAGCCAGGATTGGTTCTTTATTTTGATGGATACTTTGCGGCGGAGGAAAATGCACTAACACGCCGCATTTTTCTTTAGTCCTGCGTGCCATATTGGCTTATCATCATCAGCCCGATTGAGTTGACTGATTGTGTTAAGAGCTAGACCGCATGTATGACTCCTAACTTTGTTCATTTACGGCTACATTCTGAGTTTTCGCTGATTGATGGTTTGGTGCGCATTAAACCCTTGGTGGAGCACTTAAAAAAACTCAACATGCCAGCGGTAGCGATTACCGATGAAGCCAATTTATTTGCTTGGGTGAAATTGCAGAAGGCCACGGAAGGCGCGGGCATCAAACCTATTTTTGGAGTGGATGTATGGTTGGCGACGCCGTTTGTGGAAACGCCGATGCGGTTATGCTTGCTGGCCAAATCGTATGCAGGGTATCGACAACTCACGCAGTTGGTCTCCAAAGCCTATCGTCATCATCAAGGTAGTGGTAAGCCGTTAGTCATTTGGGATGACTTACTGGAGCATCGCGATGGTTTAATTGTATTGCTCGGTGGCGTTGCGGGGGTAATTGGACAACTGCTTCTGAAAAACCATCTCGCGCAAGCCGAACATGTTTTACAACAGCTATTAGATACTTTCCCTGAACATGTCTACTTAGAGGCGACGCGGACTAACCGTGCCGACGAAGAGCGTTACTTGCATTTGATGCTGCCACTGGCAGCAAAGCTTCAGTGTCCTATTGTGGCCACCAATGATGTGCGGTTTTTGACAGCCGAATCTTTTGATGCCCATGAAGTGCGTGTTTGCATCAATAGCGGCCATACCTTGGATGATCCAAAGCGCCCACGACTTTATTCTGAGCAACAATATCTAAAATCCGCTGAAGAAATGGCTGCGTGTTTTGCGGATTTACCGCATGCATTGCAAAACAGTGTCGAAATTGCCAAACGATGTACCTTACAACTGCCGCTGGGCGTGTGTTATTTACCGAATTATCCTATCCCTGATGGCTTCACCATTGATGCCTATCTGCGTTATGAAGCGGACAAAGGTTTGCGCGCACGTTTGGTGTATTTGTTCCCAGATGGTATGACTGAAGTGCAAGCCGAACCCTATTGGGCACGATTGCATGTTGAGCTTGACATCATTATTCAAATGGGTTTTCCCGGTTATTTTTTGATAGTCATGGACTTTATTCAGTGGGCCAAAAAAAATGGTGTGCCGGTGGGGCCAGGGCGGGGTTCCGGTGCTGGTTCTTTAGTCGCTTATGTATTGGGAATTACTGATCTTGATCCGCTGGCGTATGACCTGCTCTTTGAGCGCTTTTTGAATCCCGAACGGGTCTCCATGCCCGATTTTGATATCGACTTTTGTATGGAAGGTCGTGATCGGGTGATTGATTATGTTGCCCAAACCTATGGGCGCGATGCGGTGTCGCAAATTATTACGTTTGGTACCTTAGCCGCCAAAGCGGTGGTGCGGGATGTGGGGCGTGTGCTGGGCAAGCCGTATGGTTTTGTTGATCGAATTGCCAAGCTGGTGCCGTTTGAAATTGGCATGACCTTAAGCAAAGCTCTAGAAGATGAGCCGCAGTTAAAAGCTGCCTATGACGACGACGACGAAGTGCGCGATATGCTGGATCGCGCTTTGCAGCTGGAAGGTTTAACGCGGAATGTTGGTAAGCATGCTGGTGGTGTGGTCATAGCCCCTGGTCAACTTACCGACTTGGTCCCGCTCTACTGTGATGCCGCCGGTGAAAATCTGGTTACCCAGTTTGACAAGGATGATGTCGAACAAGTGGGATTAGTGAAGTTCGACTTCTTGGGCTTGCGTACCCTTACCATCATCGATTGGGCGCTGCAAAACATCGTTAAAAATGGCAAAGACCCTGTCGACATCAATCGGATTGTGCTCAATGACGCTGCGACTTTTGCGTTGTTAGAAAGCGGTGAAACTACGGCGATCTTTCAGCTGGAATCGCGGGGCATGAAGGACTTGATCAAGCGCTTAAAGCCCAACTGCTTTGAAGATATTGTTGCGCTGGTGGCGCTGTTCCGTCCTGGCCCGTTGCAGTCGGGCATGGTGGATGATTTTATCAATCGTAAGCACGGACGAGCACAGGTGGTGTACTCTCACCCCGATCTTGAGCCTGTGTTAAAAAATACCTACGGGGTGATTCTTTACCAGGAGCAGGTCATGCAAATTGCTCAGGTGTTGGCGGGTTATACCTTAGGCGAAGCCGACATGCTGCGTCGTGCTATGGGTAAGAAAAAACCCGAAGAAATGGCCAAACAGCGCGAAGCCTTTTTAACCGGTTCGGCCGCCCGCGACATTCCGGCCGAGCAAGCCAATGGTATTTTTGATTTGATGGAAAAATTTGCCGGTTATGGGTTTAACAAATCCCATTCGGCCGCTTATGCCTTATTGTCCTACCAAACCGCTTGGTTAAAACGTCATTACCCGGCAGAGTTTATGGCGGCTGTATTGTCGTCGGATATGGACAACACTGACAAGGTGGTGGGCTTTATTGAAGATTGTCGGCAAATGAAACTGGTGCTGCGTTCACCCAATGTCAATTGCTCAGATTACAAATTTCTCGCCAATGCGCAAGAAGTGATTTATGGCTTGGGCGCAATCAAAGGCGTCGGTGAGGCGGCGATTGATGCCGTAGTGGCCGCTCGTCAATCCGGGCCGTATCGTTCGTTATTCGATTTTTGTCGGCGTGTTGATCCCAAAAAAATCAACCGTCGATGTCTGGATGCTTTATGCAAAGCCGGTGCGTTCGATGAGTTGGGTGCGGATCGTGCGACTTTAATGGCGCATATGGAGCAGGCCGTGCAATCAGCGGATCAAGCTTTAAAAAGTGCACAAGCCGGATTCATGGATTTGTTTGCTGCCGTTGCACCCCGTGAGCCCAGTTATGCGTTGAATATCCCGGCCTGGTCCGAGATCGAGCGCTTAAAAGGTGAAAAGGATACCTTGGGATTATATTTTTCCGGCCATCCTATTAACGCCCATCGTGCGGCATTGACGGCGTTAATCAAACATAAGCTGGTGGATTTGAAGCCTACTGGCCGTGGCCAAAGCATTTTAGTCGCTGGTTTAATTGTGGGTGTGCGCACCATGAAAGGTCGGCGTGGCAAAATGGGATTTGTTAGTATTGATGATCAAACCGCCGTCATGGATGTGTCGATTTTTAATGAATTACTCGATCAGGCTATGCCCCATTTGATCAAAGATGAAGTGCTGGTGGTCGAAGGCGAAGTTAATCATGATGAATACAGTGGTCAAATGAAATTGGTCGCACGGCAGGTCTTTACCTTGCCGCAGGCGCAAGCGCATTTTGCAAAACGCTTAAGTGTGCAAGTCAGCGCCGATTCTGTATCACCACAATGGGTAACTTGGCTGAGCCAAACCCTGCAACCAGTGCGTCATGGCAATTGTCGCGTGGTCGTCGATTACCACAGTCAAGCGGCGGATGTGTCGCTGCGTTTGGGTGATGACTGGAAAATCACGCCCAGTGCGGAATTATTGGCGACACTGCAAGCACAGGAGAGCGTAAAGAAAATCGATGTAGCTTATTGATCGATCCGTTTCCGCTAATCGATACGCCTGATGAGGTAATTATTTTTGATGATTGCATTTTGATTGAACACATGTTACAAAAACAACTTGTTCGTATTTGTTGGCTGTATTTTTTTATTTGATCGAAGAAGTGATTTATGAAGGTATCCAGCTCATCCCCCTCCCTTACCACCAAGAAGATCCATTCACCCGCAGTTGCAACCAGTAACATCAATGATCAATCGAACGAAATTCAAAGAACGCACCTTCATAAGGTGTGCAGCTTATCGAAGAAACCCAATTCAAGACTCCAAGCAGCTCAAAAGGGAATGCGGTCACCCGGGTCGGATTCGCTAAGGGATGTGACTAAGATTGGTAGTTTTGATTATCACGGTGCAGTATCTCGATACGACTTACCAGCGGACGTTATTGATCAAGTTGAAGATGAATTTGATGTGATCTGTGAACAATTTGATCTGGAAGATGAACTAACGACATTGGCGGCAGAATTACCACAAGCACCGACAGAGACACTTTTCGATTTTCCAGCGGTGCCTAAAAATCCAATCAAAGATAGCCTTGCCGAGACCCTAAGCAGCCTTGGCAACAGCAAGAGGCGTCTTAAAGAAGAAAGTTTTAACAATGGTCTGTCTAGTTTTACAGATTCATCCGCTCGTCAGCTAGCCAGAAAAATAGCAGTCGACTTTGAGAGGGCGAACCCGCATCAACAATCAGCATCCTCAATCAACGCTAACACCCCTCCAAAAAGTAGGGCACTTCTACAGTTAGAAAAAAAAGTGAGTGAGCTACGCAGACAATTTGAACAAAAAGAGCGTGAAGTGGAAGCCCTTGAGTTAAAAATATCCGATTGTCCTTCACAGTCTAAAGAATATAAGTTGCTCATGCATAAGTTAGCGAAAGTTGGTGCCCAATTCGATCAAACTGAAAAACGCCTACAAAAGGCAATCCAACAATTGAGCTTAAGCCGCTAACCGCTATTTTAATCGGTGCATCTCCGCTTTGCTTTGGCCTACAATGTCAGCACGTCCATGTTTGATAAGCAGCTTGGCGTGTTTGATGAGAAGTTTGTCTTATGTCCATTACTGTCACCGAAAATGCCATCAAAAAACTTAAGTCGTTAAAAGCCGAAGAGGGCAATGATGCCTTAAAACTGCGGGTGTACATCACCGGCGGTGGCTGCTCGGGATTTTCTTATGGTTTCACGTTCGATGAGGTCGTCAAAGACAACGATACGCAAATAGCGCGTGATGGTGAGCTGGTGTTGATTGATGCGCTTAGCATTCAGTACCTAGCTGGTGCCGAAGTCGATTACAGTGAAGGTTTGCAAGGCTCGCGTTTTCTGGTGCATAACCCCAGTGCAACCTCGACGTGTGGGTGTGGTTCGTCGTTTTCGATTTAGTATTGACGGGTATCATTTTTAAAGATGAGCTCGCTTCGCATGTGCGCTCCTTAATGCGTTTAGTCTGACCTTGCTGTAGAATCTACTCCCGTTTCACTTAACTGATTTATTTAGGAGATAAGGTTGGACGCATTGATTCAATATGGTTTGTTTTTGGCCAAGACGATAACCTGGGTAGTTGCGTTATTATTTTTAGTGGGCGGCATATTGGCGGCAGCAGCGCGTAATCGAGGTGATAAAAAAGGGCAAATTGTTGTCGAAAAGCTGAATGAACAATATGAGTCTTATGAAGAGCTGCTTTCACACATCACGCTTGAAAAAGCGCCATTAAAAAAATGGCTCAAATCAAAAAAGCAGCAATTTAAACAACAAAAAAACGCGGAGACTGGAGAACGGAAACGTTTGTTTGTGGTCGATTTCGAAGGTGATACCAAAGCCAGCGAAGTCGGTGCATTAACAGAATGCGTTAATGCAATTTTAACCGTAGCAAATCCCGCACAAGATGAAGTGATGATTAAAATTGATAGTCCAGGTGGTATGGTGCATACCTATGGTTTGGCGGCCGCGCAATTGCATCGCATTAAAAAAAAGCAGATTCCTTTACGTGTGGCGGTCGATAAAGTGGCGGCGAGCGGTGGATATTTAATGGCAGTCTTGGCAGACACGATAATGGCTTCGCCATTTGCGATTGTCGGTTCGATCGGAGTTATTGCCCAGTTGCCTAACTTTAACCGCTTACTAAAAAAGCATGATATTGATGTGGAGTTGCATACGGCAGGTAAATACAAGCGAACCCTGACTTTATTTGGTGAAAACACCGAAGCAGGTCGTGACAAATTTCGTGAAGAATTACAAGACGTCCATTTATTATTTCAAGAGTTTGTGCGTGAGCATCGGCCGCAAGTTGCCGAAGATGCTTTAAGTACGGGAGAGCATTGGTTTGGCCAACGAGCGATCGATAAATCGTTGGTAGATGAGCTGATGACCAGTGATGAATATTTATTATCGCGAGCGGCAACGACAGATTTGTATGCAGTGAAATATGAGATTAAACCATCTTTAGCAGATAAGGTCGGTTTGCAGATGCATGCTGTGTGGCAATCAATATGGGCAAAAGCAGTTAAATCACCATTTCCGTTGTAACCCATTAATTTGTAAGCCATCTAGCGATGATGGGTTGTCCGATGATCCATAACCCAATGATCGATAACTTTAAGATTATTAAAAGCTAAATTTTGCCTGGATTAGTTATGCGATGAGTATGTTTAAAGCGTTAAGAATCCAACAAGACCAACAAAGCTTCCAGACCAATGTTGCCAACTGTGCCATTGAAGAATTACCAGAGACGGGCATTTTGATTCGTGTACATTACTCTGCGCTTAATTATAAAGATATGTTGGCAATGGAAGGGCATAAGGGCATTGTAGAGCAATATCCGCATACCCCAGGCATTGATGCGGCGGGTATCGTGATGGAATCATCAAATGCTAACTTTCGAATTGGAGATGCGGTTATTGTTACGGGTTTTGATTTGGGTACGCGAGTTTGGGGTGGTTTATCTGAACTGATTCGCGTGCCAGCCAATTGGTTAGTGCATTGTCCCGCTGGTTTGTCGTTATTCGAGGCCATGGCCTATGGTACAGCCGGTTTAACGGCATCAATGTGCGTGGATTCCTTGTTGCAGGTAGGGGTGAGTGCAGACTTGGGCCCCGTTGCTGTTTCCGGTGCGACAGGTGCAGTGGGTAGTTTGGCGGTGAGCTTATTAGTGAAACTTGGGTTTGAAGTGATTGCGATAACGCGTAAAGCGCAAGGTCGCGAATTTTTACACCACTTAGGCGCTGCTGAGGTGTTGGACGCGCAAGAATTTTTACAGCCTGAAAGTAAAGGTTTGCTCAAACAACGTTGGATAGGTGCGATTGATTGTGTGGGTGGCGATTTATTGATGAACTTACTGAAATCGACCATTTATGGTGGTAGTGTCGCCTGTTGCGGTATGGCGTTATCCGCGCAATTTACTGGCAGTGTTTATCCATTTATTCTACGAGGCATTAATTTACTGGGTATTGATTGTGCTCAATTACCGATTGATGTGCGTTTGCAACTGTGGAATAGTCTTGCAAATGAATGGCGTCTAGAGCAGATCGAAAAGCAGGTCAGCACCATCAATTTATCGCAAGTCGTGGAGGTGGCGTTACGTATGCGTGCAGCACAATTGCAGGGGCGATATGTGGTGGATTTACGCAGCGCATAAATCATCTTCGGTTTGGAATACGCATGGCTATTGAAACAATTATAAGTTTTGAAGACGGTGAGGTGCTGGGCTTACCTTTTTTTACCTTTAATACGCTTGTTGCAATCGATTAATCACATTGTTGTCGCTCGAAAACTGTTAGCCTTAAGGCCTTATGACACTATTACCGGCTAAAACATTATTAAAACGTCAGCTGCGCCTCTGTCTTAACCAAGAAGGTTCTAGCCAGGCTTGTGCCGTTCAAACACCAAATCTTGTCAAATATCTCAGCGATTATTTAAATTGTCGGCAATTTCTTGATCATGAAGCGTTTTTTGCTGATCAGGTTAAGCAGTTGCAAGTCTGGCAAGCTCAACGGGTACGAGCCACGCACTTTAATTGTTTAAACAACCCTTTACAGCGACAAGCAGCCGAGTTTGTACTGCTCGACGCGTATGAACAGTTAGATATGGTCAGCCTTGCACCACAATTGAGTCGATTGGTTCGTTATGCCGAGCGTTTATTTCCGCAGCCTTTACTGCACATCGCTGATTTGGCTTTTGCGGTTAATTTGCTTACGGCTCAAATGGATCAGGCAATTGCACACGTTTTATTTGAACAGATGGGGATTGTTGATATCAATGAAGCTGATTACATTAAGGCATTTTTAAGCGTCGGTGGTGTGGCATTCCGTCAGCAACAGCTGACATTGATTTTGACGCTTACACAGGCTTTAGATCGACAAGCACGAAATAAGAAGTTGTTGATCGCATTTAAGCTTGCCAAAGCGCCTGCTTACGCTGCTGGTTTTCGTGCTTTATATTCGTTTATGGCGATGGGTTTAGATGCATTGCGTTCTTTACCGGATGCTGTTCAGATGGTGGAGCAGATAGTGGCAATTGAGTTCGATTTAAATGATGCTATCGCTTCAGGCAGCTCTTATTCGTTGCTTAGGCAGGCTTAAGAACTCACTAATACGCAAGATCTTCGTACATTCCTTTTTTGAGCATTGTTTTTTTGAGCATTGTTTTTGGACACCAGTAAGCGGTTTTTTTTTGACGTATTTCTTATCTCGATCTACTGTCTACTTAATAACCGCATTATTCTGCTGGGGTTTGCCTTGTTCGCATCGTGTTTTTTTCTACCTACCCGCAATTGCGAGTGCTGTTTTTTTTCAATCTTAAAAATCATACTGTTGATCTTCTCTGCATCTGTATTTGCCAATAATTCTGTTATGCCGTCAGCTGCGCGTACAGGCGTGGTGGACTCAATATTGTCATTAAGTCCTTCTGAGGGCTTTTATGTCGTTGACAAGCAGCTGCAAGTCTTGACATCAAAGTATCCGCTTAATTTTTCGCAGGCCAAAGCCAGTCCAGATTGGTTGGGATGGCAGCCGCATAATCCATTCGTTCACGCGCAGCCGTTTTGGTTGCGCTTGCGTGTGTTTTCCCGCGACTCATCAAAATGGGTACTTAAATTTAGTGATGCTACGATCGATCAGGCACAGTTATTTGTCGTTATGCGCGGTAAATTGGTTCAAACCGAGGATTTGTCGAGACCCAGCACGATTCTTTCAACGACTGACAGTTTAGATACGACATTGCCATTATTCTTAACGGCAGATCAGCCAACCGATATTTATTTATGGGTAAGCGGGCAACATCAGCCATTTTTACAATTAGAAGTTTGGAATGAAGGCATCTTAGCTGGTTATCAAAGTCGTCAAATGTTCACTTACGGTGCTTTTTTAGGCGGGTGCCTATTGCTCGTGGCGATTTTAATTGCTACAGGGTTGGTGACGCGTCACGGTACTATTTATGTGCAATTGCTCTATATTGTGCTGTCATTAAGCGTCCATTTAACGAGCCAAGGGTTTATTCAGAAATTTTTCTGGCCAGAAAATCAATTGTGGATTAATCAAATCAGTTTTTGTTTAAGCGGATTTGTGTTCGCACTGGGCCTGTCGTTAATACGGGTGATGACTTTTGCCTATATGCCCACTATCGTCACTCGCCTGTATTACGTTGCTGCCTTAGTGATCATTGCTGTGGTCACGTTACTGACTTTTTTAAATTCTTTATTATTGCAGCAGCTGGTCTATTTCCTGGGTGTTGCCAATATGACCATTGGCCTGCTTACTTTATGTGCCCTTAACGTGTGGAAGCACATGTCATTTCGTTTCATGATGATCGGTTTTGCGATGGGGTTGCTGGGGTATGCGCGTCATAGTGGTTGGTTGAGTGTTATCGATGTCAATAGTTTTGAACGCAGTAATGCTTTAACGCTGGGTATCATGTCGCATTTACTGTTTATTGTTTGTGGCAGTTTTATTGAAGTTAGGCAGATGCTGTCAACGCGCTTAAAAGAAAAACTCAGCGCGATTGAAGCTGCGCATCAGCAACGTTTAGCCGATCAGCAGAAAGTTCAGCATACGCTTTATGATGCATTAACCGGTTGTCCAAATCGTAAAGCATTGCAGCGGGTTCTTGAAAAAAAAATTGATCATGATCCGAATGGTCAATATGGTTTAATGTTAATTTATCTGGGACATTTTAAAGAAATTAATAACACACTCGGCCATCATAATGGGGATGAATTATTAAAACGTATTGCCCTGCGTTTGAATGAGGTGGTCATCCAATTACCTGGCGTGGTGAATTTAGAGGTGCGTGAAGCTAAAGTTGCGCATCTGGCGGCACTTGAAGGGGTGATATTTGGCGCTTTGCTGGAATCTGTCGACCAGTCAACATTAATCAGTATCAGTGAGCATGTACAACAGTGTTTAAATCAGCCATTCGAGTGTCAGCTGATGTCTTTAGATATTACCGGATTTTTAGGTATTGCTTGTTATCCAGAGCATGGCAGTACAAGCGCTGATATATTGCAGCATGCACATGTCGCGATTGAAATTGCGCAATTGCGTGATCAGCAGGTGGTTTTTTACAGCGCCGAGTTAGATCCTTACAGTGCCAGACGTTTAACCTTGGTTTCTGAATTGAAACACGCCCTACGTGTCGGTGATTTGCAATTATATTATCAGCCGCAAGTCGACCTGCGGTTGCGTGAAGTCATTGGTGTAGAAGCTTTAATTCGATGGCGACATCGCGTGCATGGTTTTATTCCGCCACATGAATTTATTCCAGTAGCCGAAAAAACAGGGGTTATTCGTCAATTAACGGCATGGGTTATTGATGAGGCTATGCAGCAAGCGCAGCGTTTTTATCAGCAGGGTTTTTCGATGCGCGTATCGATAAATTTGTCAGCTAAAAATTTACAGGAAATGGAGTTGCCCAATTCTGTATTAGCGAGCTTGCAGAAATATGCGATTCCAGCTGACTTACTCTGTTTTGAAATCACCGAAACCGCGATGATGATGGATCCCTCTCGATCAATGCGTAATATTTTGGCTTTGAATGAGTGTGGTATTCGTTTATCAATTGATGATTTTGGTACTGGTTATTCATCTTTGTCGTATTTAAAAAGCTTGCCAGTATCCGAAATTAAAATTGATCGTTCGTTTGTCACCGAGATGTGCCAGGAGAGTGATGATCAAGTAATTGTGCGCACCACGCTGAATATGAGTCATAATTTGGGTAAAGAGGTGGTTGCTGAAGGCATTGAAGACGAAAAAACCTATCAAGCTTTATTAGACTTGGGTTGTGACATTGGTCAAGGTTATTACATCGCACGTCCTGTTCCGATCGATGTATTAATGAATTGGTTTAAGCGCAGTGAATATTCTATCCGTAAAATGCCCACCTCAGCTCCAACCTTTCGCGTTTATAATAATACTGATCGCAAGCGATTAAGTTGATAAATGCTATTTTCATAAAACACAATTTCGATTAGTGTGGCTTTCTTGTCCTGCATTAGTATGGTTTTATCTTGAGTTGTTCTCCCTATGACGAGCCTAATTAGTCAAATCGAAGATCATGCTGCTTCGGCACCCAGTGCGCTCGCGGTGTTCCATCGACAAAAGTATCTGACCTATGCCGAATTAAATTGCCATGCGAATCAAGTGGCGCACGGTTTGTTGGCTAAAGGCGTGGGTGCGGGGCAAACGGTAGCTGTGTTGGCGCATCGAGGTTTTGCGCAAATGATTGCCTTGCTGGCAGTTGCTAAAACGGGGGCTGGTTATTTGCCGTTGGATCCTGAAATGCCGACGCAACGACTCATGACGATTTTGCAGGATAGTGGATGTTTGGGCTGCTTGGTGGATGATGTTGCGATGCAGGTGCGGCTGATGCAGACCACCGACCTGTTATCTGTGACAAGTCATCAGCCAATATGGTTGATCGATGAACTGCAGGGTTCTGCGCATAATCCGCAGTTGGCGCTGAGTGCGGATCAGCCGTTTTATACCATTTACACGTCCGGTTCCACTGGACAGCCAAAAGGTGCCGTGGTTCTGCGGGCTGGCGCTGAAAATCTTTACGCGTGGTATGCCGAGATCGGCCAGTTTGATGCCAGCTGGCGACCTTTGTTAATGTCGTCGATTGGGTTTGATCTAACGCAAAAGAATATTTGGACTGCATGGCGGCAGGGTGCTTGTTTATATTTGCCGAATTGTGAACATTATGATGCGCAAGATTTATTAACGCAGATTCACGAATGCCAGATTACCAGTTTGAATTGCACACCCACCGCCATGAAAGGCTTGATGCTGGGAATTGATGATCACAAGCCATTAGCCTTGGTATCTTTGCGCTGGGTTTTTCTTGGCGGTGAAGCTTTATATTTAGCGCCATTTAAGGCGTGGTTTCAGCATCCGCAATGCCAAACGCAGCTTGTCAATAGTTATGGGCCGACTGAATGTAGTGATGTTGTGAGTTTTTTTATCGTCCCAAAAAATTTTCCTGATGATCAACAAGCGCCGATTGGTAAAGCTATTCCACAGATGGTGTTAACTGTGCTGAATGATCAGTTGCAGCCGATTGACGATGATGAGATGGGCGAGTGTGCGGTTGGTGGCATTGGCGTCGGCGCGGGCTATCCCAAAAATCCCGATCTCACGCAAGAAAAATTTATTCAGCATGCCCAGTTGGGGCGGATTTATCTGACGGGTGATTTAGTTAAGCGCTTACCGAGTGGTGATTTGTTGTATTGCGGTCGACGCGATCATCAGGTCAAAATTCGTGGTTTTCGGATCGAACTGGGTGAAATTGAGCAGGCTCTCATTAATCATCCGGCCATTGAAAATGCGGCGGTTATCGCTACCCAAGAAACGGCTTCACAGCTGGCAGCTTATATTGTTTGGAAAAGCAAAATTTCGATTTCCAGGTTGCGCGCTGATTTGCAAGCAACATTGCCCGACTATATGTTGCCAACTCTATGGATGGAAATGTCCAGCTTACCCTTAAATGCCAATGGTAAAGTGGATAGACGCGCTCTGCCGTCCCCGCGTCATGAGCGTCCTGATTTAAACACCGCTTATGTGCCGGCCAAAAATGCCCTTGAGCAGTGGTTATTAAACCAATGGCAAGCATTATTGCAGTTGCAAGGCATTGGGGTTCTAGATCGATTTTTTGAATTGGGCGGCACGTCGTTATTAGCGATTGAGTTTATTGGTGCACTGGCCAAATCGCTTGATACGAAACTTAGCATGGCCGATTTTTTTGCGGATCCCACCATTCGTGCGTATAGCCAAGTGTTGTTGACGCAACACCGTGAGGTGCTACCGGAAATTTATCAGGTTGCGATTACGAGGGACAATCTTCAACAAGTTCAAAAACAGCAAGCCCAGCGCAAAACCAGTTTTCAGAAAAATTCTGAAATTGCGATTGTCGGCATGGCGGGGCGTTTTCCAGGCGCGGACTCAATCGAACAATTTTGGGCGAATTTACTTGCCGCACGCAGTAGTTTAGAGCCGGTGGTTTTTGAGGCGCTGGCCAAAGCGGGTGTTGATCCAGCGATATGGCAAGAAACTAATTATGTTAAATGGTGTGCGCCGTTAACAGATATTGAAAGTTTTGATGCCAGTTTTTTTGGTTATACCCCCAAAGAAGTGCAATGGATGGATCCACAACAACGATTGCTGCTCGAAGTAGCTTGGTGGGCATTGGAAGATGCGGGTTATGATCCCTTGCAGGTGCCAGGTTTGGTTGGGGTATTTGCCGGCGTGGCGCATAACGGTTATTTATTGCATCACTTAGCGGCGAATCCGCAGTTGCGGGACGGTTGTCGGGATTATCTGGGCTTGCTGGGAAATGAAAAAGATTTTCCCGCGACCCGCGTGGCGTTTAAGTTCAATCTGCAGGGTCCGGCGGTGAATGTGCAAACCGCTTGCTCGAGTTCAGCGGTTGCTTTGCATTTGGCGTGCAACAGTTTGCGACAAGGGGAATGTGATGCCGCTTTGGTGGGCGGTGGTCGTGTATTGGTGCCGCATCGTGTCGGTTATCTATCGGTAGAAGGTGGGCCGTTATCGGCCAATGGCCAAACGCGTGCCTTTGATGCGCAGGCTTCCGGCATGGTGCGTGGCAGTGGCATGTCGATGTTGGTGATCAAGCGCTTAGCGGATGCACTCGCGGATGGTGATTGTATTCGTGCTGTTATTAAAGGCTCAGCGATTAATAATGATGGTGCCAATAAAATTGGTTTTACTGCCCCCAGCGTGCACGGCCAAGCCACCGTGATTCAAGCGGCGTTACAACAAGCCGGTGTTCAAGCGCACGACATTGGTTATGTGGAAACCCATGGTACGGCAACGCGTTTGGGTGATCCCATTGAAATGGCCGGATTAAGTCGTGCTTATGGATCGCGTGATACGGGTCTGCCGCTGTGTCGTATCGGTTCCTTGAAAAGTAATATTGGTCATCTGGATGCCGGCGCTGCAGTAGCCAGTGTCATTAAAACCAGCTTGATGTTGCAGCATGCGCAGATGCCCGCCAGTTTGCATTGCGATCAACCCAATCCTGATATTGAGTGGCAAAAAAATGGTTTTGTCGTTAATCAACAAACGCAACCTTGGTTGAGTGAGCAAAGGCTGGCTGGCGTGAGTGCGTTTGGCTTGGGCGGGACCAATGCGCATATTGTGTTAGCGCAATCGCCTGTGTTTGAAAAAATTGCCGACTCAACAAATCCGCAAGTGTGCAGTTTCACAGCCAAAACACCACAAGCCTTGCAGGCCTTGCTGCAAAGTTTTGCCGAGTTTATTCCCCGGCATCCTGAACTAAATTTGGCACAACTGGCTTACACCTTACAGGTGGGGCGGCATCGCTTTGCTTATGGGGTGCATTTTGTTGCGAATACACTGGGTGATTTACAGCAGCAGCTAACGACTGCCACTGAAACAAGCTTGGTATTGCCAGTGTTAACGGATGCGCCTGTGGTGTTTTTATTTCCCGGACAAGGCAGTCAATCCTTGGGGATGGCGCACGGCTTATATCAAACCTATGACGTGTTTAAAAATATAATCGATACCTGTTGCGAGTTTTTAAAACAACGTTGTGATCTCGATTTATTCGCTCGTTTGATGAATCGTGATGATGAACTCATTGCCTGGCAAGCCACCGTTGAAGTGCAACCGGCTTTGTTTGTGGTCGAGTATGCGCTGGCCAAGCTGTGGCAAAGTATTGGCGTCACGGCGGATCTGATGATCGGTCACAGCATTGGTGAATGGGTGGCAGCGACCTTAGCTGGGGTGTTCAGTTTAGAAGATGCGTTATCACTGGTCGCGCTGCGCGGCAAGCTGATGCAGTCCATGCCAGCCGGTGCCATGCTCGCTGTCATGGCAACGCCAGAACAATTACAACCCTATTTATCACCAGACGTGTCGTTAGCGGCGATCAATACACCAACTCGCTGTGTATTGTCGGGAACGTTTGACGCCATTGAACAGGTGCAGCAGCGTTTGCAAACCGAACTGCGGTTAGAAAGCCAACGCTTACATACGTCACACGCGTTTCATTCGCCGATGATGTTGCCGATGCTGGCAGAATTTGAGGCGGTAGTGGCCGCTGTCTCGCGTCATCCCGCACAAGCGGCGGCGATTTCGTCTGCCAGCGGGCAAGCGATCATGCCGATGACTTGGTGTGAACCCAGCTATTGGTCGCAGCAAATTATTCATGCGGTACAATTTGCCCCGGCCATTGCCACGGCACAAGCGCATTGTCCACAAGCCATTTGGTTAGAGGTCGGGCCGCATCGGGTTTTGTCGCAAGGGCTGTCGCAAGGACAGGCGCAAAGCGCATTGAACGCTCAGAATTATTTGATCGTCGCCAGTCAGCCGCATCCGAAACACTTTGCGCAGAGTGTCAGTACTTGGTTGCAAGCCGTGGGACAGTTATGGCAGGTGGGCCAAAACATCGATTACAGTGGTTTGTATTTAGCGGAACAGCGTCGACGTGTGCCGTTGCCAACCTATGTGTTTCAACGTCAGCGGTTTTGGATTGAAGCGCCGGCGCTGGAAGGTGCTGCACCCATGTTGGGTGCTGGTTCGCAAATGTCGGCAGTGGGTACGCAGATAGCCGATAGCAGTGCGCCACCGATAACGGCTGAACCGTTGCAGAGCGCGAGGGCGAATGATCATTCGCCCCTAGAAAATCGTCAAGTGCAAGAACCGGACGTGTCGCAACAGATTGCGGCAGAAATTAGTAAGGTTTCGGGTATTCAATTGCATGTTGATGATTATCAACAGCCATTGATTGCACTCGGGCTGGATTCGTTATTATTGACGCAGTTGGGGGCGCAGTTAAAACGTCAATTTAAAGTGGCGATTGGTTTGCGTGAACTCATGGACACGCATCCGACGGTGCAGGCGTTGGCAGAATTGATTGCGGAACGTGCGCCATCGCTCTCTAGCGCAACTCCTCCTGCCGCATCAAAACCAGTGCGCGATAAAAACCACTCCCCAGCAACACAAACACAAAGTACAACGCAAAGTACGACACCAGCCAAAGCTTTTGGTGCGCAGACGCGCATTCAATTACAACGTCAGGTGATGAGTGAAACGCAGCAGCAAGCGATTAACGAACTGCTGACGCTTTATATTCAGAAAACCGCCCGCTCAAAAAAATTTACGGCCGACAATCGTGCTCAGCTTGCCGATCCTCGTGCGGTGTCGGGGTTTAATCCGACTTTAAAAGAAGCAGTTTATCCGCTGGTAATTCAGCAATCGCAAGGTGCGTATTTTACCGATATTGATGGCCATCGATATCTGGATGTCACCAGTGGTTTTGGCGCGATTTTACTCGGGCATAATCCCGATATCGTCAAACAAGCGTTAATCGCCCAGTTGCAAGACGGCGTGGAAATTGGTCCGCAGCATCCGAAAGTAGCCTATGCGGTACAAGCCATGTGTCGCATGACGGGGCATGAGCGCGTAGCTTTTTGTAATACCGGCTCCGAAGCGGTCATGGGTGCATTGCGCATTGCGCGGACGGTCACGGGTCGTGATCGCATCGTCATCTTCACTGATGATTACCACGGTATTTTTGATGAAGTCATCGTGCGTGCCGGTGCGGACGCGCAAGGTATACCGGCGGTGGCGGGAATTCCGTTTAGCCAAACCCAAGAAGTTTGGGTATTGGCTTATGGCGACGCGGATAGTCTAGATTTTATTGCAGAACATGCCGATGAAATTGCCGCCGTGGTGGTCGAGCCGGTGCAAAGTCGACGCTTACATTGGCAGCCGCGTGCGTTTGTGCAAGCGTTGCGTACCCTCACGCGTGCACAGGATATCGCGCTCATTTTTGATGAGGTAATCACCGGTTTTCGTTGCCACCAAGGTGGTGCGCAAGCCTATTTTGGTGTGCGGGCAGATATTGCGACCTATGGCAAAATTATCGGTGGTGGTTTACCGATTGGTGCCATCGCTGGCTGTGCAAAATATATGGATGCACTCGATGGCGGCCGTTGGCAATATGGTGATGATTCACGGCCTGAAGTTGGCGTCACCTATTTTGCCGGTACTTTTGTGCGGCATCCGCTCACGTTGGCCGCTTGCTGTGCAACGCTTGCGTTTCTGGAACAGCAGGGGCCGCAACTCCAAGCGGAGCTAAATCATCGTTGTGAATTATTTTTACAACGATTGCAGCGTTTAGCCGAGCGCTTACAAGCGCCGTTAAAAATTGCTTATTTTAGTTCTGCTTTTCGGATTGAATGGGATGAGTCATTTACGTTGCCTGGTCTGTTTTATATCGCTATGCGTTTGCACGGTATTCATATTTATGAAGGCCGCACCTGGTTTATGACGTTGGCGCATGGTGAAGCCGAGCTGAATATGTTACTAGCTGCGTTTGAACAATCGATTGTTAGGTTACAACAACAAGACTTGTTGCCAAAAAAAATGCCGCAATTGTTATCGCCGGCCATGAAGTTCAATGATGTGATTGCCAGTACTGAGCCGCAACAAGAAATTTATGCTGCGGTACAAATGGGTGATGATTCTAACTGTTCTTTTAATGAATCGATTGCTTTAAAAATTACTGGGAATTTGCAGCAGGACGCATTGCAACTGGCATTAAACGCCATGATTTTGCGTCATCCATTACTGGTGGCGACATTCACGCACGCCGGTCAGCAATTGTTAATTCCGCATCATCCGCAATTGGTCTATGCGTTTATTGATTTGCGTGCGGGTGATGTCAGCGATCGTTTGGCGCAATTAAAAATACAATCAGTGACACAGCCCTATAATTTATTAACTGGCCCGTTATTTAAAGTGATCTTGGTGCAGGTGCATGAGGATTATCATGAGCTGTTGTTATGTGCGCATCATATTTTATGTGATGGTTGGTCGTATTCGGTGATGGTGCGCGAGTTGGGACATTTATATGCGGCGGCGTTAAAACAAGCCGTCAATCCACAGCAGCTGGCCGCTCAATTACCGTGGCCCCCACAATTTGCCGATTACGCCAAAGCGCAGTATGACGTTGAGGCACGCACCGCTCAGCAACAATCACTGACCTACTGGCTAACACAATATCCGCTGGATAATATTCCACAGATGGACCTTCCGACGGATAAGCCGCGTCAAGTTGAGCGCACTTATCACGCCAAGCGCTTGGATCTGGATTTAGGTGCTGATCTGGTACAAGCCATTCGGGACGATGCCATCAAACACAATGTCAGTGTGGTCACTTGGTTATTAACCACCTTTTTAATGGTGTTGCAGCGCTGGACGCAACAGGATGATTTACTGGTGGGTTTGCCCGCCTCAGGACAAGCCGCCAGTGGTCAATCGCAGTTAATTGGTCATTGTGTGAATGTACTGCCCTTGCGGTTGCCGTTGGATGGGCAGGGCAGTGCGCTGTCGGCTTTGCAATTGGTGCGATTAAAATTATTAGAAGCCTATGAACATCAAGCGTTAACCTTTGGTCAGCTGTTAAAACATTTGCCCTTGTCACGCGATCCCGGTCGAATTCCCTTGTTGCCGCTGTTATTTAATATCGATGTGATGCGTTCTGAGCCTTATGCTTATCCCGAAGTTGATGTGCAGTTGGCGGTGAATCCTCGGCATTTTGATAATTTTGAATGCACGTTGAATCTAATGTTGAGTGATCACGCCTTACAAGCGCAATGTACCTTTAATACCGATCTGTGGTTCGAGCCAACCTGGCAAAGACGTTTGTATGAGTGGCGCGATCTGATGCGCGGACTGACCAGTGGCACCATCAGTTGGCAAAGTCCGCTCACACAAGTGCCGCTGGCGTTGCCGGACAATCGGTTTTATTGGCAGGGGCCAACACCGGTTTTGCCCAACGCTGATCTTGGCGAACTGTTACAGGAAAAACGTCAGCAATTTTATGCACGCACGGCGGTGGTGTTTCAACAACATCGCTTGACGTATCAGCAGCTGCAGCAGCAGATTGATGTTTTACTGCCGCATGTGTTGAATGCACCCAGCGATGTGATTGCCGTGTGTTTGGATCGGGGATTGGATTTGCTGGTGGCGTTGCTCACGGTGTGGCAAGCCGGTAAAGCTTACGTGCCGGTGGATCCGGATTATCCAGCCGATCGTATTGCTTATATGCTGGATCACGCCAAACCCAGTGTGATTATTACCGATCGCTTTCGAGCTGATGATTTCACCGGCAGAAAGGTTCTGAGCATTGATCAATTACCTTCAGTACCTCAGTCAAGTTTAACGCGCATCCAATCGCAATTGGCGTATGTGATTTACACCTCCGGCTCTACTGGTGTTCCTAAAGGCGTGGCCATCAAACGTTTGAGCGTGGTGAATTTTCTGCAATCGATGCAGCGTGCGCCTGGTTTGCGTGCCGATGATGTGTTGGTCGCGGTCACCACCATCTCTTTTGATATTGCTGTGCTGGAATTGTTTTTACCTCTGTGGGTGGGCGCTCAAACCGTGATTGCGGATCGTTTGACAGCGCAAGATGGCGACAAACTCAAACAATTGTTAGTGAGTACAAAAGCGACGGCATTACAAGCGACGCCGACGACCTGGCAATTATTATTAGCTGCCGGTTGGACACCTGCGCCTGAATTTAAAGCCTTATGTGGCGGTGAAGCCATGTCGCCAAATTTAGCGCAGCAGTTATTAGCAAAGGGTTGTCAGTTATGGAATATGTATGGCCCGACCGAGACAGCGGTTTGGTCGGCGTGTCGACCAATTACCGCACCTGAGCAAGTGTGTGATCCTGGCGATGCGCTCGATCACACCGAACTGGCTGTGCTCGATCAAAGCCAACAACCGAGTTTAATGGGCGCTTTTGGCGAGTTGTATATTGGTGGTGTTGGTCTGGCGGCCGGTTATCGTGATCAACCGCAAATGACGGATGAGCGTTTTGTTGAGTTGGACATACATGGCAAACGTGGCCGTTGGTATCGCACCGGCGATCGGGTGCAGGTCACCTCCGAGCAACGTTTGCGATGGGTCGGTCGTATTGATAATCAAATTAAACTGCGTGGATTTCGCATTGAGTTGGGTGAAATTGAAAATCAACTCCAGCGTTGTGTGGGCATCACCGCTGTTGCGGTGAGTTTAATTGCGGTGAGCGAACAAGATCTGCGCTTAGTGGCGTTTTATGAATCGGCATCCGATTTGGACAGCACGGTATTACGCCAACAACTGCAGCCCCATTTGCCGGGATATATGTTGCCAACGCATTGGCAGCGTCTCGAGCATTTACCGCGTTTGCCTAACGGCAAGCTCAATCGCAACGCGCTAGCGGCGCAAGTCAAATGGCAAACCACGCCATCCGCGACCATCTGGGAAAACTCGGCTGAAGAATATTTGGCGCAAATTTGGCAGCACGTATTGGTGCGCAATGACATAAATCGTCATCACAATTTTTTTGAAATCGGCGGCCATTCCTTGTTAGCCATGGAATCCATCGCCCGCATTCGTTTAGAGCACGACATCAACATGACGTTACGTGAGTGGGTGATGATGGATTTGAAAACCTTAGCAGCGGTCTATCCACAGTTGGGCGTGGTTAAAGCGACATCCTTATCAGTTACAGCGTCAACAGAAAACAAGTTGACATTAAAATCTAAAATCGTTTCATGGTTTAAAAAAGGACATAGCATACAAGTTAACAAAGCACTTTAAGGATGATTTTATGCTGCACTCGTGTAGTTCAAATTATTGGTCGAACCTAGCTAAGTGTCTTTGGTTGTTGGTATATTTCAGCGCATTGATCTGGTCCAGCATTTATCCCTATGATCGACTAACTTGGTGGTTAGAGGTGTTGCCTGCATTAATGGGTCTGCTTGTATTAATGATGACTTATCGAACATTTCCGCTTACGCCTTTAGTGTATTGGCTAATTTTAATTCATAGCGTTATTTTAATGATCGGTGGTCATTACACCTATGCCTTAGTGCCTGGCTTTGACCAGTTCAATTGGTTATTCGATTCAACTCGCAATCAGTACGACAAGCTTGGGCATTTTGCGCAAGGATTTATTCCAGCGATAGTAGCGCGAGAAATTTTGCAGCGTAAGCAAGTAGTCAACGGTAAGAAATGGTTAAATTTTTTGGTGGTGTGTTTGTGTTTAGCGCTGAGCGCGGTGTATGAATTAATAGAATGGATTGCTGCATTAACGTCTGGCGAAGCAGCGGAATCCTTTCTCGGCACGCAAGGTTATATATGGGATACACAATCAGACATGGCGTTTGCACTCTTTGGTGCCATAATGGGTTTGTTTTTTTTATCAAGCTTACATGATCAGCAATTGCGGGCTATTAAGAGTGCATCAGTTGGTTAACATCGTTTAGAGAGGAATTCAGCCATGAAGGTGCAACCCAAAATAATATTCAGCATTGGCCTGTTGTTATTAAATGCTTGTGGGGGCGAGAGTGGTGGCAATGGCTTTACTGGTGGTGGTTTAGGTACGGCAATCAACTGTGCTGCTGGTACCGATTTATGCGATGTTTGGGTACAAAATTCAACAGAAAAATCGGCTTTCCTTAAAGGCAATCAAGGTGCACTTCTAGTCAACGTGCAGAGTGTTCAAAAAAGCGGTGACTATGTGATGGTTAACGCTAGCGGCATACCCAATTATGCAGTGACGGTAACTTCAGAGCTCATAGAAATGCTCAATGCTCGCCCGAATGCCGCGAGTGATTTTGAGGGAGGCATTCCCAACATTATTGTTGATCAAATACTTGGTTTTGGTGAAGACATCGGCTTTAACAGCGACACGACTTGTAATGCAAATGCGGGTTATGGTTTTTGGCCGACAAGCTCAGGTTGTCCAGAAAAGCAGGCGCATGAGGTGTATTTTACGCGAAAACCTACACCCGATACCGCAACGGAGCCTTGTGCAGTGGGTGAGGGCAGTATTGGTTTATGGGTCAATGGCACTTCGATTTATGGCTGGCTAGCGGGCAGCAGTTATAATGATCGAGATATTTGGCATGAGTTGGCACCGATCATCGAACAATATGATGTGGATATTTGCAATGGCCATGCGCGTGATGGTGATTATCATCATCACGCGTATTCTAGTTGCTTAGCTGAAGTGGCTGGAGAAACTGAAACAGGACATTCTCCAATTTATGGTTATGCTGCTGATGGGTATCCTATATACGGCCCTTGGGAAACTACGGGTACCATGGCAAAAAGTTCATGGGTAAAAAGAGATTATGCGGATGCTAACTCAGATACGGGTTGCGGTGCTTCGGGTGTACGTACTTGTCTGCTTGATAATCCGCTGGATGCGGCACATGACCGAACCGTTATTTCTTCAGCTGGTCCCAGAACCAGTACCCAAGTGGTTGTGGCCTCTGAAAATACGTTTATTGCTGAATCGGGATTTTATTATGAAGATTATTATTGGGATGAGCGTTTAACCGAGCAAGGTGATGAATATTTAGATGAGCATAACGGGCATGCAGATGCCGTGCATGGGTATCATTATCACGTTACGCTTGATGAAGAGGGTGCGCCGGTTTTTCCTTATACCGTAGGCCCAAGTTTTTATGGCAAGCTGCCCGCTAAAGCCAATACCCATTGCGGAGCCACCTTGGCGAGTGGATTAGCAGCTAATAAATAAACGAGTATTTATTATTGTTTAAAGAATTTGTTCAGCACCTTGTTAATTTTCTCTTCGGCTTTTTGTTTTGCGTCTATTTCTTGTTGTTGCAGAGCGGCTTTAGCCGATTCTTTTGCGGCCGCTTCAGCGTTGGCACCTCCTTCGAGTCCTAGCCGTTTGTTTAATTCTTCATTGAGTTTCTGTTTGGCGTTATCTTTGGCTGCCGAGGCTAATGATTTTTCTATCTGCTGACGAATCGGACCAATGTCAATCCCGCATTTGGGAAGGCTGACCAGATTGATTTGGCAATTCACTGGCCATTGTATGGCGGCCAGTTTCGCATTCACTAGGCTATCGGCAAGCGTGACTTGGAAATGAAGGTTACCTTGATCATTCACCAAAGACCAGTTGGCGTCACCATGCAGTTGTGCTTGATCCAAGCCTATATTTAATTGTTGTGTTTTGACGATGCCATTTTCAATGGTGGCACTGGCTAAGAGTTGTTTAAACTCTGTGTCATTGCTTAAAGCCGCCGGCATTTTAGGAAAAGATTGATTGGGTAACAGCGCGCTGACTAAGGGTACCAAGGTATTCAATGCTTCTTGAATTTTTTGGAGAATATTAATGTCTTTTAATGCACCTTTATTCACGTTCACGTTAAGTTGCGACATTAATCCTTGGGTCAATTGCGACACAGTTTGCCCCTGAGTATTGGCTTCGCCATCCATATTCAATTCACCACTGAACATGGGCTTTTGTTGTAAAGCGCTGAGCAAAGGTTGAATTTGTAGACCCTGAACTTTTGGTTTGAAATTAAGAGTTGGTGTTGTCCCTCGAACATCTAATGCGCCTACTGCATCCACTGATCCTTGCAACAAGTTAGCGCGTAACTGGGTGATCTTGATTAAACCATTACGCGCATCCAACTTTAGCTGGGTATTTTTTATATCGAGATTGCGATACTGAAGTTGATCAATAGTGAGATTGGTTTTTACGTTTAATTCGCGCAGCGTAGCGACGGGAAAAAGTTCGCTATTATTACTAGTTGCATTGGGAGGAGATTCTGTATGGGTGGATGTAGCTGGCGCTGAAGGTGGCAGATATTGATCGAGATTAAGGTGATCGATTTGCAAGTTGGCTTGCATGATGGGTTGTTGTAAATTGCTGATAACTAGATCGCCATTAATCGTGCTCTCATCGAGACGAAGTTGTAGCGGTTGAATGCTCAAATTTTTACCATCCGTTTTAAGCTCCCCGTTGAAGCTAACTTGCTGCAATCTATCGCTGGGTAAATTCAGTGAGAGCTGTAGATTTTTTTGCAACCAGTTAGCTAAATTTAATGGGGCCAAATTAAGAAGAGCGGTTATTTGAGGTTGCTGCGTTAATGCATTCACAGTTGCGTTTCCAGTGAGTTTGGCATCAGCAACATCCAGTTGTAGCTCAGTCAGTGTTAATTGGTTTTTGCTTAAATCAAGGTGAAGATTGTTGTTTATTTTTGCTTTTAAACCTTGGGGAAAAGCGCTGTCTCTATAATTCACTTGCAAAGAAAGCGGCGACATTTGGGCGATCAGCTGATTAAAGTCTTGTTGTGGAACTTGTAACGACAAGGGCGAGTTGAGTTGTATATCGATTTCTGTTTTCGCGATGTTTTTATCTTCGGCGTGAGCCTCAAGCTTGATATGTACTGGCTGTAATAAAATTTGATTTTGTAGCCGAATATCCGCAAGCGTAATATTCACTGGTTTGAGTTGCCAGTGTTGTGTTGGATCTCGATAGCTGATTTCGGCTTGATCAATGACAAGCGCTTCGACATCAATCATATTCAGCGGTGGTGCTGTGCTGTTTGATGCAATTTCCGGTGGTGAAGCGGGATTTTCCAATCGTTGCCAATTGGATTTGCCATTGCTGCTCAGATAATAAATAACCTTGGGTTGGTCAAAGCGTAAGGTGCCGATCTGTACATTGCCGGAAAATAACGGCATCACTTTAATTTTAATGTCAGCCTTACGCATTTGTAATAATTGACGTGCGGGGTCATCTATTGTTAATTGTGGGTTTTGAAGGCTGATATTCTCCGCTTGCATGCCGAGCCAAGGAAAAAATGACCAGCTAATTTTGCCAATATTGACCACTAAACCCGTTTGTTGAGAAATGGTTTGTGTGACACGCTCTTTGTAAGTGTTTGGATTGATCTGGGTTAACACCACAATGGCGATTGCTGCCATGGCTAGTGGTATGCCGATTAACAGCAGCGTAATCCATAATACTCGTTTGATGGCAGGTTTCATCAGTATTGTCTCCAGACGCTCAATTGAATGATGTCAATTGCATGGCCGAACATGTTAGCAGATTTTATGGGGCGGATATTCTATTCTTAGTTTTACAATTCACGAAAAATAAAACCGCTCACGATCAATTAAAAATAGGGATGCAAAAGTCAGCTTATGCCAACACATTTTGATCTGGTTATTATTGGGGCAGGCCCTGCGGGTGAGGGTTGCGCCATGCGCGCCAGTCGTTTGGGGGTTAAGGTTGCTGTGATTGATGAAAAAGGCATGGTGGGTGGTAATTGTGCGCATTTGGGTACCATTCCATCCAAAGCGTTGCGTTCTGCGGTTGAGCAAATCATTCGTTTTAATACCGATCCCTTGTTTCGCGAGATTGGTGAACCACGGTTTTTCCCATTCCCCAAGGTGTTGAGTCGTGCTGCCAGCATCATTCAAAAACAGGTGCAGCTGCGTACTACTTTTTACGCTAAAAATCGTATCAAACTGTATTTTGGTCGGGCGCGGTTTGTAGATGCCCATAAAGTTGAAGTGGTGACGGGGGAAGGGATTTCTGAAACCTTGTTGGCAGAAAAAGTGATGATTTGCACAGGTTCACGGCCCTATCACCCGCCGGATGTTGATTTTGAAAATGAGCGGGTGTACGACAGTGATACTATTTTGCAACTCAGTCATACGCCGCGCAAAATTATTATTTATGGTGCTGGTGTTATTGGTTGCGAATACGCCTCCATTTTTTGTGGCTTAGGTGTACGGGTTGAATTGATTGATACGCGCGGGCGTTTGTTGGATTTTCTTGATCACGAAATTTCGGATGCGCTTAGTTATCATTTGCGAGATATTGGCGTATTGATCCGTCATAGTGAAGAGTATGAGGCCGTTCATACCAGTAAAGATCGCGTTGAGTTGGTGCTGAAATCAGGCAAGCGATTAAAAGCTGATGCCTTGTTATGGTGTAATGGTCGTGTCGGTAATACCGACAATATGGATATCGAAAAGTGTGGCTTGCAACCCAATAATCGCGGCCAATTGACGGTTGATCAACATTATCAAACCTCAGTACCTCACATTTATGCGGCCGGTGATGTCATCGGTTGGCCAGCATTGGCCAGTTCTGCGTATGATCAAGGCAGGGCTTTGGGCGGCGTAATCACTGATCCGGATGAAAATTATTTCGTGTCGAGTGTGCCTACCGGCATTTATACCATACCTGAAATTAGTTCGTTAGGGCGTACCGAGCAAGAACTCACGCGCGATAAAGTACCTTATGAAATTGGAAAAGCGCACTTTAAAACCTTAGCGCGTGCGCAAATCAGTGGAACCATGGTGGGGGTGTTAAAAATTTTATTTCATAGAGAGACATATGAAATTCTGGGTATTCATTGCTTTGGTGAGCAGGCAGCTGAAATTGTGCATATTGGTCAGGCCATCATGAATCAAGAAGGCAAAGCCAATACCTTGGAGTATTTTATAAAAACAACTTTTAATTATCCGACTATGGCAGAAGCTTATCGGGTCGCAGCATTGAATGGTTTTTATCGATTAATGTAAGGGGATTCACTTGTGCACTGAAAATATCACACCTTCCTAGTCTTTGGTATACCCGCGCTATGGGGTTGTGTATTATTGAAAGTTAATCGGGTCATACTGTTGTTCAATGATATTAGTTGTAACTGTTTTTAATAGATCAGCAGTGTCTAAAACGGTGCCATGTACGTCCATAATGACTGCTACATTGTCCGCACCATAACCTTCAATTAATTTTTTTGCTGCATTGAAACCGTTTTCATAATCGTGCACATTAAACGAAAAATATGGTGGGTCTTTAAGGATGTCAATGTTTGTAATGGGTCTTTTTGAATGCTCGCCAACTAAGATGCACCGAGCTTTGGCGCCTATACGCTGTAAGTCTTGGTTGAATTTAAAGTCATTTAATTCATTACCAATGACTATTAATATTTTTCTTGGGTATTGATTGCTGAGCATTCTGGCGGTGATCTGTGATTTTTTGTCTTTACCTTTGTGGCATTTTCCAAAAACAGTAAAATCTTGATTAAACGCTTTTTTAAGCTGATTTTTGGTTTTTTCTTTGCCTGCATTGGTGCAAAAACAAAAATCAATATTATTTTTTTGGAGCAATTGAATAAAATTTTTCGCACCTGGAAGGGTTTTTAGAGGCGTTGATCTTTTTTGTAAATTATAATCAGCTAATGCTTTTTCAGTTAATATTTGAACATAACTCTCTGGGATTTGTTGTTCTTTTAACGTCGAAGTAATAATTTCTTTGGGTTCCATGCCTTCATTTAGGGATCGACGAATGCTATCAATATTCATCGTGACTGGTTGCATGAGTCGAAATACTTCTACTGGTTCAATGAAGGACATGGATGCTGTTGTTTCTGTGCTTGAGCGAGAAATCGAAAATTGCGAGCAAGAAATCGGTGAGCGTGGGTCTTCGATGATATTAGCTTTGGGTGGAAGTGCGTGAGCAAAAAGTGTTCGAATGCCGCTTAAAAAATTATCGCAGACATTGTGCTGATTGGAATGACCAATTTGTTTTGGTGAAGCTGAAGGATATGTGCCAAAAGTGCTTTGTTTTTTTACTGCCAACATATTGCCTACCCCGTGCTATTAATATGAATTTCTGATGGGTGGCAGGATAGGTAGGCATTATTACGGATGTGTGAAAGTATCACTAAAAAAATAGGAACTAGATCACATGGTTTGCGAGCGGCTTATTTTTAAGAGCTGGCTTTGACGTTTGAGAATGTAATGCACCAGTAAATCTTCCATATGCGAAGGCATGTTTCTAAATTCTAAACGGAGTGTGAGTTGTTGAGGTAGCTCGGCTTCAACGCCACAGCTGATCACTTCTGCTGAAAAACAAACTGGGCTGTCGTAAGGTGCCAGAATCATTTCAACTTGCATCACGCTGCCGATGACATATACCTCTTTTTTTTCCACCTCACTAATTGCAAAGGCGATTCCGCAGCCGCTTAAATTCACTTGTCTTTGTTCAAAGGCCGGTATGGGTAAGTTAATCCGCATTTCTAACAAGTTAAGTTTCTGATTGATGAGCTGAAGTAACTCAGAAAACTTATGGGCTTGTGTCGGCAGATGGCGTAGTAGAAGTTGTACTTGGCTTTCGATGCTCATAAATTGGATGTGTTGTTGATCGGCATTGGAAGGGGGCGTCTGAGTACTGGCGGCGAACCAGTAGCGCAGTTTTAGGGTATCAGTTATTCGTATATAGCGCCGTCTTTCCAGCGTATTGATCATTGATATGTTCCTGTGGGTCGTTTATGCATTTGGGTATGCTATAGCATCTGTTGAGAGTATGGACCAATCTTGGAATTCCGACCAAACGTCGGGTTGATAAAAATGCTGCGAATTCGTAGTGAATTGTTGCTGATAAATGTGTCTGTGCGATGGCGTTGCAGTACTCTGCGCCTTGGCATTACAGTACAATGCAGCGCTGTTCCTTTATTAAGCTGGATGACGAGAGAGTAATCACTTGGTGATCAAAAAAAAGATACATTTTGAGCGGGCCATGACCGAGCTGGCATCGCTGGTTGAAGATTTAGAAGTTGGTAATTTGAGCTTGGATGATGCCCTCAAGGCGTTTGAAAAAGGTGTTGGTTTGACACGACAATGCCAGGACGCTCTGCAGCGAGCCGAACAACGGGTGCAGATTTTATTGGATTCGTCCGTTGATCATGAATCGTTAGACCTTGATCACTCGGAGCCAGGGGCAGGTGTGTTTGTTGATTTTGACGGGGAAGACAGTTAATCAATGTTGATGAATAAAGCCTCTGGTTTGCCCCTTGCCGAATTTATGGTGCAGGTTCAGGCGCGTGTGCAAGCACAATTGCAGTTACGTTTTGAGCCGGCCGTGTTATCGGTAGCACCGCGATTGGCGGAGGCGATGCGTTACTCGGTGTTGTCGGGTGGCAAACGCTTAAGACCGGCGTTGGTTTATGCCAGTTATTTGGCGTTTGCAGATGATTGGCAGGTAGTCGATCCAGTCGCCATGGCAGTGGAATTAATGCATGCGTACTCTTTAGTCCATGATGATTTACCGGCGATGGATAATGATGTGCTGCGCCGGGGGTTGCCGACTTGTCATGTCGCATTTGATCCCGCGACAGCAATTTTAGTGGGTGATGCTATGCAATCTTTAGCGTTTGAGGTGATGGCTGAAAGTGCATTGCCTGCGGTGCAGGTGGTGAAAATGGTGAGCATGTTGGCTCAGGCCAGTGGTGCCCAAGGTATGGTTGGTGGACAAGCGTTGGACCTGGCGGCAACAGGGCAGCTGCAGTCGTTGGAAATTTTGAAGCCTTCTTCACCAACCCCTCAACCATTAGCAACCCCTGAACCATTTTTAGTAAACGCTGAACAATTGGAGAGTATTCACCGACATAAAACCGGTTGCTTGATTGCCTTAAGTGTTGGGTTAGGTGCGTTAGCGGCTGGTGTTGATGTCGGCAATCTCGGTACTTTGCAAGCGCTGGAGGAGTTTGGTCATGCTATTGGTCTGGGTTTTCAAATTCAAGACGATATTCTGGATATCACCAGCACAACTGAAGTGCTCGGTAAAACGGTCGGCGCTGATCAGTCGTTGGCGAAGCTGACCTATCCGGCATTCATTGGTCTTGAGGGCGCAAAGCAACTGGCGCAACAATGCTTGCAACGAGCGCAGCAAGCATTGTTGCGGGTACCGCAAGCCGATACTCGCCTTTTACAGGCATTGGCTACCGCGCTGATAGAACGTTCGTACTAGTGCGCTTGATGAGAAGTTATGACGCCCATGATCAATAAAATCCCAGAATTTCGCCCTCGTACACCTTTGTTGGACGCCATTGATCACCCCGGCCAATTACGTCAACTGGCCGCCGATCAGTTGCCTTTATTGGCTGAAGAATTACGCGCCTTTTTGTTATTTAGTGTTGGCCAAACTGGTGGTCATTTTGGGGCGGGCTTAGGGGTTGTTGAGCTGACCATTGCATTGCATTACTGCTTTCAAACGCCAGATGATCGCTTGGTTTGGGATGTGGGCCATCAAACCTATCCGCATAAAATTCTTACCGGACGTCGTGAGCGCATGAATAGCTTACGTCAGCAGGGTGGTTTAAAAGGCTTCCCCTCTCGGGACGAAAGTCCATTTGATACCTTTGGCGTTGGTCATTCCAGTACTTCAATCAGTGCGGCTTTGGGTATGGCGTTGGCGCAGCAAACGCGGGATCGGCATACCGTGGCAATTATCGGGGATGGTGCGATGACGGCCGGTATGGCATTTGAGGCGCTGAATCATGCAGCCCATCTGCGTCCGAACATGTTGGTGGTGTTAAACGATAATCGCATGTCGATCTCGGAAAATATTGGTGGCTTATCCAATTATTTTGCGCGTATTTGGGCCAGTCGGACATATAACGCATTACGAGAAGGTAGTAAAAAAGCGTTAAAAGATCTGCCTTATGCGATGAATCTGGCCAAGCGCACCGAAGAGCATATGAAGGGTTTGGTATCGCCCGGCACTTTATTTGAGGAGTTGGGGTTTAATTATATTGGCCCGATTGATGGCCATAACTTACCGCAATTGGTTGACTATTTTGAGCGAATTAAACTGTTAAAAGGGCCGCAGTTACTGCATGTGGTCACGCAAAAGGGTAAAGGGTATGCGCCCGCTGAGTCGGATCCGGTTGGGTATCACGCGCTATCTAAAATTGAGCCCAAAACTGCAGGAAAATCTGCAAATACTGCTGATCAATCTGCGACGCAAGCGTCTCTAGCTGGGTGTTTAGTGGTTGCTGGGGATTTATTAGCTGAGATTTTAGTCGCTGAGAGTGTAGCTGTGCCCCTTGCGCCAAAGCCAGTGCTCAAGCCGCAAAAGTATTCGCAAGTTTTTGGTGATTGGTTGTGCCAGATGGCTGAGCAAGATGGGCGTTTAATGGCCATTACACCCGCAATGCGTGAAGGTTCAGGCATGGTAGAATTTTCACAACGTTTTCCGGATCAGTATTTTGATGTGGCGATTGCCGAACAGCATAGCGTGACCTTTGCTGCTGGTCTTGCCTGTGAAGGTTTTAAACCTGTAGTTGCGATTTATTCGACCTTTTTACAGCGTGCTTATGATCAACTGATTCATGATGTCGCCATTCAAAGCTTAGATGTTTTATTCGCAATTGATCGAGCCGGGTTGGTTGGCCAAGATGGGGCCACGCACGCGGGTAGTTTTGACTTGAGTTTTTTGCGCTGTATTCCCAATTTGCTGGTGATGGCGCCGTCCGATGAACAAGAAACGCGTTTACTTTTATATACCGGTTATCAGCATGCGGGTCCTGCCGCTGTGCGTTATCCACGTGGTCAAGGTGTCGGTGCTGATACGACATCTACGCTGCAAGTACTGCCGATTGGTCGCGCGGTGCTGCGCAGGCAAGGAGAGCAGGTCGCGATCCTGGCATTTGGCTCCATGGTGCAGGTGGCCTTAGTGGTCGCAGAAACCTTAAATGCCAGCGTGGTGGACATGCGTTTTGTGAAGCCATTAGATCAACTGATGATGCAACAGATGGTGGCGAGCCATCAGTTGATTGTAACAATAGAAGAAAATGTGATTGCTGGTGGTGCAGGTTCTGCGGTCAATGAATATTTTATGGCACAGCGCTTTGAAGTTGGGGTATTAAATTTGGGCTTGCCCGATCAGTTTATTGAGCAGGGCCAGCCGGAAGATCTACTGGCGGACTGTGGATTAGATGCAGCTGGTGTTTTAAGAAGCATTCAACAGCGCTTGTTGTTGCTGGTGGCTAGTTGATGCCGAGGCACATGAACAAACAGGGTTGCGGGATCGGCATCAATAATTTGCTGAGCAATATGCCGCAGTTGTTGTTTGTTGGCACAGCGAAACAACTCCAGGGGTATGATGTCTTTTTCTGGAATGAATTTGGGATCTACTGTTAGTGAGCTTAAACTATTGGGATCGCGTAACCATTGGATCAGCAATACTTGGGTTGCGAGGTGTTGATCTAGTGTTTGATGAATGCTGAGCAGAAAACTTAATCGCTCAATTTGTGAGTCGGTGAGCAAGGTGTCGACTGTGCTAGATTGCCATGAGCTCAATTGATGGAGCGAATTTAACCCGAGTATTTCAAAACCTTCTTTGCGAGATAGATCCCAGTGCTCGCATAAGCGTTGAAATGCCCGTAATAACAGTCGGCTTTCTAATAATCGTTTATTTTGTTTTTCGCGTTCTAAGACGCGATATTGATGTAAATGGCTCATTTTCGCAGCTCCTGCTGTAATACTGGCTTTCGTAAGACTGACTGCGCGTGTACCGTCGTGATCGGTAAGTGTTCAGCAGTGGCATTTTAGTGGTGAGCCAAAGACCGTATGACTAAGAATAGTCGAAAACGCTTATTTGCAAACCCAAAAAAAAACACATCAGTGCAAGAAAGACTACAGAAGAAAGAAAAGTTCACCCCTTTTTCTGCTAATCAATGAAAACCTGCTTGATGAGGGTACGAATGCAGGTTTTCAATTGATGTAAAAAAGGGATGAAAGGTAGATATTAAGCGGCTGTTTTTGTTTTAGGACGATTGCTGGAATTGGTGTTGATTGTGTTGGGATTGATCGATTTGGTGGTTTGATTGGTTTGGCATTCACCTTGTTTGATCAGCTCATTAAAATAGCGGCTGCTGAATTCTTTGCTTTTGCTGATTAAGCCGATGGTCGCTGACTTTAATTGTTTAATTGAACTTTTGGTATCAGAGATTTTTGGCAATGCGCTTTTGATTTCTGCAGCAAAGTTTTTGCCTTCGCCAGCTTTCACTAATTCGTTAAATTGTTTGTTGCTGGTTTCGGTGATTTTTAACATCAACCCTTTACTTGCGCAAACCAATTGGCTTAGTGATTCGTTCATTTGTTCCATCTGATCTTTAATTTTATCGGTGGTTTTTTCCATTTGATCAGAAACTTTTGCGGTTAAATCGTTCATCTGTAATATCCTCTGTATGATCGTGATGTTCCGTCAATGCTCGATGTATGCACACAATTGCGCTCAACCAGTATAGACAGATACTTGCAGATTACCGTAAAAGTTTAGAATAAATAGTCTAGGAAGGTCCCTATCTTCACTTTTAGGCGGCAGTATTTGATTCATTGTGCATCGTTTGCAGCATGGCTTTAAAAACTTTCGGATTGGCGGCGACAATATCGCCGGATTTCATGTATTGATGCTCGCCATTTAAATCGCTGATTAAACCACCAGCCTCCTGTACCAATAAAGTGCCAGCCGCCATGTCCCACGGTTTCAGATTCAGTTCCCAATAGCCGTCATAGCGACCACAAGCAACATAAGCCAGATCTAACGCGGCAGAACCTAATCGCCGTATGCCGGCGAGTTGTGGCATAAAACGTTTTAACATTTCCATATAAGTGGCAAATTGTGGACGATAACAGGCTTCGCCAAAGGGAATGCCGGTCGCCAATAATGCACCGGCGAGTTGTTGCTTATTACTCACGCGCATGCGTTTGTTGTTCATAAAAGCGCCACGGCCACGGCTGGCGATAAAGGTTTCTTGTTTGATCGGATCCAGTACTACACCATGCATGACTTTGCCAGCTTCACTGATCCCAATGGAAATGCAGTAGTGGGGAATGCTGTGAATGAAGTTGGTGGTACCGTCAATTGGATCAATAATCCACTGGGTTTCATGTTGCGTGTCGTGCTGTCCAGATTCTTCGGCGAGGATGCCGTGCTGTGGATAATGCTTGCGAATATGATCAATGATCATGGCTTCAGCCGTGCGGTCAACTTGGGTGACAAAATCATGCAGACCTTTTTCGGCGACTTCTAATTTGCCTAAGTAAGCCTGGCGAACAATATAAGCGCCTGCAGCTTCAGCAGCGCTGACGGCGATATTTAATAACGGAGCAAGCGATTGCGACATGACAGATGATTCCAATGCTGTTTTCAATAGGAAGGGTCCGCTATGATAGCAGTTTTGCTTGAGTAGTTTGCATGACTAATACTTCTTTATCATCGTCGCTCGCGCCAAGTATTTTGGCCGAGCATGTCAGTGTGATTCTGGTGAATACGTCACATCCGGGTAATATCGGCTCAGTGGCAAGGGCCATGAAAACCATGGGCTTAAGCCGTCTAATTTTAGTGTCGCCTGATCAGTTTCCCGCCGATCAGGCTTATCACTTGGCTTCTGGGGCGGATGATGTTTTGGATCATGCGCAAGTGGTGTCCACTTTTGATGAGGCTGTGGCGGATAAGCAATGGGTATTTGGAGCTTCAGCCCGCTCTCGCAGCATTCCTTGGCCGGTGGTCTCACCGAAAGCTTGTGCGGAGATGATCCTAGAACGCTTAACGCAAATGCCAACAAAAATTGCTTTAGTTTTCGGTCGTGAAGCCAGCGGTTTGACCAATGAAGAGCTGATGCGCTGTCATTACCATGTGCAAATTCCCAGTAATCCTGAGTATGGTGTGTTAAATATTGCCATGGCCGTGCAGGTCATTAGCTATGAAATTTGGCAAGCTTTGCAAATTCATTTAACCGAGCAAGCAGATTCAATTGAAAAAACACAGTTAGATGAACAAAACCAGGTAAGCGAACGCAATAGCCGTGGGAAACTTATGCCGTTGGCGGCGTGTCGTTGGGATGCCGATTTGGCTACCAGTCAAGAGCTGCATTATTTTGTTGAGCACCTCACGCAGTTGGCGGTTGAATGGGGATTTTACGATCCCGAAAATCCCAAGCAAATTGTGGCGCGTTTAACGCGTTTATTTTTACGTGCGCAGCCCGATAAAATGGAGTTGCAGTTATTGCGCGGTTTATTGGCGGCAAAAGCTAAGGCATTCAAATAATGTATTTTAATTCGTAGGTCGATCCATTAATCGCTTGTTATTAAAAAAATGTTTTTAAGAGAATTGCTATGAAGTTTTTCATAAAGTTAATTTCGATTGTGTTGGGCGTGATTTTGATGACGCAATCGGTGTTGGCCGATGTTCAGCCAACTGCTGAGGTTGTTCGTCAAGCGAGTCGTCAATGGGTAGAAAAAACGCAGCAGGCATTAAAGCGCCAGCGTTTGGATCGTGGTGAGTTGCAAGAAGCTTTGATACAAGCCGTGGATATTCGCACCAGCAGCAATCAATGCGTGACTCAGATCGAAGAGTCGTTGGTGCAACAAAAAGCCTTGTTGGTCGATCAAGCGCCCATTAGTTCGGTGGCCACACCTTTGCCTTTGCCTGTTTTGAAGTTGCCAACCCCCAATCAGCCATTGATTAAAAGTGGTGTGCAAGAAATCCAGCAGCAGATTGAGACGCTTGAAAGCGAATTGGTGGCGTGCCGTTTGTTATTACAACAATCGACCCAATTGGTCACGCAATTAAATGAAGCGGAGCAAGCGGCCTTGTTGGTGACGATCACCCAGCGTGATGCTGATGCGCGTCAAGTAGTCTTGCAATTGTGGACGGACCTGAGCAGTTTGCCAGATTTTATTCATCATCTCTGGCGACAGGATTTAGACCCTCTGACCCAAGGCGCTCGTCAGGCTTCGCCGCAACAATGGCTCATGTTGTCGGCCATCATGGTGCTGAGTATGACCATTGCAATTTTTGGCCGGCTTTGGTTGCGTCGCCATCGACCGGCAGCCATACCCGACCGGTTTTCGAATCAAGTGTTGTTGTCTGTCTGGTGCAGCATTGAACGTTACGCTCCGCTGGGCTGGATCAGTTTATCCATTGGGTTGGCTGCCGAGGCACTGTGGCCGGATCACTCCTGGCTAAGTCATTTGGGTTATGCCGTGGCGCTGATGGCTTTATTGCTCGGCAGTACTGCGGCACTGTTAGCACCGCCAATACCCGCTATCCCGTTAATCGCCTGGCCACCAGCTTTTGCGCGTGCCTTGTATCGGCGGCTGCGTAATTTTTATTCATTGTTGCTGATCGGCGGCATTATTTGGATCAGCTTGCAATATTGGCAATGGCCGGACAGTGCTGTAGCCATGGCGCGTTTAATCGGGGTGTGTTTTGGTTTGCTGAATTTTGTCAGCTTGGTGAATTTGGTGCGCGTCATCAGCCAAACACGTCGGGTGATGTTGCTCAGTTTGTTGGTGCAAGTGGGGTTGTTGTCACTGGTGATTGCTGAAGGCTTGGGGTATTTGCGGCTGGTCAATTATGTCGTGATTGGTTTGGCCCAAAGTATTTTATTGGGGGTGGTGTTATGGCTAATCAACGCCTTGACGCACCAATTTTTTAGCGAGTTGGATCAAGGCAAGCAACCTTGGGTGCAACGTTTAAAACAACGTATGCAGCTGGAGTCGGACGCTTTATTTCCTGGCTTGTTTTGGTTGCGGTTGTTGTCGGTGATCACCTTATTAGGGGCTGCCGTTGCTTTTACATTGAACATCTGGGGCTTTGCCAGCAGCGGTGGGTTGATGGTAAGGCAATATTGGATTGATGGTTTTGCGATTGGTAAATTGCAGATTGTGCCTTACCAAATCTTAATCGGTATTGTGTTATTTACGGCGTTATCGTCATTTTTTGGTTGGGTCGGTCAGCGAATAGATAGTGCGAGCTTGTTCACCGAGCGCATGGATCGCAATGCGCGTGAAACCTTAGTGAAATTGATTGGATATCTGGGGTTTGCGATTGCATTGCTGGTCGGCTTGTCGGTCGCCGGTTTTGACTTTAGCAATTTAGCGATTATTGCTGGTGCCTTGTCAGTGGGTATTGGTTTTGGTTTGCAAAATATCGTTAATAATTTTGTCTCTGGGATTATTTTATTATTTGAGCGACCGATTCGTCGTGGCGATTGGGTTAAGGTGGGTAATACCGAAGGCATTGTTAAAAATATTCGAGTGCGCTCGACGGAAATTCAAACCTGGGATCGGTTTGATGTCATCGTACCCAACTCGGCATTTATTGCCTCTGAGGTGACGAATTTAACGTTGAATGATTCATTCGGTCGAATTATTGTGTCGTTAAAAGTCGCACAGGACAGCAATACTCAGCAGATAAAAGCCTTGTTGTTAAAAGTTGCTGAAGAAAATAGCAACGTTTTCCCCAAATCTAATCCCTTTGGTGTGCCAGGGCCTTTGGTGTTATTTAAAGCCTTTGGCGACACCGCGTTAGAATTTGAGTTACGCTGTTTTGTGCGCGAAATTCGGGATCGATTATCCGTCATCAGTGAAATTAACTTTGCCATTGAAGCGGCGCTGCGGGCCAACAGCATACAAATGTCCTTCCCGCAACGGGAAGTGGTGGTGCGCACCAAAGATGAGCCATATAACCCTTTGCCGCCAAAAACCAGTGCAGGCACGGGCACGGATGGTTCTGCGGTCAATCAAGAATTGCCGCTGAGAAATCAGTAACGCCCACTGTGAAATAAGAAGACGCTACTTAGGCAACTCTATGACTGTTTGGGATTCCATTACCACGCTCGCGCAAGATATTTTGGGTGACGATGCACTAACACCGCAGAATTTTGCCATTATTGAAGCCAGTATTATTCCTGAACAGGGGCAGCGGCAGCAGAAAAAATATTCGTCGTTTGCTGAACCATTGACGGATATTGAAATTCTGCCTGAATACCAATTTATTCTGCAGGCGTTGCAGCAAGGCTGTCCTTCGATTTTTGTGACGGGTAAAGCCGGTACTGGTAAATCGACTTTGATCCAATGGTTGTGTCAGCAGTTACCAGGTTGTGCTGTTGTTGCGCCAACGGCGATTGCGGCGGTGAATGTGCAGGGTGATACGCTGCATGCGTTTTTTGGTTTACCACCGACGCATATTGACCCCGATGATCAAATCATCGTTAAAGATAAAACACGACTGGTATTAGAAAATATTCGATATTTGATTATTGATGAAGTGTCGATGGTGTTGCCGAATCTGGTGGATGTTATGGATCGCACGCTGCAACGCGTGCGGCGCAATGCACAACCTTTTGGCGGCGTGGCCACCATCTTTGTAGGCGACTTATTGCAGCTACCACCTGTGGTCAGTTCCAAAGAAGAAATGGTGTACTTCTCGCATCGGTATCGCACCTATCATTTTTTTTCAGCAGACATTTTTAAACAGCAAGCGATTATTCCCGTGAATCTCGCCAAAGTCAGGCGGCAAGCGGATGCGGAGTTTATAGAGGCCCTTAATCGCATTCGTTTAAATGATCAACCACGGAATTCGGTGGCCTTGTTTAATCGCCGCTGTTTTCGGGATCACTATTTACGCAATAATGGGAAAGCGGAAAAGAGGGGGATTTATCTGGTGCCGACCAATCAATCGGCGAAACAAATTAATACTCGTGAGCTCGATGCCTTGTCGGCTGAAGTGCGGATTTATCAAGCGGCAATTACGGGAGAATTATCGGCCAATCAATGGAAGCTCACCGTGCCGGACCGATTGGAATTAAAAGTCGGCGCACAAGTAATTTTTCTGAAAAACAAAAAACCGCAATGGGTAAATGGTGATTTGGGTGAAGTCATGGGGTTTGATGATGAGCACATTCGGGTAAAAAAACATGCCAGTGATAATGTCTTGCTGGTGGCCAGAGAAGTATGGATCAAATACCAATACACTTATAATTACGCAACGCAAAAAATTGAAAAGCAAGAAGTGGGATCGTTTCAGCAGTTTCCTTTAGCGTTAGGTTGGGCTATTACCATTCATAAATCGCAAGGTTTAACCTTGGAGCGTTTGCAGTTAGATCTGGGGCGGGGCGCATTTTGTGAAGGTCAAACTTATGTGGCCTTATCGCGTGCGAAAACACTAGAGGGCATTACTTTAATTCAGCCAATCGCTATGCGAGATGTTCGAGCGGATGCTGCTGTGGTGGCGTTTTATCGGCAATTGGGAATTGAGTAAGCAATTGCGAATTAGGTAGATCGAGATTGTAAAATACGACTGACGGAGAAGCCATGGCTCGACACGAAAAAATTGATTACTTAGAGTTGCCCTCAAAAAATCTGCAGCAAACTAAAGATTTTTTTAACCAGGTATTTGCGTGGTCTTTTGTGGACTATGGCCCTGACTATATAGCTTTTAATGATGCGGGTATTAATGGTGGATTTTATAAAAGTGATTTATGCGTCACCACCAAAGCAGGGAGTGTGTTGATTGTGTTTTACAGCAAAGATCTATTCGCCACCCAAATTAAAATTGAAGAAGCGGGCGGGGCGATTATCAAACCCTTATTTAATTTTCCCGGCGGCCAGCGTTTTCATTTTGCTGATCCCAATGGTAATGAGTACGCAGTTTGGTCGGATGTGAAGATTTCTTAATTCAAGTAAACCAAAGTGCGTTCCCTCCTGACAAAGGGAAGGAACGCATCAATCAACTAGAAGTTGGCGCATGCAACTCGCACCTTTGGATCATCTGCATCGTGAATCACAATTGAACGTGCATCGGATCGGGCAATGTGATTTACATGTCTCGTATACGCTTTTGCATAACCATTTCGATTGGTACGAAAAGTAAACCACATTTCATTTGATTCTTCAGCAGTGGTAAGCGTCGGATCAATTTTGTAATGACCGCCGCCACCTAATGAACAAAGCGAATCATGCAAGTGCCCCATATATTGGGTATTAGGTTTTAAACCTGATACTGTTGCCATGGCACTGGTACCAGCAAATATTGAGCGATTTAAATCTGCATTGCCGCTGACATTTTCATATCCATATTTATAACCTGCGACGGTTACTGCAAATCTAGCATGTAAATTAACACTATAATTTTCATTCGGCGCCAACAAATCCACACAGGCTAAGCGTTGACCTGAAGTGGCATCATGAATCACTATGCTTTGTCCTTCAGGACGTATCTTCTGTGGAATACTGACGTTTGACTGTGAGATGCCATCGGCATTCGCGGTTAAGCTCAACCATACTTCATTGGTGTCAAAGGTGCTGGTAATATTGGGATCAATTTTATAATGCCCGCCACCACTTTGCACCTTACAAGGTAAGGTATGTACATGGGCCGGATAAATGGTATCGGGTGTAAGCCCTTTTGCCAATAACTGTACTTGTGAACCTGAGGCAGAAATGGACATCTGGCCAGAACCATCAATCACTGTTGTGCCTAATGATTTAAGTTTACCCTGTTTAACGATCACCTCATCTGCATCGCTTTGATAAAGATCCGCACAGGCAATACGCACACCATCGGTATCATGAATGACAATCGACTGTGCTTCAGGACGTGCCACGCTGGCAATTTTCTTTACGCCAATCGCATAACCATTGGTGGAAGTTGAGAGTGTGAACCAAATTTCATTCGCTTCTTGAGCATCGGTCACGGCAGGATCAATTTTGTAATGGCTGCCGCCCGCTTGTGTACCACATGGCAGATTATGTACATGCGACATAAACTGACCGCCTTGAGGCAAACCAAAAATTTGTAAACTAACTTCCGTCGACTTAGTGGATCGCGCCATTAAAGCATTGCCCTGAAGAGAAAGTCCGCGTTGCAAACCGTCTGATGTGGTAACAAAATGGCCTGAAGTAAAGCCTGACGAAAGTAATGACACCGCTTCAGTATCATGTGTATTTTTCATTTTAGCTAATTGAATAACTGAATTTTTTGCCTGCGGCGGTGAATTCACCCCCCCCTCGCTAGCAATCGCTGTCGAGCCAATCAATACAAATACTAAACTGATTGATAATAACGTTTTGGAGAATGTTGATAAAATCATTGCCTAATACTCCGAGATAAACACTATGGGTTAGCTGACTATAGTTAAGCTTAAATAGCTTTTAACATTTTGCAGTAAGCACATGTAGATATTTGGTATCTATTCAGCATCCCGAGAATGCCGATATGTGCATCAATAATGATCTGAATGAAATCAGGCCATTTACCATTGAAAAGCAGATCAAGCGCAACAGTGCTATCAACGCCCTGTTTTTGACAAGTCGAAAGATAAGATCGACTATTGATCATTTATTTCTTAAGCCTGCCCCAGTTCAAACGCATGTGTTAACTCACGCAAATGATGTGCGTTACACAACGCGTGCAAGCAAAGAAAACGAAAATAAACATTTCTAATGATCATGTGCTAAATGACCGCCATAGTTAGGCAAAATGCCAATTTCTTTGATTGCTTTAGCACCGCGTTTTTCATGAGGGGTCATCAGCGCGTTCAATATTGATTGGATAAATTAAGATGCGATCAAAAGGCAGTATTTGGAAAGCGGAGAGATAAACGGTATGCGCTTTCACCGAGGCGCCATATTGCACCGGTCGCGATAGGTCTTGCGGAAATTTTGCGACAAAACACTTACCATTTTCATTTACCAAAATCTGCGCACGAATTTCGATAACGTGGCATTTGAGTCGTAATTGAATTTCTTGTCGTGCTTCATAACCTGCGACTCTATAATTTCCAGAAGGCAAGGATTGCGTATCAAGCAGAATGTTTTCTATCTGATCTGGGTTGGCAATGGGTGTTAAATTCGTAGGCTCATGTCCAAGCTGGCCGTCGGGCTTTTTACCGGTGGTAACTCGATAATTTTTAATTAATCGCTGTTGCGAAGGATGCTAGCCCCGCTTTCACTTGATATAAGAGAAACCATAAATGAGCTGTTGGAATGCGGTGTAACACATGAAGTAATCGCGGATAAATTAACCACTTATTATTCGGAAGTGGCAAAAATTTTAACTGTTTGAGAAGTATTTGAAGATAGGTTTTGATGAATTCCCTTAATACGACTGCGAATCATGGTTTGAACATTGCGGCTATGTTTCATGATTATGAGTTTAGCTATAAATCGGTATTTTCACTCATTATTGTTCATTGCACTCCCCGTCTGTCGGAACTTACCATTGAGTCCGTTGTTTAATAAGCACCTTGATTGAATAAAATAAGGAGGTGTAATTTTCAAGAATTTTTGCACCGTTTTTCCTAATTGCAGATGGCCATTTATTTAGTTATTTGGCCATTTGTCTTTTATCCTTTTATTTACTAGGGAGTGCAACATGTCGTCACGGAATGAAAAACCCATCGAGCTTAAAGTAACTTTTGTAGATTTTGATGAAAATGATGCAATACCTCGCTTCGCAGCTTATCAAATTGACACCTCCGGCAAGCCAATAAGTAAACTTGGAAGCTATGATGGCAAGCTTTTAAAACTGGATATCAGCTCAGCTAATGTAGTTGCGATTGGTCCTGAAGTTGAAGATTTCAAAACCTTACCGAAAGAGAGTTTAACGCTGTACCGCGTTGATCAAAAACTGGAAGCATGGCGCAAGGAAGGCCTTGTATTAGCACCAGAGAATTGGAGCCGCCTGCACTTAAGTTATGTTTGCGTCACCGGAAGTGTACAAAAATGTCGGCCATGGTATTGGGACATATTAAATGAAATTCAGTTAGCTCCCATGTTTCAACTTGCACAAACAACACGAATTAAATCCATTACTGCAGAAATACAACCTCATTTGATTTTTCCATTAAATTGCCAACCGATTTGCGATGGTATTATCGAAATTTATGAGCGTGTTTGCTGTTGCCATCACATTCATATTCCCGACTTGATCGACAAACTACATGATATTCTTGATTACTTACCAATACCCTTACCAGAGCCTTTTCCGGACCCGATTCCTGGCCCGGATCCTGCGTCCTTCACGCCGCTGTTATTAAAATCCAAAGCGCGTGATATTCAAGCCCGTAAAACCGCTATCGATTTTAGTGCCATTCCACCACAAAACCTGCACCAGGATTATTTGGCATTGCGTAACATGTCCAGTGAGGATGCGCGATATTATGTAATGGAGCGTGATTATCTTTACCCACTTTTTTGTAATTGCTCAGTGCAAAAAGTTGGTGAAACTTTTATTCAACCGGGTGGGAATTTTGATTTTTGCTATCTACGAGCTCCTTATCGCCACCATTGCACCACGACTTATGCCTATAAAGTTAAGCAAATGATCGATGGTAAGTGGACAATTGTTTATGACGGTATCGCCGCACATCAGTATTTTAATACGAGTGGATCGGCGACCATCAGCGTCTATAACCCACGAGCACGAGTCTGCGCCGACGGTCCTGGTGATACGCCACCTAATGATGGCCTACCATTCGTGATGCTCGAACATATTGGCGACTATGGTAGCTTCCACTTTAATTTCCCGACACAAACGGCTGTGTCACACGTCGCTGCGTTGGATGCCAATGATGGAACCTTTACCACTTTTTACGCGCCTGATTGCCCGTGGGGCTCAAGCTTAGGACTACGCCTGTGGTTTTCACCCGAATTGGAGCCCATCGTTAAATATTACCGACTAAAAGTTTTTGCCGTGAATGAACTGGGCGCAGCGGTTGGCGCACCGATGGTATTAAATGATACGGTCACTTGGGATAAATTCCTTTATATTTCTGGAGATGTTGTGCGTGCCCCTGAAACCCTAGGACCCAATACAGTCGGCACTGAAACTGATTTATTTAAAGTGCCTTATTGGAATTCACCCAACCATCTTTATTTGAGTGGACAATTCCATCAATACTGGAATACCGCGCAAACTAAATTCCCCGATGGCAAATATATGTTGGTCATTGAAGTATTTGATGGTGCTGGTAATCGCATTAAGCCTAATGGTGCCAGTGGCCCTGGTACTGCACAGAATTTCCAATTCCGCCGTTGGGCTTCATCTGTAGATACTGACCCAGTACCTTTTGCCGATGCTGCCCATATTTTCTGGGTGGATAACACCCCGGTGGGAGGCGACATAGTTGATCTGCGCAAAAATGGTATTGCCAATACGGCGGAATGTCAGTATATGACCGGCAGTAACAGCACCACCTTTGCAATTGGAATGCGAGCCTATCATGTTCACGGTGTTGAACATGCGGGCAATGGTGATAGTAATTCGTTTATGTACCAATACGGCATTTCGTGGCAGCGCGGTTTAAATGGCAGCACAGGTTCATTAGGTGCAGCGCCCTCAGGCGGCAACAATCATACGGATGTTGGCGAAACAGGTGGCGCAGTGGCTTCTGGCAGCGAAACATTTCAAACCATGCTGACCAAAACATTACCAGATAGCAGCACAGTAGTCCTGAATAAATGTACATTCAGTGTCACGCTTCATGTAGCTGCAAAACACTATACCGGCAGTGGTCGTATAACTGGCTACGATTATTGGGAAACCGCATCGTTTGCGCTGGAAATCAACAGCTAAAATACGGTAATTAATTTTACTGGTTGGTTTTTCAGAGATGGGTTGCCAAAGCAATGGCAACCCATTTTTTTTACTGGTCATTTTTATCTAATGCATTCGGTTCTTCTACCGTATTAAATTGTGGTTCCGATTGTTGAAATTTATCTAAATCCGTTTTAATGGATTTCAGTACTCACCTCAGTAATGCCATGTCATCGAATAAACCGATGCCAGTAATAAAATCAGGACTGGCATCCATTGGAATCACAAAATAAGCCAAAGCAGACATCAAGGCGATTACGCTTCTTTTGGGTATCGATTGATACCGACTTCCGGCGTAAGCTTGCATCAAACGCAAGCTCGACTAAAGGTGATGCTAATGTTTTTAAATGGGCCTAGACGTTTTTTCACGGCCTATGGATCGATTGATTCGCAATACGCTGTATCGTCACTTGAGTTTGTCGCGGCTTGTTAAGGATTTGCTTGCCCTGATTGTGGGTATTTTAGTTTTCTGACCGTTTCGGTGAGTTGATCCAAACGTTCATTTACTTGTTGGCGATATAAATCCAAACTGCGTGTTGCTTCGTCTGAGTTGGTGGCAGCTGCAGCGGCGTTCGTTGAAGGCGTCGTATCATCGGCCAAAGTCGAAACCTGTAACGTCAGTTCTTGCACATTAGATTGGACGGTTTTTAGATGGGACTCTAGTGATTGCAGCGATTGCTCGTTTTGTTGTTGAGTTTGTGTTAGCGATTTTAGATCGCTCACTTGTTGTGTCAGATCTTCCAGTTTGCTGGTTAACGTTTGCTGTTCCGTTTGTGCGGATTGAAAGGCGCTGCTAGCGGCTTTTAAGGTGGTCAAGTCTTGTTGTAATTCACTTTGCACTTTTTCAAGTTGAACTTGCGCTTGTTGTAATGCTTTGTAATTCGTCGTGACTTCATCAACTTTAATCGATAGTGTTTGCACGACAGTGGAAGATGGATCGGTCGTGGGTTCTACCGTAATGGTTGGCAGTGCAGCTTGATACTTTTCCAGTTGCACAATTTTTTCAGCTAATAATTTTATTTGTGACGAGCCCTGTAAAAAAGTTTCATTGAGCTGTTGATCGATGATGCCAACTTGCGTGCGTGAATTTTCGAGAGTGGATTGTAGTGAATTGACTTTATGTGAAGTCTCTTGATTCTGGTTGGTCATGTGCTGCCATAGCCAGGCTTGACTGACGCACAGACCGATGACTAGTGTGAATAAAATAACAGTTGTTTTTGGTGTTTTCGCTTGCGTCGGCGTCGAGGTAACAGGCCCAGCGTTTTTAAACAGACGGTCTTCAGCGCTCAGTTTGAAATCATCAGTGGGGATTGTGGTTGTCATCATATGAGTCGCTGTGGTAGTTAACTTCAGCACATTATCGCGCTGAAGGCCAAGAAGATTCAATCTGTCATTTTACGGGTGTACTGATCTAAGCTTAGTAGCAGTTTCGTTTAACTTCGAGTCAATTCTATGAGTCATAACCAGTTCTCTCTGTTAAAAAATCGGCGTTTTTTGCCATTTTTTATTGCACAGTTCACCGGTGCCTTTAACGATAATGTGTTTAAAAATACGCTGATTGTGTGGATGACGTTTTCGGGTGTGGCGATGATTGGTGAACATACCGCAATATGGGTAAATGTTGCTGCAGGCCTTTTTATACTACCGTTTTTTTTGTTTTCAGCCATGGCAGGCGTGTGGGCGGATCGCTATGAAAAATCGGCCATTATGCGGCGCGTAAAATTTGCTGAAATCTTGGTGATGTTGGTGGGTGTGCTGGCCTTTATGTTGCAGAGCCTATGGGGCATGTTGCTAGTGCTGTTTTTACTTGGAACCCAAGCGGCTTTTTTTGGCCCGGTTAAGTATGCATTGCTGCCGCAGCATCTAGGTTCACAAGAATTGTTGGGAGGCAATGCACTGGTCGAAATGGGTACCTTTGTTGCCATTTTATTCGGTACTTTGGTGGGTGGGCTGCTGATCAGTTTGCCGCATGCTGAATGGGCGCTGGCAGTGTGTGTGCTGTTTTTTTCAGTGAGTGGTTATTTGGCCAGTCGCTACATTCCACCGGCGCCATCCTTGGGCGTCGCCAGTTATATTCCCGGCAATTGGTTTACGTTAACTTTTCGTTTATTAGGTAAAGCCAAACATAATAAAACGGTGTTTTTAATTATTCTCGGCATTTCTTGGTTTTGGTTATTGGGTGCCGCTTATTTAACGCAAATTCCGACTTATACCAAAGCTGTGTTATTAGGCGATAACACGGTGGTCACTTTATTGTTATGCATGTTCACCTTCGGTGTGGCATGTGGCTCCTTGTTGTGTGAACGCTTATCCGGTAAAAAAGTGGAAATTGGTTTAGTACCTTTTGGTGCATTGGGGTTAAGTTTTTTTGGTCTGGATTTATGGTGGGCTGGTGATGTTTTTATGCCCACTGCTTCTATGCCCATCACATTGCAGAATTTTCGTGAAATGCTGTCGCATTCGGCGAGCTGGCGAGTGGTGGTGGATTTTTTTGGTTTGGGTGTTTTTGGTGGTTTTTACATCGTGCCTTTGTATGCTATGTTGCAGCAACAAGCTGAGGAGCGTGATCGCGCACAAATGATTGCTGCTAACAATATTATGAATGCCATTTTTATGGTGCTGGCAGCACTCTTGGGTGTAGTGGGGTTAGGCATTGCTCAGTTATCCATCCCCACTTTTCTGGGTGTGCTCGCGCTATTGAATTTGCTGGTGGCGATTTATATTTTTAATCGGGTGCCAGAGTTTGCGATGCGCTTTTTGGTATGGGCATTGATGCACAGTTTTTATCGTATTCGCATTGATGGTGTGGAGAAAATTCCCGAGCATGGTGCGGCGGTTATCGTCTGCAATCATGTCAGTTATGTGGATGCGTTGATCTTAGCCGGCATCACACCCAGGCCGATTCGTTTTGTGATGTTTAAACCGATTTATGATATTCCGGTGCTCAATTTTATTTTTCGTACCGGTAAAGCCATTCCGATTCATTCGCGTCATGTGGATTCAGCAACTTTTCAACGAGCTTTTATAGAAATCGCTACTGCATTAGAAGCCGGTGATCTACTGGCCATTTTTCCAGAAGGAAAAATTACGCTCAACGGTGAAATGAATGAGTTTAAAAAAGGCATCGAGCAAATTATCCAAACCACTCCGGTACCTGTTGTGCCGATTGCACTTTGTGGATTATGGGGTAGCTTTTTTAGTCGTTCTGGAAAAGGCGCTTTTCGGAAGATTCCAAAAAAGTTGGGTGCTCGTATCCATGCCGTGATTGGCGATATGATCCCCCCTCATCAGGTGAGTGCGGATTATTTGTTTATGAGGGTTAAAAATCTACGAGGTGATCGTTTCTAATTGCACCAGTTTTGTTGTACAAGGCGGTCAACCATTCTTAAGCTCGTTTGATAGCCATTCAATTGCATCTAGCTCTTCTGATTGAAGAACGTATTGGTCCGACTGAACATCATCATGGTTGTTTATGTCGAACAGTTCTTGTTTATTCGCATCGAGAGCCTCATGCGGTGATTCAGCTTGCGCGGGTACAGAATCATTATGCTGAAGAGACGGGTGAATTTGTTGTAGATAAATAAAATGCAGGTGCCATAGTGCATCATCTTCTAGCTTTTCGGGCAGATAGGGTAGGGTTGCGTCCTGAACAGCTGGCGCAGGTATTGAAACATGATGCTGAGGATTTAGGTGTGGTTTTTGATCGATCAGATGCAGCAGTCCTAGCGCATCATCCTCGGGACTTTCGGGCAGATAGGGGCTTGCAATGCATGCCGTATCTTGCGCTTGTACAGCTTGCGCCGTACTTTTAGCAGTATGCGATGCGATACCTTCTAAATATTGCTCAGTAAAAAGAGAGGGGGGCGGGCTCATTGGCCTTGGATCTCTCATACTGTGAATCACGGTATAAGCGGGATTACTGGGTGCAAGATAAGCCGCGCGCACTTGGGGCATGCGACCCGCTTCAGCACGGCTATTGTGTGGAGTGTTAGCGGCAGCATAATGTTGACGATATGAATCGCTAACACCGTTTAAACGGTTTAATGGCATAAAAAAACCTTAAAAAACTGATGGTTTTATTGTGGTGATTGTTGTTAGTACTTAGTTAATTTGTGTCTTCGCGACATTCGTCAAGAAGTGCATTAATTTATTTTCTAAATCTATCCAATCGGTATAAACGTAATCGCGAGAAGTATCGATATCGCCATGGTGTTTTTGTACCATCCATTTCATAAGCAAGCGCGTGAGCCAGTTATAACGCGTGTATTGCAGCGCACCTGGAACCGTCCAAACTTGTTCGGGTTTCCAGTCGTTCGTTTGTACAAAGTCTAAAGCTTGTTGTCGCGCCAGATCGCGATCCTTTTCATGGCTACTGGCGGCCATTAGGCTCACCGAAAAAAAAACCGTGGGTTTGGTTTTGATGAGCGCTTTCTGATCTTTTAATAGCTGCTTAATTTTTAGTTGATGTTGTCCCAAATGTACGGAGGCGCCAATAATAATGCAATCGGCGTGAACCAAAAAACGTTGTAAAGCCGTTAAATCTCGTAAAGCAGCAATATTTTTTAATTGCGTTTCACAGCCCAGATTGCGTGCTTGTTGAGCAAGGTAGTGCGTGATTTTGGAAGTATGCCCTTCGGATGAACCATAGATAAAGAGTGCTTTTAGATGCATGATTTCTAGCCCCGAGTTCGTTGACGCTATGGGTATAGCAGCTTTGGCTACGGCGTTGCCACGGTACCCGATTGGGTATTGATGCTACTCGCTTAAATGCAAAATGGCATTTGAAAATTTTTCACCTCACTTACCCCTTACCCTGCTGCTTCCCACCACTGCTTCACCCAATCCCCTCGGATCACTTGCTGCTTGTACTTGTCCAGAAAGTTGATGCCAAAAAATGCCCTGCATGTTGCCGTAAGGGCGTTTGACTTGCGTTAACTGATGTCCCATGGCGGTGAGTTCGGCGATTTGTGGTGCAGTAAAAGCGTTGGCTTCATATTCGATTTGATCGGGTAAGTATTGATGATGAAATCGTGGCAGGGTCACCCAGCTTTGGGGATCACGATTGTGCTCGGCTTGTAAAATGCCCAGCAGCACCATGCTGATAATCCGGCTGCCGCCGGGTGTGCCAAGTAATCCGACGCCGTCCTTGGTTTCGATGAAGGTGGGACTCATGCTGGATAACGGGCGTTTGCCAGGCTGAATGCGATTGGCGCCGCTGCCGACTAGTCCATAAGCATTGGCTTGATGGCTGGCGGCATCAAAATCATCCATCTCATTATTCAGTAACACGCCCGCTGCGGTGAGTCCGGAGCCAAAGGGTAGGTTGATACTGAGCGTGGCGCTGACCCGATTACCTTGTTGGTCCAGTACCACAAAATGCGTGGTGTGGGTGCCTTGATGGCTGTCAACTTGCAGACTGCTCACGCTGGCTTGTTGCGGATCAAAGCTGTGCATTTGTTGGCGGGCGGCGGATTTATCAATAAATTTGGCGTAAGGAATCTCAACAAAATCACTGTCTGCTAAAAATAAGCTGCGCTGCTGATAAGCGCGGCGCATGACTTCTGTTAGTAAATGGGCTTGGGCGACCGGTGTCAGTTTTTGCAAATCATAGGGCTCGAGCATGTTGAGCATGTTCACCAGCAGTAAGCCACCGGATGAGGGCGGTGGTGCGGAGACGATGCGCATATCGTGATAGTGCCCCACAATCGGTTGGCGATATTTCACTTGGTAGTCGCGCAAATCTTTGGCCTGCCAGATTCCGCCTTGTGCTTGTACTTGCGTAATCAATTCGTTGGCGATTGGGCCTTGATAAAAACCATCGCGTCCGTGCTTAGCGATCGCACGTAACGTGGTGGCGAGTTGCGGCTGTTTCAGCGTGTCGCCAGTGTTGCGGATGAAGTGGGCGCTGCTGGGATAACGTTGCAAAATCTCGTGGCGCATTGCTAACCACTGGCTGTAAATGTCTGCAACGACAAACCCATTTTCGGCGAGGGTGATGGCACTGGCTAAATTTTTTGACAGGGTTAACTGGCCGTAATCTTGGGTGATTGTATCGAGTGCGGCGGGTAATCCGGGAATGGCAGCTGCTAACGCGCCGTTGGTGGCCAAGTCGCGATTCACTTGTTGATTGGCGAGATCCCCGGTTTTGTCTTGATACATGGTTTCCGTGGCCGCTAATGGTGCAGTTTCGCGGGCATCGAGCAGGAGGTCGGTGTTGCCACGGGCGCGATGCAGCAACCAAAATCCACCGCCGCCTAAACCGGAGCTGTAAGGTTCCACCACCGCGAGGGTGGCAGCAACGGCAACGGCCGCATCAAATGCATTACCACCTTCTTTCAAAATCTTCATCCCCGCAGCGGTGGCTAAGGGATGGGCGGAGGCAATGGCGGCTTGATGCGGTAATTTTGCTGAGGTTGGGCGGATAGAGGATGAACTTTGACAAGCGACCAGTAGAATCAGCGCGCAAAGCAATCCGTGGCGCATCAGGGTTAAAACAGCCATCATCTTCATGGTCGCACTGCCTTGGCGATTTGTAGTTGTTCATATTTTTGCTGCAACTGTTCAGCAGTTTCTTGATGCGCAGGATCAAGCGGAATACAGGACACCGGACACACCTGCTGACATTGCGGCACCTCAAAATGGCCGACACATTCGGTGCAGCGATTAGCGTCAATTTGATAAATGATGGGCCCCATAAAAATGGCATCATTCGGGCACTCTGGCTCACATACATCGCAGTTAATACACTCGTCGGTGATATAAAGCGCCATCTAATGATCGACCTGTTGGCTGAATAACTCGGAGAAGTCATGGATATTCGTAAAGCCCGGTAGCAAGCGTGCCGGTTGTTGACTGTCAGGATTGGCAACGGCGATCACCTGACCAATGCCAAAGGCTTTGGCTTGGGTGAGCACCGATAAATTGTCATCAATAAACAGCGTATGCGTCGGATTAAAATCCAGTTGCTGTTGCAGCGCTTGCCAAAATTCAGGGGCTTCTTTGGCCGCGCCGAGATCATGGGCGCTGATGATGGACTCAGGATCGCAAAAATATTTCGACAGATTGGTGTGGGAAAATTTTAATTTCACCGAGTGGGGATGCGCGTTGGTGGCGAGCACAAAAGGCAGTTGTAACTGCTGCAAACGTTGCAGAAACGTTTCGGTATCGGGTCGCAAGCGAATCAAATGCGCGGTTTCTTGCTTGAGCGTGTTCAGATCCAACTGTAAATAATTCGCCCAGGCATCGATACAGTACCAATGCAGTTGCCCTCGTGTGGCTTCAATGCGTGCTGTTAAAAACGCCTCCGCCTTCGCCAGGGTTAAGCCATGAATGTCGGCGTAGCGCTTGGGCAGATGCTGAAGCCAAAAGTAGTTGTCGTAATGCAGGTCCAGCAGCGTGCCGTCCATATCCAGCAGCACCAAGTTAACCTGCGACCAATTGACCGTCATAAAACCTCATGTGTGATGTGAAAGTCTATAGCACTGGCGCTTTCCCAGTAACGAAATTCGATTCAGGGAATAAAACGAATGCTCAAGCTATAAGTTTCAAAATGAAAAGTCTGTTAAAAATCAAAAAATCTTTTAAAAAAGTCTCTTAAAAAAGTTGATTGATGAATTTGAGTGACGCGCAGTTTAAACTCTAGCGGACTGAAATTAAACCTAGGAAAATCCCATGACCATAGTGAGTACTTTTTTAATTGCCCAGCAAGGGGAGGCGAAGTGTGAGTTCCGACTCGATAAAGCCAATCGCCATGGTCTTATCACAGGCGCAACGGGAACGGGCAAAACCGTTACCTTACAAACATTAGCGGAAGGATTTTCTCATTCAGGCGTTCCCGTTTTTATGGCGGACGTGAAGGGTGACTTGGCGGGGCTCTCACAGCTAGGAAATCCAAGTCCAAAGCTTCTGGCAGTGCTCAAGGACCGAGGGCTAGAAATGCCCGTCACATCGGCTTTCCCAACCACTCTATGGGATGTATTTGGCAAATCTGGACATCCGCTACGCGCCACTGTGTCCGATCTGGGGCCGCTGCTGCTCTCTCGTATGTTGAACCTCAACGAAACGCAGGCAGGCGTTTTACAAATCGTATTTAAGCTGGCGGATGACCAAGGTCTACTTTTATTAGACATGAAAGATTTGCGCGCCATGTGCCAGTATGTGGGCGAACACAGCAGCGAATTGACGACTGAATACGGCAACGTGAGTGCTGCGAGCATTGGTGCCATTCAGCGCGGTTTGTTGCAAATCGAAGCGCAGGGAGGAACCGAGTTTTTTGGCGAACCGATCCTGAATCTCGATGACATGATACAAACGGATTCGAACGGCAAAGGCGTGATCAACATTCTAGCCGCCGACAAATTGATGCAAGCGCCGCGTTTGTATGCCACCTTTTTGCTGTGGTTGCTTGCCGAAATCTATGAAACACTGCCTGAAGTTGGCGATTTAGAGAAGCCCAAATTGGTCTTCTTTTTTGATGAAGCCCATTTGTTGTTTGCGGATGCGCCTAAGGTTCTACTAGAGCGGATTGAGCTTATTATTCGCTTGGTACGCTCCAAAGGAGTAGGTGTGTATTTTGTGACACAAAATCCGCTCGATGTACCCGACTCGGTACTCGCCCAGCTGGGCAATCGTATCCAACATGCGCTACGCGCTTTCACACCTCGCGATCAAAAGGCGGTCAAAGCAACGGCAGAGACAATGCGGCAAAACCCAAAACTGGATATCGAGACAGCGATAACGGAGTTAGCTGTTGGAGAAGCCTTGATGAGTTTGTTGGACGAAAAAGGCAGCCCGAGCGTGACGGAGCGGGTATTCGTTGTGCCGCCCGCCTCGCAGATTGGCGCGATTACCCATGAACAGCGTATAGCATTGATGACCAGCTCTATCGTTGCAGGTGTATACGAAAAAAAACTGGATCGAGAATCGGCTTATGAAAAGTTGATCGGTAGAGCGGCTGCTCAAATGCCAGATAAGGCTTCGCCACATCAACAAGTGCATGCGGGCGGTAATGCTTCGCAGACAAATACCGATAAGGCATCCGAAGCGGGTGGTTTCTTGGGTTCAGTTGTTAACGGGTTAGGGAGTATCTTTGGCGGCGGCGCCAAAGGTAGCCGCATGACGCCAGGTGAGCAATTGGTCAAGTCAGCGGCCAGTGCGATTGGGCGCGAGGTTGGCCGGCAGGTGCTGCGCGGGGTAATGGGTTCAATCTTTAAAGGTCGATAAAATTGATCGATAAAACGAACAGAGATACCCTATTTTTTTCAGCATAAAAAATTTTTTAAGGTTGGTATGAGAGATCCCGGGCAAAATCCCAGACAGCAAGCGTTCATTAAAATGTGCTTATCAACCGATTGGCAACAACAAGTGCAGATGTTAGCGGCAACGGTATCAGCCATGCTCATGGCCTATCATGCTGGGCAATTGCCTTTGGATGTGCAGCATAAGCCCGATGGTAGCCCGGTCACTTCGGCGGATTTTGCTGCGCATCAACTGATTAATGAGGCGCTTGTCCAGCTACTGCCGGGTGTTCCGATCATTTCGGAAGAAGGCGATATTGTGGATTGGGCGCAGCGGCAGTTATGGTCGCAGTATTGGTTGGTTGATCCGCTCGATGGCACACGAGATTTTATTCAAAAAACGGCTGAATTCAGCGTTAATATTGCGTTGATTGACTGCCAGCGTCCGATTTTTGGGTTGCTGATTTTGCCGGCACAACAACGCTACTACTGGGGCGGGCCAGGGATGGGCGTATATTGTCAACACTTTGCCGATGGTTTGCAGCCGCTGCAAAGTTTAAGTGCAATGGCTTTGCCCGATAAGCTTTTGGGCTTGGCCATCAGTCGTTATCAATCCAGGGTAGTGCAACAACGGCAAGCGAATTTTATTGCACAGTTGCCGATAGTAGTCCAGCCAGTGCCTTGTAGTGGCGCGGTAAAATTTGCCGACCTATTGCATGGTCGTTCGCATTTATATCCGCGATTTTCCAGTATTTGTGAATGGGATGTGGCGGCTGGTGATGCGTTATTAAATGGCTTAGGCGGGCTGGTGGTAGATGCCGAGCTCAAGCCGTATCGGTATAACCAGCAAGACAGTTTGCAGCAAGCCTGTTTTTTTGCGATGAGTCATGCGCAGTTATTGCAACCAGCCGGGATGATTTGGCAGGCTCAAGTGGCCGGACTTTCAGTGGACGAGCTGGGGGTTGCAGTGGCGGATTGAGTGAGATCGATATTGGTCTCTGCTAGTGAGGCACCTACTTCCAACGCCTTGATGGCCGACTTTTTAGCGCTGAACCAATCCAAAAGTTGTGAGCGGCAGCTATCAACCCCGATTTTATTGAGCGTCGAAAATAATTGCAGTCTATCCAACCCAAAAGGCTCCATCAGTTTACCCGTGGTCCACAATTGTCGCGCAGCCTGATTTTTGCTGAGTTTATCTGCTTTGGTCATCAACACCATTAGCGGGTAATGAAAATACTTGGCCCATTCAATAAATTGCTGATCTTGGGGTTTGAGCGGATGGCGGCAATCCATTAACAACACCACGCCACATAAACTAGCACGGTATTTCATATAGTCATTGATCAGCTTGGCCCAGACTTGTTGTTCGTTTTTTGCCGCTTGCGCATAACCATAGCCGGGTAAATCGACTAACCGCATGCCATCCGGTAGTTGAAAAAAATTTAATAGTCGCGTGCGGCCAGGTGTTTTGCTGCTGAAGGCTAGCTGTTTTTGGTTGCATAACAGATTTAGTGCGCTGGATTTACCCGCGTTGGATCGCCCCACAAAAGCAATTTCGCCGCCGCTATCGTCGGGTAACTGCGAAATTTGCCCAACGCTGAGCATAAATTTGGCTGAGCCAAAATAAGCCTGTGGATTATCGGCGGGTGATTTTTCAGGGGCTGCAGGTTCTTCAATCATGGTAGTCGTCGTGAATTGTCATGGCTGTGTAGCGTGTAATGAGGTCGTGCATCATAGAGGGTTTGCCGAGGGATCGCACCGATTATTGGTTGTCTGTGCAAGGATTAGCCTATTAATCGTTAGGGTGGGCTTGCAAAGGTGAAGATTTATTTTTGTCGAACCGAGTTCAGTGCAATGCTTAACAGCACACCAGCGGTAACAGCGATGATCAAATCACTAAACACAGTCAGTGTAAAAGTAATGATCAGAACGCTGTTATCGCTTTTGGATGCTTGGCGTAATCTGCGCACTACTTGGGGTAATTCGCTCATATGCCAGGCGACGACAAATAAAATGGCTGCTAAAGTTGCGAGCGGAATATTGGCCGCTAAAGGGGCTAAAAAAAATAGTATTGCCGCCAATGTTGCGGCGTGAACGATACCGGCAAGGGGACCGGTTGCACCGTTGCGGACATTGGTTGCGGTACGTGCAATGGCACCGGTTGCAGCAAAACCACCGAACAAGGGGGTGAGTACATTCGCTAATCCTTGGCCGATTAACTCTTGATTAGCATCATGGCGTGTGCCGGCCATGCGATCAGCCACGACGGCCGATAGCAGTGATTCAATGGCGCCCAACAATGCGATGGAAAAAGCAGGCCCGATTAACATTAAAACGCGGGGCCAGGTAACGTGCGGTAATTGCCAATGTGGCAAGCCTGCAGGCAGTTGACCAAACACGCTACCGATGGTGGCGATGCCAGGAATGTGAAAGTAACTTTGAAGTAATGTGCCGGTGATCAGCGCGATCAGTGGGCCGGGTAAGCGAGCGCACTTTGGTAATCGTGATACGAACAATGTTACGATTAAAGAAAAAATGGCTAACATTGTGGTTGGAAAATGCAGTTGGGGTAGGGCATGTAGTAGGTGCCAAAACTTTTGATGAAAGTGTTCGCCGGTGATAGCCGGTAGGCCAAAAAAATCTCGCCACTGGCTTACCCAAATAATGATGCCGATACCGCTGGTAAAACCGAGGATCACAGACGCGGGGATAAACTCAATTAACTTACCAAGTCGTAGCAATCCGAACAGCAGGAGCATGATGCCCGCCATTAATGTGGCCAGCTGCAAGCCATCAATACCAAATTTTGCGGTGATGGCCGCTAAAACCGCAATAAAAGCGCCGGTCGGTCCTGCAATTTGCAGGCGTGAGCCACCAAAAACAGACACCACAAAGCCCGCAATAATTGCTGTGTACAAACCTTGTTCAGGTTTTGCGCCGGAAGCAATGGCAAATGCCATTGCTAATGGCAGCGCCACCACGCCGACCAATAAACCGGATAAAATATTCGGCAACCAATGTTGGCGCTGCCATAAGCCTGCACGTTGAGCTTCAAGAAAAGCGATCATATAAATTCAGTTGCTAAAACGACGGATGTTAATCCTAATCGTTAGATAAAATCGCAAGCATTAAAACAATGGGTAGTAATGCACAAATTTAGTTAAAAATCTTCGCTATGGTAACCGAATGGCTTTTGTTACACTTGCAAAATTTTCAGATGCGATTACTTTGATACCAATGAAAAATTAATGATGTGATGTTCAAATACATTTTTTTCTCACAGGGAGAGTGAAGTATGCGACCTTGGTTGGTTGTTTCGACTGCTTCAGTTGCAGTATTTATCAGTATTTTGAGTCAATGCGTGTTGGCAGATGCCGATACGGTGGCGTGTGCCAAAATGGTCAAAGGTGGATTATTAAAAGTCCCAGAAGATCGCGCTGATCGTTTTAATGGCAAGGTAGATGAGGCCACTGCGCGTTGTCGCGGTGGTGACAAAGCGGTGCAATATCGTTTTACGCCCTGGGTGGATTGGTCAAATTATTGGGCAACTGGCGATGCAAGCTCTTTGCACGATGGTCCGCAAGCACTGACTTTATTAGGTGAGCATTTAAAACCCAATGGCCGCGGTGTTGATGGTGCCTTGCTGGATCTTGAGTTCCAGCGCATTGAACTGATTAAATTTAATTTGTTTGATAACTATACCTACAAAACTTATGTCACTGGCAAAGGTGATCAACCAGGACGATTGGTTAAAACTTGGGATGAAATGCGGTTATCTCCCAATCATCCGTATTATGCTGCAGTGGGTGGTGCTGATAAACAACAGCTTTGTCGAGGCGAGTTGATCCGTGCGCGTACCATCAATGGTATTTGTAATGATATCTACAACCCTTTGATGGGTTCTGCAGGAATGGACTTTGCGCGTAATGTGCAATTTGAAGCGACCTTTCCTGATCAAGCATTGACGAGTTTGACCAAAGCGCGACATGGCGGACGTATCGACGCGATGACCCCCGATCCGCAGCTGATTAGTCGTCAATTATTCACTCGCATGGCGTCTGCTGAAAGTGCAAGCTGTCATCAAGGTAAAGGGTTGCCGGGTTACTCCGCCGAAGCAGATTGTCCTTATGCATCAGCACCTTTTTTTAATGTGTTGGCCGCTTATTGGATTCAATTCATGACCCATGATTGGTTGACGCACATGAAAGAAGGGCGCAACCAGCCTGGTTTATTGCCAACGGGTTGTGCTTCTTCGCAAGCTGAATTATCGGGTTGTCGTTCTGGCGATCGTATGGAAGCGGCCTTAGTCGATCAACAAGGTGCTCCGCCGACTTTCAAACAAGATGGCAAGGATCAATGGGCTCGCTCGCCAAAAACCTTTAAAAACTTTAACACCGCCTGGTGGGATGGTTCGCAAATTTATGGTTTTGATGAAACGTCCGTGAAGCGGGTGTTGCGTGATCCTGCCGATCGTGCTCGCTTGTTGCAACCCAATGGCTATCTTCCAATCATGGCCAGTTGTGCCGTTGGCCAAACGTCAACGCAATCAATCCCATGCGTTCCCAGTCAGCCGCAATGGGCGGGTCAAGAAGCGGCCGCGTTTCCGGATAATTGGAGCATTGGACTGAGTTTCTATCACAATGTGTTTGTGCGTGAGCATAACAATTTTGTGGCGAGCTTCCGTGCTTATCAAAAACTGCATCCGAGTGATGATTCTGGCTTGCGTACGCCCGATGCTGCTACACAGCCCATTTTATATAGTGCTGTGTCTGATGAAGAGTTATTTAATATCGCCCGTTTAGTAGTGACTGCTGAGATAGCAAAAATTCATACCATTGAATGGACCACGCAGTTGCTGTACGGCGAACCGCTGTATAAAGGCATGAACTCTAACTGGTTTGGTTTGTTTGATTCCAAAGATGAAAGCCCCTCGAGTCGAGCGGTGAAAAAAATCATTGGCCAAGATGAGTCGGTGTTAGCGCGTACCTCTGATCGTGTGGCGGGTGCCTTTAAACGTTCAAGTAAAAATGATGCCAATAGTTGGTATTCAGTGTTTGCTTCGGGTGCCGGTATTTTTGGTTTGGGTAATAAAATTGAAACCGGCAAGTTGTGGTGGAAAAAAGATGTCTGGAGCCTAGAAAATCCTGAGCATGTTAATGGGGGGGTGAATCACTTTGGCTCGCCATTTAATTTTCCTGAAGAATTTATGACGGTGTATCGATTGCACCCGCTGTTACCTGATTTGATTGAATATCGAGACAGCAATCAACCCAATCAATTGGCGATGAAAATCCCAGTCGTCGATACGGTACGCGGTTTGGCGACGACGCAAATGCGTGAGCATGGTCTGGCTAACTGGGGTTTAAGTATGGGGCGGCAACGCTTAGCTTTGTTGCAGTTGCAAAATCATCCGCAATTTTTGCAGAACTTGGATATGCCACATTTGAATTCAGCCACGCGTAAGATTGATGTGGCGGCGTTGGATTTAATTCGAGATCGCGAGCGCGGTATTCCCCGCTTTAACGAGTTTCGTCGTCAGATTGGTTTGAAAACCTTAACCAGCTACGACGATTTTGTTGATCATCGTTTACCAGAGGGTTCGCAGGCACGTAAAGCGCAAGAGAAAGTGATTGCCAAGATGCGTGAAATTTATGGAACGCATACCTGTGACGCCAGTAAAATTATTTCGGTGGTACAAAAAGACGCGCAGGGCAAGTTTATTAATGATTGTTTAGGCCATGCAGAGGGTGCCACAGTTGATAATATTGAAGACGTTGATACGGTAGTGGGTTGGTTGGCTGAATATACCCGACCCCATGGTTATGCTATTTCCGAAACCCAGTTCCATGTGTTTATTATCAATGCATCGCGACGTTTATTTAGCGACCGTTTCTTTACGTCGAGTTTTCGCCCAGAATTTTATTCCAACTTGGGGGTCAATTGGGTCAATCACAATGGCCCATTAGCCGGATGTCCATACCCATTGGAAACGACCGCAGCGGGTGAATCGATTTGTATGGAGCCAGAGTTGGTCAATGGCCATAAGGTAGCGGTATCGCCGATGAAGCGTTTGTTGATGCGCAACATTCCTGAGTTAAAACAAGAGTTGTTGCCCGTTAAAAATGCCTTTGATCCTTGGGCCCGTGATCGCGGTGACTATTATTCGTTGGCCTGGAAACCACGCGCTGGCGCTGAGCAAGATCCCGCTTTTAAGCCTTAAGATGTGAGGCAATGATACTGAGATGATGATGGAAGTTATACCATGACAGCAATAGCTTGGTCCCGGATCCATCAGCAGCCGCTTGAACGTTTGTGCCCACAATTGGGGGCGGAATTTCCGCTGGCGGATGAAGCTTATATTGCTAAGCGCATGGTGCAGTTGATTGAGCGTATTACGGCGCGTAGTGCAAAAAAGAGCAAGATTTTGCCCGGTATGATCAGGCGTTTTAATCAGGCTAAAACGCTGGGTTATTTTGATGTGCAGTTTGAAGTGTTAGAAGGCTTACCAGAATCCTTAGCGCAAGGTCTGTTTGCTAAACCTGGGCATTATCCAGCTGTAATGCGTTTTGCTTCGGCAAGTACTGATAATGACATGCAAAAAGATTTGCGTGGTGCCTCTATTAAAGTACATCAAGTTCCTGGTGATAAGCTTTGGGGTAAGTCAGATCACCAAGATTTTATCTTGAATAGTTATCCCGTGTTGTTTGCCGGTACGCCACAAGATTTTTTAGCTTTTATTGAGGCAAAGGCACAAAACAAACCATGGTGGTATTTTGTTAATCCACGCAATCCCCATTGGCGAGCATTACAGATTTTAAGTTTAGCGCGCACCCATGCGACGAGTCCTTTTGATATTCCTTATTGGAGTACCACGCCTTATCGCTTAGGCACCCAAAAATCGGTGGCAGTAAAATATAAACTCATTCCAACATCTGACTACCAAAGTGAGTTGCCTTGGCGGATTTTCCCCGATTATTTGCGCCAAAATATGCGGCAACATTTGCAAAACGCTACGGTGAGTTTTGATCTGGCGGTGCAGTTTCAATTAGATGCGGAACGTATGCCGATTGAAGATGCCTCTGTGTTATGGTCTGAATCTTTATCGCCGTTTCACCGTGTAGCGCGTATTCGTATTCCGTTGCAAGATTTTCAGCAAGAAGCGGTATTCGCACGGGCGGAACGTCAAAGCTTTAATCCCTGGCAATGTTTGCCCGCGCATCAACCCTTGGGCGGCATTAATCGAGTTCGTCAACGAGTGTATGCGCAGATGGCTGAATTTCGGCGTCAATCGCTGCCGCCTGCTATATTAGGTTCGTCATTATTACCCTCAGCATCAACATTACCTTTGGGAACCCTTGTCAATCCCTCCGTCAGTTCACAACCAACAGTTACAGGAGTTAGTGTATGAGCAGTAATGTTAAAGTCAGCGAGTGGTTATCCATGTCTCGTGAAGAGTTGGATACTATTTATAAGCAAGCCAAACCCGGTGCCATTCCACAAGGCGATACGCGTGGTACTGCGATTTTAACTGGCGCGGCGTTTCCCGATTTGTTTGCGAAGTTTGCGCGTCGAGTGGCTTGGCAAGGTAAGGTATTTGATTTGTTTGATCAAGATAAAGGTGTGCTGGTTAATAAAGTGTCACCTTTAGGTGTGCATTCGATAGTGGCTAAAGTTTATCGTGATATTAGCTGGCTAGATGGAAAAGAAACTATTGTGATTGATTACGCCAAAACCTCTTTTTTTGCGCAAAAAATTCGCGATGAAATCCGAGAAGTCGAACCCGGTTTGTATTTAGGTAAAGTGTGGTGGGGTAACAAGCGCGTATTGGATTTTGCGCTGGAAACCTGTGTTGAAGCTTCAGCTTCCGCGTGTCCATTTGCGAATGCCGCTTAATGACAGGTGATGCGCAGGCAAAAAAACTTCGCTTTTGAGTGTTAAAACGCTTCATTCCCTCCTCTGACACGGGGAGGGCTAGGGTGGGGTTGAACGCACACAGCTGGGGACGGCGCAATCAGTGCAATTGATCTGCGCAACATCGATTGAACTGGCTCAAATGTAATGGTTTAGTTAAAAAAGGATTTTCCGTGGACGCTTTGCAACCCTTGTTAAATATTCCAGCTTTTAGTGTGTTAGAACCCTTGGTGAGTCGTCTGCAGAAGTTTAATCAGCAACCGCAAAATCCGCTGACGGTTCGCGCTGAATTGAACCTCGAGCAAGAAGCCAAGTTGCGAGAGACGTTAAAGCGCATCAGTGAAAATGTGGTTCGCAATCAATCTCTACCTTTTGGTTTATTTAAGGACTCATTACACTTTGCCCGCTTGCTGATTCTGCCTGGTGCGGATCACCCCGAGCGCTATGGCTCAAGCCTGGTGTTAATGGCAAATGTGGATGGCTCGGTGCACGATTTTTTAAGCGAACTGGTAATGAAGGCCGGACGAGGTTTGGATGATGTATTTGGTGCTTGCGAAGGTTATCCTGAAGCGGATAGACGCAACTATGCAACACGCTTAGTTTTTCTAACGGAAAAGCTGATCCCAGCACAAGCCTTTTATATTAATACCATTGGCCGTGGTGTTAAACAAATCGTGCAAGAAGATCAACTTCGCCAAGCCATTCAAGTTTTTTTGCAGCAAGTCGATGTACAAATGCTTTCCTCAGCGCGTGAGCTGCGCAAAGTGGTTATTGCTTTTATCAAAAAAAATCCGCATTTATTATGGGCATTAGCACCTGCCGCACAGCCCTCTTTTTGGTGGAAAGCCAAAGAACAATTACGTTTAGTGGTGCTGGCTTTTCTTGGTGCGTTAGTCGTGACATGGTTTTGGCCGTTACTATTGGCCTGGCTGCTGGTATTGCAAACCAAGGAATCAAAAGATCAAGAAGAAAGACGGCGTCCGCCTTTGTTGCGTTTAACGCAGTTGCGTGCACCAGAAGATGTGTATACGCATAACCAATTCTCTGCTGTTGGTTATTTAAAATCAGGTTGGGTACGTAAGACCACGGTGAAAGTTGCCTTGTCAGTGGTGCATGCCAGTTTGCGTCACGTGTTTAATAAAGGAAATTTAGCAGGCGTGCCGTTTTTAGGTTTAGAAGGCGTCGATACCATTCATTTTGCCCGTTGGGTATTAATTGATGATGATCGTCGGTTGTTGTTTACGAGCAATTACGACGGTAGTTTAGAAAGCTACATGGTCGATTTTGTTGACAAGGTGGCTTGGGGGTTAAATTTGGTATTCAGTAATGGTCAAGGTTATCCTGCAACACGTTGGTTAGTGATGGATGGTGCTCGCAACGAACAGAAATTTAAAGATTTTTTAGGCAATCATCAACTGGACACAGATGTTTGGTATACGCCCTACGGGCATTTGACTGCTGTGAATATCGCGAATAACGCGGCGATACGTCAGGGGCTTCAAGGTGAGATGAATGAACGTCAAGCGCAACAATGGTTGGCGAGATTGTAAGGGTTTATGAGATTGTAATGTTTGGTGAGATTATAAAGTGGATGATCAACTCATTTAAAAAATTTAAAAAGGATGTTGAATGAATCAGTTATCTGATCAAGATTGGAATGATCTACAGGCGCTGGTGGTGCGAGGCTACGGTAATTTACCATCGGCGTGTTATTTATTGCTTACAATTACCGATGTCGTGGTAGCAAAAAAATATTTGACGCAGCAGCTATCGTTGTTAACGGTGGCCACGCAAAAACCTGAACAATTGGCGATGAATATCGCGCTGACGGCGCAAGGTCTACAGGCGCTATGTGTCCCTGAAAATATTATCAAAGGTTTTGCTGATGAATTTCGTGCCGGAATGAACACACCGCATCGTCGCCATATTTTGGGGGATGAAGGTGATCAGGCGCCAGAGCATTGGCAATGGGGGCATCAGCAGTCGCTGCATTTGTTGATTATGTTGTATGCCGTTGATTGGCCGCATTTAGAAAAAGCGGTTGATGAGATTCAGCAGGCTTTACCGGCAGCGGGTTTGCTTTTGCAACAGCGTCTGGATAGTGAATCATTGCCGCAGCAAAAGGAACACTTTGGTTTTCAAGACGGCATTGCCCAACCCTATATTGCAGAATTTGACTCGAACGCTAAAGACAATGCCAAGGGGGTAGCGCTGGGCGAATTTGTCTTGGGTTATAAAAATGCGTATGGCTATTACACTCAGCGCCCCAAAGTGGATGCGAAGCTGGATGTGCAAAACTGCTTACCTGTCGATCTTGAAGGCAGCGCGTTAAAAGATCTTGGCAAAAATGGAACTTATCTGGTATTTCGTCAATTGCAGCAGGATGTAGCGGGTTTCTGGCACTGGTTGCAACAAGCAGGCGAAAAAGCGGACATAGATCCAGTGAAGTTGGCATCCAAAATGGTAGGTCGTTGGCCCAGTGGTGCGCCTTTAGTGAAGGCACCCGATGAAGATGCGCCAGACTTAAAAGCGTTGGATGCGTTTGCTTATCATCAGGAAGATCCGGAAGGTTATCGTTGCCCGTTGGGAGCGCATATTCGTCGGACTAACCCACGTGACTCTTTACCACCTGAACCGGGTTCAGAAAAATCGATGGCGTTTAGTGATCGGCATCGCTTGTTACGACGTGGCCGCGCTTATGGTGCGCCGTTTGATGCCTCTATGTCGCCAACGGAGTTTTTAAAAAAAATTGCAGCCGGTAAAGTTGACAATCAAGATCGTGGCCTACATTTTATTTGTTTGAATGCCAATATCACGCGGCAATTTGAGTTTGTGCAGTACACCTGGGCGAACAATCCAAACTTTAATGGTTTATACCAAGATCCAGATCCGATCATTGGTTCACGGGGTCGAGTGGCGCAACGTTTATCCGGCGCGACGGATGACTTTACCATGCAAGCGTGTCCTGTGCGTCAAAAAGTCAGTGATTTGCCAGCGTTTGTACGCACCCGTGGTGGCGCTTATTTCTTTTTGCCGAGCAAATCGGCGTTGCAGTTTTTGTTAACTGACCTGGTGAGTTAAAGAGAGTTATTATGATACGTGTTTTAGCGCAGCGGCTGACCGAAACCTTTATGGCAAAAACACGGCCGTTAGATGTGTATTATCGTGATGCCTTTGATGCCTATTGTCGTGCTCCTTTACAGGCCATCACCCAAAGTTTAATTCGCATTACCCACTTACATCCGGCGGATCAGTGTTTGGCGATTGCCCAAGAACGTCGCTTGCCCAATGAGCAGCAGCTGGTTGACGATATTACCGCGAGCATGAATCGTTTTTTAGAAGCTCAGTATCAACAAACCGGGCGCATTGCTGAGCGTGCCGGCAACACTAAAACTTACGGTGTAGTAAAAGCGGAATTTACCGTGCTCGATTCTTTGCCCAAAAATTTAAAAGTCGGACTGTTCCGACAAGCAAAAACTTTTCCGGCTTATGTTCGTTTTGGTGGGCCTGGTCCGTTGGTGGTGCCTGATCCACAAGACAATGGCATTCTCAGTATGGGTATTAAAGTGATGCGTGTCCCCGGCAAAAAACTGATGGACGAAGAACAGCATACGCAAGATTTTCTCGGCATCAGTTGTCCAACTTTTACCACGCCGAATATTCAGGCCAATCGAATTCTGCAGCAAGAAATTGGGCGGGGTACACCCGCTTGGTATTTCATCAATCCAATGGCGCCTCATTGGCTTGATGCTATTATGCAAGGCTTGTATGCCCGCTTGTATGCCAATCCTCTAGAGGTGCGCTATTTTAGCTGCACGCCGTTTTTAATGGGCGAGGGTCAAGCGATGAAATTTTCGATGATACCGCGCGTGGAGAAAAAAACTAAGCTTAACAAATTGAGTGATAACTATCTGCGCGATGCGATGATCAAAACTTTAAAAAAACGCTCTGTGATCTTCGATATCGCCGTGCAGCTCCAAACCGATCCCTACCGGATGCCGATTGAAGATGCCTCGGTGGAATGGTTAGAAAGAGAATCGCCCTTCATTAACGTGGCGACGCTCGAGATTCCCATGCAAACCTTTAATTCGAGCCAGCAACAAGCCTTTGCCCGTAGTTTGCGTTTTAATCCGTGGCACGCGATCGCTGCGCATCGTCCCCTTGGCAATCAAAACCGTGCCCGTTATCAGGTTTATCATGCGACCGCAGAGAAGCGCCAGGCTATTAATCATGAGCCACATATTGAGCCGACGGGTGATGAGCAGTTCTAACACGGCATCAAGAAAAAATAGAGTTTGCTGCTGCGCAGTTCAGGCGAAGTTATTTCAACTCAGTGGCTGAGCTTATCGAGGACTGAAGTCTAAAACTGGCCATTTCTGTTCCAGCGCGAATGTTCTTAGTTTGTCGTCGGGATTCACTGCGTGTGGGAAACCAACTTCATTGAGCAATGGCAAGTCATTAAACGAATCACTATAAAAATACGCTTGCCTTAATGGCATGTCACGGCCGTTGATCCATTCGTGCAAACGCAAAATTTTACCATCTTGAAAACTGGGGATGCCGGTGATGTTACCGGTGAGCTTGCCGTTGCGATATTCAGGTAACGTTGCGAGCAATGCGACAGCAGGCGTGAGGGCTGCAATGGGTTCGGTAATAAACGCATTGGTTGCCGTAACGATAATCGTGGTGTCACCTTGCAGTTGGTGCTGATGCATAAGTCCTAGGGCTTGTTGACAAAAGATGGGTTGTATTTTTTCTCTAACAAATTGTTCGCGCAACGCAAACAGTCGAGTGGTTTCGATGGGTAGCAACGCTTGTAAAACAAAACACTGGTAGGCAACGATGTCTAAGGTGCCTTGTTGGTAGTCGTGATAAAAATTATCGTTGTGGGTGCGATACCAATCGGCATCTACTAAGCCTTGTTCAATGATAAATTCACCCCATGCGTGGTCGCTGTCGCCGTGGAGCAAGGTGTCGTCAAGATCAAAGATAGCAAGTCGGGTCATGGTCGGTGTCAGTAATTGAATCGTAAAATAATAGACCGCGATATATTAGCATTTTAAGTTATGAATGCTCTGCCATTTTTTAATTCGTGATTGTCCTCGTTAACTTTCTCGTGTGATCAATTGTTTCGCTTCTGCAATCACTTTTATATCGCAAGGTCTTTGAGGGGCTTGCTCGCTCAGGTGACGACGCCATTGGCGCGCACCTTTGCAGTTTTGAAATAATGTCAACAAATGTCGTGTCATGGTGTGTAGCCTAACGTTTTGTTGTAGTTGCTTGGCGATATATTCTTCATAAGCACTAATAATTTCTAACTGAGTCAATCGTGGACTGGTATCAGCAAACAAGCGTTGATCGATGGTAGAGAATTCATAAGGATGTTGGTAGCAGGCGCGACCTATCATTACGCCATCGAGCTGTGCATTATGCTTTGGCTGTTCATGAATGTGAATTTGTAGATGTTGTTCGATGCTGTCAATGGATCGTAAGCCACCATTGATAATCATCGGTGTATTGGGAAAACATTGTTTGAGTCGATAAACTTTATCGTACTCTAACGGGGGGATCTCACGATTTTGTTTTGGGCTTAATCCCGATAACCAAGCTTTGCGCGCATGCACAATAATCGCCGCTGCGCCTTGTTCAATTTGTGGCCCGATAAAGTCCAGTAAAAAATCCCAGCTGTCCTGATGGTCAACGCCAGTACGCGTCTTGATGGTGACGGGTAGATTGCATTGCGCACGAATCGCGGCCACGCAGTCGGCAACACGCTGCGGTGATCGCATTAAGCAGGCGCCAAACTCACCTTGCTGCACACGATCACTGGGGCAGCCAATATTCAGATTAATTTCATCATAACCATATGTCTCAGCAATTTTTGCAGCTTTGGCTAATTGTTCAGGATCAGCGCCGCCCAATTGGCAAGCAATGGGGTGCTCGCTGGGATCAAATGCTAGCAGGTTATCTTGCTTGCCATAGAGGATCGCTTGCCAGGTCAGCATTTCCGTGTACAGCCACGCATGACGAGAGATCAGCCGAAACAAAAAACGAAAATGCCGATCCGTCCAGTCGATCATGGGCGCAACGCAAAAACGATGCGTCGTCATGTCTGAAGCTTGGTTTGGCGTGATCATAAAGTTCGCAATGCGCTTAGGGTAAAAAGAAATCTTCAATCAGTTGATTGCTAGGCACGCTTGGGTCTACTTGATAATGACTCAAATCGCCGCCTATATATTGCGCAATAATGGCTTCGTCGATAAAAAAATTACCGGTACAGGTTTTTGCGGGTTGTTGCAAAATATGAAAAGCTGCGTCGGCAACAATTTCAGGTGTGCGGCTTTTTTGTATGGAGCCATCACCCCCTAATAAATTTTTGACCGCTGCTGTGGCAATTGCTGTGCGTGGCCATAAAGCATTGACAGCAACGCCGAACGCTTTAAATTCTTCTGCCATACCCAGAACGCACATGCTCATACCGTACTTAGCCATGGTGTAGGCGACATGGTTTTTAAACCAGCGTGCTTGCATGACGAGCGGCGGGGACATCATTAAGATATGCGGATTGCTGGATTTTTTGAGATAAGGCAGGCAGGTTTGTGAGCATAAATAAGTCCCGCGTGCATTGACGGACATCATCAAGTCAAAGCGTTTCATGGGCGTGTATTCGGTGTTGGTTAACTGAATGGCGCTGGCATTGTTAATTAAAATATCGATGCCACCAAAATGTTCGGCGGCTTGTTGTACGGCTTGCTGCACGGCGGCCTCATCCCGAATGTCGACCATTAGCGGCAGAGCTTTTCCGCCAGCAGCTTCGATTTCGTCAGCGGCAGAGTATATTGTGCCGGGTAGTTTGGCGTTGGGTTCCGATGTTTTGGCCGCGATGACAATATTGGCGCCCTGTGATGCTAGCTTTAAACCAATCGCTTTGCCGATGCCACGGCTAGCGCCAGTTATGAATACGGTTTTATTGTTAAAGCTCATGGTTAACCCCTCGGTATCTGGTGATAAAAGTCATAGAGTATATGCAAGACGGGATTGATTGTAGTTTTTATAAGCGTATTGATTGATTTAAACTTATCTTGTCGATAACTATTACAACATAAAAGCTTGAAGCTTGTCGTGCTGAATCAAAACTGATAGGGTACGGTGCGATTTATTGGGTCACTAGGGATGGCTAGTATGAAGGCGGCAGGAAATTGGGCGCAACAGGGGGTGTTGAAGATAATCGATGCTTCTCAATCAAAATCTAAGCGAGAAAGTGAAGTGATTAATACAATCAAGCCAACCAATCACCTTTCATCTGCGTTGCATACTTACATGGATCTGAATCGCTACCAGTCAATTGTTGAAGTGTTAGAAACCGCGTGTGAAAAATTTGCGCATAAGCCAGCATTTTCTAATTTGGGTTATACCATTAGTTTTCGACGCTTAGAAAAGCTGACGCGTCAGTTTGCCGTGTATTTGCAAAACTATACGCATTTGAAACCAGGTGATCGCATCGCGATTCAATTACCGAATGTGCTGCAATTTCCTGTGTGTGTGTTGGGAGCGATGCGTGCAGGTTTAATTGTCGTCAACACCAATCCACTCTACACGGTGCGTGAAATGGTGCATCAGTTTAATGACGCTGGTGTGACAGCCTTGGTCGTGCTAGCGAATTTTGGCGATCGTGTTGAGCAATCACTTCCCGATACATTGATTAAAACAGTGATAGTGACTGAGCTGGCGGATCTACTCCCTTTTCCTAAAAACAGATTGATTAATGCCGCTGTCAAATATGTCAAAAAAATGGTGCCGAAATATGAACTGCCCACGGCAATCACGTTAAACAGTGCGCTGCTTCAGGGGCGCAAACATCGGTTGGTTCGTTATTGTCCTGAAAATGCGGATGTAACTGCTGTGTTGCAATATACCGGTGGCACAACGGGCATATCGAAAGGCGCAGAGCTGACGCATCGTAATTTAATTGCGAATATGCTACAGATTCGGGGTGTTTGGAGCAATTTTCGAGAAGGCAAAGAAATTATGATGACGCCTTTGCCGCTTTATCATATTTTTTCTTTTACAGTTAATTGCATGGCGATGATCGAGTCTGGTAATCATAGTGTGCTAATCACCAATCCGCGCGATTTGGCAGGTTTTATTGAGGAAATGAAAAAATGGCCGTTCACAGCATTTGCGGGTTTAAATACTTTATTTTTGGCGCTATGCGAGCATCCTGATTTTGCTTCAGTCGATTTTTCACATTTAAAAATAACGGTTGCAGGTGGGATGGCATTGCAGAAATCGGTTGCTGAAAAATGGCAAGCGATCACCCATTGTCAGATATGTGAAGGATTTGGTATGACAGAAACGGCACCTGTTGTTTCTGTTAATCCTCCTGAGGCTATTCAAATTGGTTCTGTTGGTCTTCCTGTGCAAGACACACATGTTAGAGTCGTTGATGAGAATGGTGTTGTTCTGGGTGTTGACATGCCTGGTGAGCTTTGTGTGAAGGGTCCGCAAGTCATGAAAGGGTATTGGCAGCGGGATGATGAGACCATTAAGATTTTTGATAAAGAAGGTTGGTTAAAAACAGGTGATATCGCCGTTATTCAAGCAGATGGTTATATTCGGATTGTTGATCGTCTTAAAGACATGATTTTGGTGTCTGGCTTTAATGTGTATCCTAATGAAATTGAAGATGAACTGGTTACTCATCCCGATATTCGTGAATGTGCAGCCATTGGTGTTGCGGATGAAAAAAGTGGCGAAGTGGTCAAGGTGTTTGTGGTGGCGTCAAGAAGTACTTTAAGTCAACAAGATGTCATTCAATATGCGCGTCAGCGACTGGTGGCGTATAAAGTGCCTAAGTATGTGGAATTCCGTCAAGAGCTACCAAAATCAAATGTCGGCAAAATTCTTAGAAAAATGTTGCGCGTGCCAGCTTAAAGTGAATGATCGTAAAGTGAATAAAAGGAGTGGTCATCATGGCTGAGGTTTTTATTGCGGCCTCGGGTGTTGCTGTACCTGAGTATCAGATTAGTAATGAAGAGTTAGTTGCAGCCTTTAATCAGTATGTTCAGCAATGCAATCATCGTTATGCAACAGAAATTGCATCGGGAGAACGCGAAACACTCCAGCCATCGAGCTCTGAGTTTATTGAAAAAGCATCGGGTATAAAAAATCGGTTTGTGATTGAAAAAAATGGCATTTTGAATCCGCTCGTTATGCATCCGTTGTTTGCTGAAAGACCGGATGAAGCTTTGAGTTTGCAGGCTGAGTTTGCGGTCAATGCCGCTCGCCAAGCGCTCCATAATGCCGATTTGTCAGCAGATAAAATTGATGGTGTTATTGTGGCTTGTTCTAACTTGCAGCGTGCTTATCCTGCCATTGCGATTGAAGTGCAAGCGGCATTAGGTTGTCGTGGTTTTGCATATGACATGAATGTCGCTTGCTCGTCAGGTACTTTTGGTTTGCACAATGCTTATACTGCAATTTTTTCTGGCACTGCGCGTAATGTATTGGTGATCAGTCCAGAAATCACTTCAGGGCATCAAGAATGGCGAGATCGAGATTGCCATTTTATTTTTGGCGATGTTGCTGCAGCGATGGTTGTGCAACATAAAGATGAAGTTCGTCTTTCACGGGCTTTTAAAATTCGATCGCAGCAGTTGTCAACACAGTTCTCCAGTAATATTCGCAATAATTTTGGTTTTTTAAATCGTTGCACGCCCCAATCGCAGCAAGCTCGTGACAAAACGTTTTATCAAAATGGTCGTAAAGCATTTAAAGATGTTGTGGCATGGGTTTCAGAGTTATTGGCGGAGCATTTATTGCGGCAACAGTTATTGCCCTCGCAAATTAAACGCTTTTGGTTGCATCAGGCGAATCTCAATATGAATTTGTTGATTATGAAAAAAATATTGGGTTATGATCCTGAGGCGTTGCGAGCGCCAATTATTTTGGATCGTTTTGCTAATACCAGCTCTGCGGGTTCGTTAGTGGCTTTTCATGAATATCAACATGATTTTCAAGTTGGTGAATTGGGTATGCTCAGCTCTTTTGGCGCGGGCTACTCGGCAGCTTGTTTGGTTTTGGAGCAGACGGCCTTTTAAAGGTGTTACAGTTTTCTTAATGCAAGACGTGCCATTATTAAGTTTGTCATCAATTGTCGTACACTTCTCAAATTGAAAATGCAAAATGAATGGCAAGTTCATCTATAATCAATCGCGGTTAATGAGTTTCTTAGCGGTTAATGAGTTTCTTAGTAGTGGGTTGAATTATTGTTAACGAAACCCTGCTAGAAAAAGTGCAGGCATGCATTTTGGCGTGTCTGTATTCGGGTCGATTTGTGGATCTTCTTGATTTGTGAGGTGAAGCAGATTTTGTTATGTTTGTTTTTGAGGGATGAAGCATGTCTAAGAAAATACAGTTTGGTAGTATCGTTGGTGCTGCAGTCATGGTTTCGGCAATGTCAGCAGTGGTTCACGCAGAAGTTAATCCTTTTGTAAGTCAAGATGTTACTGCAAGCATGCAGTTGGCTACCAATGCTGAAGGCAAATGTGGTGCAGCGCATGGCGCTGAAGCTAAAAGCGATCAGGAAGGCAAGTGTGGTGCTAATAAGGCCAAAGCCGATCATGAAGGCAAGTGTGGTGCAAGTATGGCTTCACCTTCACCAGAGGCAGAAGACGAGTCTCGCGGTGAAAAAGGCGAATAATTGATATTATCTGCTTTTGAAGGTGTCGGTGTTGGTTTAAGGCGAGCCTTTGGTTTTGCCAAAGAGCTAACACAGGCACCTTTTTATTTTGATTTTTTGGAAGTGGCGCCTGAAAATTGGATGCGAATGGGCGGTAGGTGGCAAAAACGCTTTGCTGAAATCGCAGAGTTACATCCTTTAGTGTGCCATGGTTTATCTTTATCTCTTGGAGGGCCAAAGCCTTTCGATCAGCAATTTCTATTGGAAATAAAACAATTTTTAAAACGTTATCGCGTGCGCTATTACTCTGAACATCTCAGTTATTGCAGTGATGTTGGTCAATTATATGATTTAATGCCAATACCATTTACCGAAGAAGCGGCTGATTATGTGGCGTCACGAATTCGTTACGTGCAACAAGTGTTGGAGCAACGCATAGCGATTGAAAATGTATCTTATTACGCTGCACCCGGCCAAGAAATTTCTGAGCAAACTTTTTTTTTGAGCGTAGTTGAGCAAGCGGACTGTGATATTTTATTAGATGTGAATAATATTTACGTTAACAGTATTAATCATCACTATAATGCGACCGATTTTTTAAATGCGATGCCGGTTGATCGGGTGACCTATTTGCATGTTGCCGGGCATCATCAACAGGCACCTGATCTCATCGTCGATAGCCATGGTGCTGATGTAATTTCTCCCGTTTGGCAGTTGTTGCAGCAAGCTTATCAACGTTTTGGTGTGCTGCCGACGCTGTTAGAGCGTGATTTTAATATTCCGGAGTTTTCGTTGTTGTTGAAAGAAGTTGCTCAAATTAAAAATTATCAACAGGCCAGAGAATGACTCAGCCAAAATTCCAGAAAATACAGGAATCATTTGCTGCCCATTTACGTGATCCGTTGAATGTTCTGGCTCCAGAGGGTATTCAAGAAACCCGATTGCAAATATATCGTGATTTGTTTTATCGCAACATTGAAGGGTTTATTGCTAACGCTTTGCCTGTCTGTAGCCAGGTATTGGGCAACAACCGTTGGCATGAGCTTGTCCGTGATTTTTATGCGCAGCATTGCTGTTTGTCACCCTATTTTTTAGATGTTAGTCGTGAATTCATTGATTACCTATGGTTGGAGCGTGATTCAGATCGTGAACCAGCATTTTTAAAAGAACTAGCGCTTTATGAATGGTTAGATTTACATGTGCAGATCAGTGATGTTGAACCCGCCGCCTATGACGCAAGCGGTGATGTCCTGTTAGGATGTCCATTCGTTTCGCCGTGGTTAGTATTACAAAGCTTCACTTATTCTGTGCAGGATATTCGGGTTGGAAGTACATCCATTGATCCTTTGCCGATACCCATTTTTTTGTTAGTCTATCGCGATCTACAGGATAGCGTACAAATTGTGGAGTTGAATGCAGTGAGCGCACGTTGTTTAAGCTTGTTGCAGTGTCAGCCATCGATCACAGGGCAAGAAATGCTGAATATGGTAGCGGATGAGCTCGCTTATGATGATGTTGGTCGCCAACAGTTTTTAAGCTTTGGCGCTGAAATTTTACAGCAGTGGCATAGCAAGGATATTTTGCTGGGCACTTGGCTTGACTGAGCAGTTGTCTTCTCTAAAAAGTACTAGTTTTTTCTTGAAAAATAATCGATTTAAAGGGATTCGTGTGAAACGCTTGGTTTGCTTCTTGTTGATGTTAAGTACAATGCAAGTTTGTGCTAGTAGTATCGATGACAAAAACACGACATCGGTTGATCCATGGGAAAGTTGGAATCGCAAAGTTTTTACTTTTAATCAAACCATCGATGTTTATTTTTTAAAGCCAGTTGCCAAGGGTTATAAAGCAGTGTTACCTGAACGTGCTCAGCAGGGTGTGAATAATTTTTTTGAAAACTTAGAAATCCCGATCACCATCGTTAATAGTCTGTTGCAAGCTAAGTTTTATCATTCGCTCGAGCAATCTGCGCGTTTTACGTTGAATACAGTGATGGGATTTGGTGGGATCGTGAATGTTGCCAGTTATATCAATCTTGGTGTTGAATCAACTGCAGTAGAAGATTTTGCACAGACTTTGCGAGTCTGGGGCGTTCCCCAAGGACCGTTTATCATGCTGCCGTTTTTAGGGCCGTCAACGCTTGGTGGTTTGCCATCCTATGGCGTGGATTATTGGTTGGATCCTGTTAGTTACCATGAACAAGAAAATGCACGCTACGCTATTATCTCGCTAGATACAATTAACACCCGCGTACAATATTTGCCAACTGATGCGTTGATTCGTGGTGATGCCTACAGCTTTATTCGTGATGCTTTTCTTCAGCGGCGACATTTTTTAACTCAAGATGGCCAAATCGAAGATGTTTTTTTAGATGAAGATTATTAATTAATTAAAAATCACGGTGATAGTGTCGTTGTTAAATCCAGATCAATGACACTAGATTCGAACCAGTCATTCAAAATGCTGCAGCGCGTTCTGGTATTACTGACGCGCTGCTAACCGTTGTTGCTACCAATTGCTCTCAGCAAATATTGCCAATAATCAATCAGCAGCTTTACGGGCAAGCTGCTGGTGGTTTTGCAGCACGTTTTTGTAGTTCGGATAATTCGGTATAGATAGGGTCTCCTACTGGAAATACCGCAAATGGATGGTTTTTGCCTTGAGGCCTTGTGAAGAGTTGGGTACTGCCATTGGCTAAGAGAATACTAATGCGAGCAAAATTTTGTGTGAGATAAGTAGCATTGGTCTCGGTGAGTAGAGATAGCTTAGTATTGCCTGCTTGTCCCCCTGATTTATGACAACCGATGCAGTTCTCAAAAAATGGTACCCATAATCTTTTGGCCATAAAGACTAAGCCTGAGTCGCATGCTAAAGCGGTTTGACCATCAGTAACCACGTCAACTTTAAGGGTTGCTGTATCGGTTTGCCCATCTTGATCAGTGACGACCAGCTTGATGGTGTAGCGACCCACGTTGGCAAAATCATAATTGAAGGTGCTCGCTTGGCTTAGTTGTTGATTATCAACGTACCACTGAATCATGGTGATGCCGGTGTCATCGGTTGAGCTGCTACTTGAAAAGCTGGCTGTGTAGTTGACATAGCCCACTAAATCTTTAAGCGGCGTTATAACAGCTTTTGGTTTGGCGGATATAGATGTTGGTGTAGCTGTGGGTGTCGGAACTGCAGTCGGCGTCGGAGTGGCTGTAGGTGTCTTGGTTGGAGTGGCGCTTGGCGTTGGAGTGGTTGTAGGTGTCTTGGTTGGAGTGGCGCTTGGCGTTGGAGTAGCTGTAGGTGTCTTGGTTGGAGTGGCGCTTGGCGTTGGAGTAGCTGTTGGTGTATTTGTCGGAGTGGCTGTAGGT
>JANNXD010000072.1:0-52020 GCA_031409375.1 Gammaproteobacteria bacterium | reverse complement strand
CAATCTTATAATCGCTATGCTTATGTCCGAAATAATCCGGGCTCGTTGACGGATCCGAGTGGGTATTCTTGGCTCAGCAAAAAATGGAAAAAAGCCTGGCACAATAAATATCTTCGCGCCGCCGCTGCCATTGCAATTAGCATTTATATGCCGGCTGCGTTGTCGAGTATTGGCTGGGGTTCCGCTCAAGCCGCCATGGCAACCGGCTTTGTGTCGGGAGCCGTTTCAACTGGCTCGATCAAAGGCGCGATTGTGGGTGCAGTCACCGGCGGATTACTGGATAAAATTGGCAACAATATGGAAGCCACCAGTTTGTTCAGTCGCAAGGGTGCGGAAAAAGTATTGGCCCATGGTTTAGTCGGTGGCGCTTCAAGTTATGCTAACGGTGGTAAATTCGGTGCAGGGTTTGCCAGCATGGGCGTTACGCAAGCCGCTTCGATCTCCGGCTGGTTTGATTCGGGCATGTTCGCAGGAAAATATGGTAATGCAATTGGTTCGGGCTTAGTGGGCGGCACCGCTTCGGTGGCTGCGGGTGGTGATTTCGCCATGGGCGCGGTTCAGGGTGCGATGAGCCGGTTTTTGAATGATCGGTTGGAGCATTCAAAGGATGAACTAACACACAGATATGAGATGGAAACAGTAATCTGTTCACGTTCTGGTTCTCAATGTGTAGCTAATAATGTTTGGTCTATAGTAAAAAATAATTCAGTTCCTTTTCAGAATGGTTCATTGATAGATGGTAGTGTAAGTCGTATTCCAGGCATAGGAACTGTGACAACTCGTATAGATGATTCATCATACACATTAATAAACCAAACTCATGAAGACCATCTATTCAGGGATGGATCAGTAACTCGTTCATTAATTATCACGGAAGATGCAATTTCTGTTAGAACTGTCGGTAGTGGTACAAATACAAACTATGCTAGTTGGGGAGCAAATTATGCTGCATCTCCTTATTTCAAGGGATTAGACTTAAACATAAAAGCAACTATATCAATACAGCAGTTTCAACACGACTTTTACTCAAGATGAATGCACTAAAAATTATTAATTCATCGTATTTTCAATGGAGGCATATAAAAGTGAAAAAATTTATTGCAGCAATACTAAGTATATTAACTATTAGCTGCTCACACGCATATCAACCAAAAGAAATTACTGTATTTAACTTACAATTAAAAAATTCAACTTATGCTGAATTATCTGATATTTTGTATGATTTTGGCAGAAAAAATCGATTAAACATTTCATGGTTTGGTTGGTATAAAGTTGAAAAGGCAGAGCACTGGTTCGAGCGATCAGGAGAAAGTTCAACGTTTAAAATAAAGCTAGCATTATTAACTGAAGAAAATGGCTCTATTGTTATTTCTGGATATTTCGATAAACCAATTGCATCAGTATCTATTGATTATGCTGATAAAAAGACAGAATGGATTAAAGTTATTGATGACTTCGAAAAATTAATTAAAGATCGTAGTTGGGTATTAGAAAAAATTAAAACCAGTTCTATAAATTAGTGAAAAGGCGCTTATAAAGTATTGGCCCATGGTTTAAGTCGGTGGTGCTTCGAGTTATGCTAACGGCGGAAAATTTGGTGCAGGCTTTGCCAGCATGGGCGTAACACAAGCTGCATCACTTTCCAACTGGTTTGAGTCGGGCATGTTCGCTGGCAAATATGGTAATGCCATCGGCTCGGGATTAGTCGGCGGAACTGCGTCGGTGGCTGCGGGTGGTGATTTCGCCATGGGCGCGGTTCAGGGGGCCATGAGTCGGTTTTTGAATGATCGTGCTCATCCGGTTGAAGAATCTAATAGCTGGAGCGTTGGTGATCCGCTACCTCAATGGATGGTGGATTCTTCAGCTGGTTTTGGTGATGGGCTTTTATTGGGTTTTGGGGATAATCTAAGATCAGCCTTTGGTGTAGACGGTGGAGTTAATCCTTTATCAATGGAGTACGGTCTTGGTTATGTTACTGGCGTAAGTGTCGATGCTGCTATTCTCGGTGGTGCTGCGATAAGAGGATATCGAGCTGGGAGCGAGATTTTTTATGGAAAAAACTTGAGAATTGCTCAATTTGGAAATCGTACTGGTCATCCTTTAGGTGAGTATCCGCATTACCATCGAAGGCAGATAGATTTAAACACCAATCAAACTGTACCTGGTCAAGGTATAGGCAGACATAGGCCTTGGGAAACTAAAAGCACTGACACTAAGACATCGGACAGATTCTAATGAATACTCAAATAATCATTGATGAACATGGAGATTTAGATCTTTTTAATAGTGAAGATGAGGTTCTTAAATATATAGAGCCGATAGATATAAAAAATAATGAATATGAAATATATGATAAAAATGGATTCAAATTTAAAGCTACCATCGAAGAAAAAATAGATGATCTCGGTTGCATTTCAAAACTACTTCGCATAAAGAAATACAATATAAACTTAGTATTAGATACCAGAGTAAATTTTGAAAATAAGTTAAAAAATAAAATTATAAATTTTATGGAGCGAGTAAATTCACCCGTTGAAAATAATAATATTGAGCTTTCAAAAGCAATATTACTATTAAAGGATTATTTGAATAAATAAAAACATCTATGGAGTGGGTGTAATTAATTCTGTGCAAAAACCTCTTCATCTGGATAGGTTAGCTTCGGCGGTAGTACTTCTGTTCTCGCGGGTGTGGATTTTAAAATGAGTGCAGTTCAGGTGGCTATGAATCGCGCTTTTAATGATTGCATGCATGGAGCAGGTTGTAGGCTGCCATCACTTGAGCAACCTATTTTAAACTATAGAAAAATTCCTATTGATATCGCACCCTGAGATGACACATGAAAAAAAAATAGATTTTGAAGATGGTAGCTCTGTCGAATGGATGGATAAAGAAACTGTTAAATATAGTAGATCAGGTAAGAATGCATTGGTGTGGGTTGATTACGAGCCTGGCTTTTTTAGTAGCGGAAGAATAATTAGAAGCGGGGAAATTCTGGGTTGGCAAAACGATAATGGTGAAACAATATCTTCAATAGATCCTGAAGAAAAAAAACAAATTGTAGATAAAATAGTTGCCTACTATGAAAAACTTGGTAAAAAGATATCAGTCGAGTAAATAGATGCGTAACTCAATCAATGGAATCGATGGGGTTAGCAATAATATTTCGGTGCAATATGAGTATTAAATTAATAATTTTTACCTTAATTTTTTTTCTAAGTCTGACTTTTATTTCCGCATGCAAATATTCAAAGATTTTTATTTATGAACATGAACCTTCAAAAGAATTTTATAAAACCTTTAATTTCAATCAAGAATCTTCCAAAAAATTTAAATCAAATAACGTTTTATTTACCATAGATGTAAAAGAAATCACTCCTGGTGAATATATTGCCTGGCTTGGTCTATACAGTGATTTAGCTGGAAAAATAATTTTTCTTCAAAAAGCTAAAATTGAATCTGGCTTGTTAAAACATGAAGCAGTTTTTAACGAATTTTTTCGCATTGAAAATTCAGTACCCAATAAAAATTTAAATAAAACCGCTATTAGCTTGTTCAAAATAAACGGCAGTGAACTCCAAGAAATTTATAAAAACAATAAAGAAGTTATTTTAAAAATAAATTACACGGATACTAATGACTCAATTAATAAAGAAATGATTTTCCAGCTAAATATGCGAATTAAAAAACATACAATCTTCCCAACATAAAATAAATGAATCGTCCGAATAATTACACTCCCAGCTTATCCAGCTATTTTCATGTCGCTACCCTTTCAAGTCGTGTCACAAGTTGCCAACGTCAAACCACAAGGTGACATGACCACTACCGATTACGAATACGCAGGCCTTAAACTGCATCAACGCGGCTTAGGATTGCTCGGTTTTAACACCATCACCACCCTGACCCGCACGCACCAACCGTATTCGCAACCACTGGCGATTGATGACGGCAACAAGTACATCATCAACAACAACCCACAAAGCGCAATCATCACCCGCACCCGCTACAACCAAACCTGGCAAACTCGCCAACAAAGTATGGTTGAGGAAGTGAACACCTATCGCAAAGATTTACCAGCCGGTTCACCTTTTTGTTTGCTCGGCAACGGCTGCACGGGGCTCACCGGCGCCACTTTATTATCTAGCGTGAACAATGTCATCAGCGGCTTATTCCCCAACAATCCCACCCGCTTTTTTAACTACATCTCCAAAACCATCACCGAACAATACGATCTCAACAGCAATAATATTCGCGTATGGACCAGCAGCAGCGTCACCAACACAGCGCTCGATGCCTGGGGCAATTCAACCCATACCGACACCACCGTCACCGACCATCAAAACGGCAATCTCACCTATAATGCCGTGGTGGATAACAGCTACTACCCCGCCAACGAAAGCAACTGGCAGATCAATTTATTAGCACGACAAGTACAAACCCGCACCACGCCGGATCTCGTACCGCTACAACCCGCCACCGAAACCCGCACCACAGCGTTTGAATACGACAGCCTCGGCCGCTTGCTGCGTAAAATTATTGAACCCGATCAGCCGACATTCAAAAGCGAAGAAAGCTACACCTACAACCTCCAAGGTTTAATCACACAATCACAAGTCAGCGCCGGTGGGCAAGTCCTGCGCACCAACAGCAGCACCTACAACACCAACGGCACGGTCGCGTCGCGCAGCAATGCGTTGAATCATCGCGAAAGTTATCTCTATACCAATGCAAATTTTCCGTGGCTGACCACTTCTGTCACCGGCCCTAACGGCTTAACCACGCTCACCGAATACGACAATATTGGCCGCGCCACCAAACAAACCGGCGCCGACAATGTGGTCAGCACCACCGCTTGGTACAGCTGCGCCGCACCCAATCTAAGCTACCCTTGCAGCACCGACATTGGCCAAGATCCCGAGTATTATTACAACCTCCAACAAACCCTCGGCCAACAACCCACGCTCACTTTTTTTGATCGCCTCGGCCGCACGGTACGCACACTGCGTTATATTTTTGCCAACGGCAGTGATCAGCTGAGCACACAATTCACCCGCTACAACGCCGAAGGTTTAGCGTATCTCACCAGCAAACCCTTCTTTGCAGGCGAAACCGTGCTGTATCAACGCACCACGTTTGATGTGCTCAACCGCCCGATTCAGGTCACCGATTTTAATGGCGCCGTCGGCACCAGCAGTTACGACGGCTTTAAAACCACCAGCACTGATCCGCTCGGCCGCAACTTCACCACCATGAGCAACGCGCTCGGGCAAACCTTGTGGACGCAGGACACCAACAATCAGCGGGTCGATTTTATCTACGACGCCTTTGGTAATCTCGCACAAACCACCGACACCGCCGGCAATAAAATCCAAAACCAATATGATATTCTCGGCCGCAAAATTCAGATGCGCGATCCCGATCAAGGTACTTGGAATTATCAGTACGATGTACTCGGGCAACTGATCAAACAAACCGACGCCATGAGTCAAGTCACCACCATGAATTACGATGTGCTTGGCCGTTTAAGCACGCGCACCGATACTGCACAAACCACGCAGTGGGTTTACGACCAAGGCACACAAGGCATCGGCAAGTTGAGTTCGGAAGTGATTGGTCCGGTGAATCAAGCGGCAAACATAGGCAGACAATATCAATACGATTCACTCGGCCGCAGTCAAAGCGTGACCACGTCGATTGTCGGCGGTGTCGGTGCCGGCACTTATACCAGCAGCACCACTTACGACAGTTTTTCGCGGCCGCAAATACAAACCTATCCGAAAAATGGGCTTACACTGCGCAATGAATACAGCACCAGCAGCGGGCAATTAATTACGACCAAAGAAGCCAGCACGGGGCAAGTGTTGTGGCAACTCGGCGAACAAAATGCCTCGGGGCAACTCGTTAAAGCCACACTCGGCGGCAAGATCAATCGGCAATTTAATTACGACAACAATAATCGCCTCACGCAAATTCAAGCCAGCGCTGCTGGCACGTCGCGGCAAGACTGGCAGGTGCAATATGATGCGGCGGGTAATGTGCTGCAGCGTAAAGATTCGGTAGCGGGTTTGACGGAAAATATGGCGTATGACAATCTCAACCGTTTAACCAACAGTTATGGTGCCAGTGTTGCCGATAACGGCGTGAGCTATGATGCCTTCGGTAATATCCTCAACAAAGCCGATGTCGGTAATTATATTTACGGTCAAACCTGCAATGGCGTCAAAGCCGGACCGCATGCGGTGACGCAAACCACAGGCGGTGCGTATAGTGCGAGTTATTGCTACGACAGAAACGGTAATCTCACCAGTAAAACGCAAACCAACGGTTTTAATCAGCAGGTAGTTTATACCGCGTTTAATAAACCCTATCAAATTCTGCAAAGTGATAGCAGCGGCACAAAATTAGAATATGGTCCGCAGCGTGAGTTGATTCGACAAACTGATTCGAAAAACGGAGCCATCACCACCACGATTTATCTGCCTGGCTACGAGCGTTCACAAAAAGGCAGCGCGATTACGGAGAAATTTTATATCGGTGATTATGCAATGTTTGCTAAGTCGGGCACGTCAACCGCATTGCGTTATTTGTTGCAAGATAATCAAGGCAGTGTCACCACGATTCTGGATCAGAATGGTGCCCCCACTGAAAACTTAGCCTTCGATGTTTGGGGTAAACGCCGAAACGCGAATTGGTCGCCCGCCACGACGGCACTATCCAGCGCCACCACCAATCGCGGTTATACCGGCCATAAGATGCTGGATAACGTTGGCTTGGTTCATATGAATGGTCGCGTGTATGATCCGGTGATTGCGCGCTTTGTATCGGCCGATCCGATTATTCAATCGGCGGGTGATCTGCAGGCTTATAATCGCTATGCTTATGTGCGCAATAATCCGGGCTCGTTGACGGATCCGAGTGGGTATAGTTGGCTCAGCAAAAAATGGAAAAAAGCCTGGCACAATAAATATCTTCGCGCCGCCGCTGCCATTGCGATCGCCGTTTATATGCCGACGGCGTTAACGGGTATGGGCTGGTCTACAGCGCAAGCGGCAGTGGCAACCGGGTTTGTGTCGGGAGCGGCTTCTACTGGCACGTTAAAAAGCGCGTTGATCGGTGCGGCAACGGGCGGATTGTTGGATAAAGTTGGGGCAGCGACATCGCTCTCCAATACTGAGCGCGTTCTTGCTCACGGCATGATCGGTGGTGCATCAAGTTATGCTAACGGTGGTAAATTCGGTGCTGGATTTGCGAGTATGGGCGTAACACAAGCCGCGTCCCTTTCCAACTGGTTTGAAACCATCCCAGGGCCACCTCACTAAAATCAGTTGAAAATCAATCAAGGGCATACAGATAATTGCGGCCAAGTATCCACAAAGGAGAGTTGGCGCAAATGGAAGAAGAAAAAGGATTTCTGGATTATTTTGAAGGACTAGAAGACCCAAGGATAAACAGACAAAAACTGCATCCGATCAACGAAATACTGCTGCTAACGCTATGCGGAATAATCTGTGGATGCGATGGCTGGATAGATATAGAAGCGTTTGGCAAAGCCAAACAAGTATTTCTGAGAAAATACCTACCCTATGAAAACGGCATACCGAGCGACGACACACTGAGAAGATTTTTTCGAGCATTAGATCCAGAGCAATTTCAAGAAAAATTCATTACGTGGGCCAAACAGCTCACCAAAGGCCAGCTCACCAACAAAGTCATAGCGATAGATGGGAAAACGGCAAAAGGCAGCGCCGATGGAGCGCAAAAAGCGCTACATTTAGTGAGCGCGTTTGCCAGTGAATTAGGTGTAGTAATTGGCCAGCAAGCTACTGCTGAAAAATCCAATGAAATAACCGCCATACCTGAGCTACTCAAATGGCTGGATATCAGCGGAGCTATCGTCACCATCGACGCCATGGGCTGCCAAAAAAATATTGCTGCGGACATCCGAGATAAACAAGCACATTACCTTTTAGCGCTCAAAGGTAATCAAGGAACACTGCAAGATAACGCGATCACTTATTTTGAAAAAGAAGCCAATTTTACAGCTGAACAGCATTACACTGACGTGAACAAAGGCCATGGGCGTATCGAAGAAAGACAATTCTGGGTCATTAAAGAGATTGAATGGTTGAAAGAGCAACATCCTGAATGGCGCGACTTAACCAGCATTATCAAAATAAAAAGCACACGAATTATCAATGAAGAGACCAGTGTTGAAGACCGTTACTACATTTCCAGTCTCAATTGCAGTGCACAACAAGCATTACATGCAGTACGCCTACATTGGGGAGTGGAGAATCAGCTTCATTACGTACTGGATGTGAGCTTCAGCGAAGATGCCAGCCAAATCAGCAAAGGCAATGCCCCTCAAAACATGGCAATTCTGCGGCATATCACTGTCAATATGATTAAGCAGGTACTACCAAAACGTCGCAGCATCAAGGGCTTTAGAAAAAATGCTGGCTGGGATGACTCCGCCTTGGCTTCCGTCATAGAACAGGTTTTTTAATGAGGTGGCCCTGGAAACCATCCGCCGAACCGTTGTCGCGCCGTTAAAAGATCTTTAAACTAAAACCTTTTCAAATGATTGCGTAGTATCCATGCGCGAAGTTTTTAAGTTCAGATTGGATTTTCGTTTTACTTTTCGTTGTATAGGGATGCTGTATGGCAACTTCTGTTGATTTGTTCGGTGATGATGTGCGGCTGATGCAAACTCCTGTGGTGAAAAAGTCCGCAGCGGATTTATCAAAAGCACAAAAGTTGTTCAATCGCTTAACGCAAAAAATCGGTAAACAACGCCAGGCTTTGCTGGAATGGCAAAACACGATTCCGCTGCTGCGGCAAAAGCATCAGGAAGAGTTGCAGCCCAATCTGGAAAGCTATAACCAACAACGCGTGGTGTTGCTGAAATTATTTGATCGCGCCTTTGAGCAAAAAAGTTTTAGCAAAATGGAAAAAACCAAGCTCGCCGATCTGATTGAGCAAATCAGCGCTGAATTGCTGATGGCCATAGATGATCCAGAAGTTAAGGCGATTCATGATCGCTATAGCGCGGTGGATTTTGATGACGTGGCAGCGCAAGAGCAGCAGATGATGCAGGCCATGGTTAAAGAAATGCTGGATATTGATGTGGGCGACGAGGTAAATTTTCGTTCACCGGAAGAGCTGATGCGCAAAATCCACGAGCAGATGCAACAGAAATTTGAGGAAGAAGAACAACAAGCCGCCGATCAACCACCCCAGCGCAAAAAATCGGCAAAAACTCTAGCGAAAGAAGCCAAAGAAAAACAAGAGGCGGACAATGTCAGCCAATCGTTACGTGAGGTATATCGTAAGTTGGCCAGCGCTTTACACCCCGATAAAGAACAGGATCTGCGCGAGCGTGAACGCAAAACTTTGTTAATGCAGCGGGTGAATGTGGCTTATGATGCGAAGGATTTATTGGCTTTGTTGTCGCTGCAGTTGGAAGCGGAACAGATAACACCAGAGAATATCAGCGCTTTATCCGATAATCGCTTGAAACATTACAACCAGTTGTTAAAAGAGCAATTAGAAGATTTAGAGCATGAAATTGAAGCGATGATGACGGGTTTTATCATGCGTTTTCAGATGAATCCAGAGCAGCAGTACACGCCAAAATCCGCACTGTTTTTTATTGATCAGGAAATTCGCGGGCTGAAAACGAAATTACGGCATATTAAGCAGGATGTGGCGGCGTTTGGGCAAATGAAAAACCTGAAAGCTTGGCTGAAAGGGTATCAGATTCAACGTTATGATCAATTCGACGAGGAAGAAGATGATGGCGAAGCTATTATGCAAGCCATGCAGGGCATGTTTGCGACGATGCGTACTTAACAGTGGCGTTTTTTATCTACGCAACTTCAATCATTAAATATCCATCATAGGCTTTCAATTTACGAACACAGGCTCGCCTTTTATCATCATCCATAAGCGGGCTAAATCCCCCGCCTGCCTGGTACGGATATTTTCAAACTGCACATGGGCCTCGGGTTGATCGGACTGCAAACGAATACCCCAGATGGGTCCGGATTGATCAGGTAACATGGCAAAACGCATATCACCAATCAAGCCATTCTGATTCGGGGCGTACGCCAACCAGCCATCCGAAAAAAAAGTAAAGTAAGCAAGATCTTGTTGTTGCGTTGCGCTGATATTTTCGGGTGCAACCAATTGGGGTAAATGCCCGCCTGGATAACTGACATTGCCGCGCCACGGGCTGGTATGAAAGGCATCATAATAAATGTCACCGCCATGAACGTACTGTCCACGCCACACCAGCAGATTACCAATTGAGGGCTTGACCTCAAAACGTTCCACCGTATGTCCCCGGGTGTGAGCAAGTTGCAACATCGCCTGGGTTGCCTGTTCCCGCTGATATAAGCCAACCGACCAATAACTCACCGCGAATAGCGCACCGATCAGCGCATATTTGCGAACGCGCAAACACACCGTACAGACGAGCAACATCAATAAAGTGATGGTAAAAACAGGATCAATAATTGAAATAAGATTCCACGATTCGCGCCTCGGCGTAAAGGGCCAAAACAAATGCGTACCGTAATTGGTCATCGCATCCAGCACACCGTGTGCGGCCATGCCGATAAAGCAAAAAATCGCGATGGGTTTAAAAGCGAGTCGCGCCCGTAACCAAGGCCATAAACATCCTGCCACCAACAGCGCACCCAAGGGCGCAAAGACCATGGCATGCGTAAAAAACCGATGGAACTTGAGCGCAAACATTGGGTTGTTGGGTGCGCGTATCAACACATCTAAATCAGGCGACATACCCGCCACCACGCCACACAACACGGCTGCCCGTAATAGCGTGGGTTGGCGACAGAATAAAGCGGCGGCGGTACCACCAACCATGGCATGTGATAACGGATCCATAATTAAGCCTTTATCTGGGGTTTATTTGCGAGACCTTAGCGCACTCGTGTTTGGTGAACATAATCTGCCGATCATGCTGCAAACACGGGATTTTTTGGCGAGCTTGAGCGACCTGCGATAAATCAAGCTGCGCGAGAATGATGCCCGGATCTTGCGAACGCTCGGCGACAACACTACCCCAAGGATCCACAATCATACTGTGCCCATAAGTGCGGCGACCATCGCGATGCGTGCCTTGTTGTGCCGCTGCCAAAACAAAACAGCCAGTTTCAATGGCACGCGCGCGCACCAATACATGCCAATGGGCTTCACCGGTGGGCACAGTAAACGCCGCCGGTATGGTGATCACGTTGGCACCGGCTTGCGCTAACGCACGATACAAATAGGCAAACCTTATGTCGTAGCAAATGCTCATGCCGACTTTATATCCATCATATTGATCATGTCGATCACACTCATTCGTGGTAACGACTTCATCCATCGCCACCACAACGGCTCTATCGCCTGCTTGAATACGCGCCGATTCTTGATAGCCCTCATCAATCTGCGCATCAAACAAATGGATTTTGTCGTAGCGCGCACCAATAGCGCCGCGTCGATCAATAAAATAACTGCGGTTAACACAATGCGTATCAGAGACTTTGATCGCGAGTGAACCTATGATCACATTCACTGATAACTGTGCGGCGAGCGCACGAAAAGCGGCTAAAGCAAGATCCACAGCTTCTGCTTGCGCGTTGGCGAGCAAGTGATGACGATCAAATAAGCCAGTCATTTCCGGTGTCAAAATTAAACTGGCTCCTTGACGGGCGGCTTCACGAATCCAAAAACTTGCTTCCTCAATATTGTGCGTAATCACGTCTGAACTACACAACTGTACACAAGCCACCATTAACATCGGCACCACACCTCGATTAAAGTTCACGCAATAGCCGCCCGACAAACCGAGCCATTAACAAGCAAATATCCAACAAAATCACAAAATAACAGAAACAGATGCGCGGCTGTTATTATCAGTCTACAATTGAGAACAATTTTTTTTCGCCCGTTATTTAAAATAATGATCGTTTAAAACCAGACCGTTCAAAAGGAGTTGCCATGAGTGTGGATGTTGACCTACCCAATCCGTGGACGTTTAATGCTGCATTTAGTGGCGCATTGGATTTGGACTTGGATGAAATTCGCATTAAAGAATTAGCGCCCGTTGAGTTTCGCGTTACGCAATTGCCCGACTTTAACTTCCGCGTAAAAGAGTTGCCAGTCGTGGTGTTAAAAGCCGACATCGGAATTAAAGAAATTCCAGTAATTCGCTTAGAAACCAACAGCAAGTTGGATGCAAAATTAGAAACGAATAGTAAGCTGGACACCACCAGCAAACTCGAAAGCAACAGTAAAGTGGATTTGGGTCTGGATAATATCCGCATCCGTGAATTGCCAACGCTCAAGTTTGAGCTCGGATTTAAACCGGTACGTTTCCATTTCCCAATTAACTATCAATGGCGGTTAACGATTTTTGGTTACGAGTTATTTAAGTTTAATACGTGTGGCGAAAGCCAGGTGATTGCAGAAGATTATGTCGCGAAATCGACAGAGGCTTGCTCCTAGTCTAGCTTTTTACACACACCTATTTTTTGCCAGCGCATTTTTTACCCGATCAAGGAGTTGATCATGAAGCCAGCTTATTCCACTGCGCCTAATCGCGATGATCAAACGATTTGGTGCCTAGAAAATTCGGCTTATCAGTTTTGTGGCCCACCGAGCAATTGCATTGGGCGCTTGGCGTTTGTGAATCATTCCGAAGAAAAAATTAAAATCCGCGAATTAAGCGTGAGCATAGCGGATAAAAAATCAACCCTTACGCTGTTATCTGCCAGCGTACCGTGCCGTGCCAAGTTAGCACCGCGCACCCAAACCAACGTTCTTGCCAAACTACAAGTGCATCCGGCAACCCCCCCTGGCAAGTACGACATAACGCTGCATGTTGGTGACCATTGTTTGCCCGCATGTGTACAAGTCACCTCAGAAGAACACTTGCAAATAACCCCGAGACGATTAAATTTTGAAGGTGCGAGCGGCGATCAAGTTAGCCAATGCGTGACCTTTGAAAATTTTGGCAACACCGTTATTGCACTGCAAGATTTATCCATGGTGTGGCTGGAAGAAAAAAACTGGGGCGGTCACACCTTGGTGCAAACCCTACGCGATACGCCGACAGACGCAGATTACACTGGATACCTCAACACGCTGTTAAAAAATTTTCAAAGTAGCATGATTGCACCGGCTAAGGTTGAACTCTCACCCAGCGCACCGGACATCATTAACCCGAGTGAGATGATCGAAAAAACCGTCAGCCTGACGTTACCCCCAGGGTTAAAAAAAGGCAAAACCTATCATGGCTTTATTAAAATTCGCCGCCATCGTATATGGCTAGCCGTGTATTGTAATGGATCACCCAACTCAACAATAAGGAGATAGCCCTATGTCGTGCTCAGTTTGTGGCCATGATCGCCACCCTTCACATCATCATGATCATCATGACCATTCCGGTCATCACCACGATCATGACCATTTTGATGATTACGATAACACTGGTATTCAATCCAAGTGCTTAGATTTATTATTACTCGGGCCGCGTTTGTTAAAAGCCGCCGCCAGCAGCACCGTCGAAGTATTAAAAGATACATTCGATTACACCAAGTCTTGTCCCGTTTGCGAGATTCCCGAAACCCATTGTCCGCCGCATTGCGTTTGCGTGATTGATTGGTATGGCGCGGTGGGCGATGTTCTGCATCACAAAATTGAAGTCACCAATACCGGCAAAGAAAAACGCACGCTTGAACTGGTACCCCACAATTTTAGTTGTACCGATAAAATGATCACCATTGCGCCGACCAAAAAATTGTTAGCACCGGGTGAATCCTTTTTAGCAGAGGTCAGCTTTACCATTCCAGAAGGCTTTGCAGGCAGCGATTATGAGGCCAATATCCTAGTCAAAGGTGCGTACGAGCAGTGCATCAAACTGTTCTTAGAAGTCAAAACTCATCACGACGCCAGCTGTCATGTTAAACAAGGCGAAATACCCAAAGTGATTAAAGCCCATCATTGGTTTAATCATTTTCAGTGCGAAAAACCTTGTGCGGATGCCATTGAAGTTAAACCTTAACCCGTTAAACCTTAAACCATGCTGATACTCAAGCAGCTACAAACTTTAGCCAACAACAGTTTGGCCATTTGGCAGCGGCCTGAACCTTTGTTGACACGCGTAAAACTCAGTTGGCACTATCAACAGCAGTGTTATCGCGTGTTGCAACAACATATCAGCAACTGTTTAACCGATCTGTCGCAACTACCACAGCAAATATTACAACAGCACCAGGACGCACCGATGGCGCCGATGATCTTTGCGTTAGAGGGTTTGCCAGGGCAGACGCTGGCCAGTGCTTTTTTATTACAGAATGATCAGGACACTGAAGTTGAATTTTCCCTACAAATTGAAAGCATTTCAGCTGCTGACGACATCAACACCTCGATTGATTACATTGAGGTGTTGATTCAGCCGGCTAACGGCCAACTCAGTGGCGGCGGCTCAGAACCCATTCAAATATCCGTGCAATTGCATCAGCATGCACAACCTGGGGATTATCTTGCCGTGGTGCGCATTCAAGGTTTTGTTGAACAAGTTTGTCATTTAAACATTCAGGTGCAACCGCCAACCCCAGAGGCGCAATAAACCCTGCAACCTCCCATCATTATTAATTCATAGGTGACGTTATGGCCAATCATATCCAGCATCAATACATCAAAGCCAACGACCATTTATTTCATGTTGCCGTGTCCGAACCACCCGCCAATCTTGCCGCCAGTAAACGCACACCTGCACTTTTTTGCGTGCATGGTTTTCCGGAAGGCTGGATGAGTTGGCAATTGTTGATGGCACAAATGCCTAACACAACCATCTATGCGCCCGACTTACGCGGCTATCCTGGCAGTGATTGCCCACCGAAAGGCTATGATGTTTTTGCGCTGCTTGAAGATATGGCACAACTGATCAAAGAACTCGGCTTGGTTAAACCCATTATGGTTTGCCATGACTGGGGCGGCGCATTGGGTTGGATGTTCGCACACCAATATGGCGACTTGATCGAAAAGTTAGTCGTCGTGAATTGCCCGCATCCCCGCACCCTGGTTCGTGCCGTGTTTCAAGTCGAAGACTGGCAACCCTTTCGTATTCCTTGGGTACCCGTCTTTCAAATTCCCGTGCTACCAGAGTTATTGCTCGCTACCAAACTCGGCCGTGCTTTTTTAAAGCTCACCTTCACTTTGCGCGAAGGCCGTAAAGACACCATGAACCGTGACCTGGTCAACATCATGGTAGAGCGTTTTCAAACGCGAGAAGATTTACGTGGCCCGATCAATTATTACCGCGACATCGTCAAAACTATCCTCTGGCCACCGCTACGCGCCCGTTTAGAGGAAATCTACAGCCACCCTATTAAAATCCCCGTGACCTTAGTCTGGGGCGAAAAAGATGAAGCTCTCTCCATCAAAGTCGCGAAAAAAAGTTATCTCGATGCCGGCTGCGAAGTCGAATGGCGCCCCTTACCCGGCATCGGTCATTTTGTTGATCTTGAAGCACCCGAGTTATTAGCGGAAGAAATTAGAAGGCTGTTTTAGGTTTAGGTTTAGGTTTAGGTTTAGGTTTAGGTTTAGGTTTAGGTTTAGGTTTAGGTTTAGGTTTAGGTATTGATGGCGAAGTGATCAATACAATTTTTGTTTGATCACTACAGACGTCGTCACTGATGAAGGTTTTGTCCTTAAAAAGGGGGCGCAACTCTCGAAAACAAACACCCTTAGTATCCCTGGATAAGCTGGCAATTCTGCAGTAATTAATCCAACTGTTTATTTTCTTAAACATGGTCAATTTAAAAAAATGCAGCCATTATTCCGCAATAACCTGCGCAACTTTCGGTCGCAAACCCAAATCACGTAGCTGTTCAGCGTCCACTTTTGCGGGTGCTTGTGTCATTAAACAGGCAGCGGTTTGAGTTTTTGGGAAAGCAATGACATCACGAATCGATTCCGAGCCAGTTAATAACATCAGCAGCCGATCTAATCCAAAGGCAATCCCACCATGCGGAGGTGCGCCAAATTTAAAGGCATCCAACAAAAATCCAAATTTATCTTGCGCCTGCTCAGCATTAATATTCAATAAATCAAACACGGTTTGCTGCATAACGGCATCATGAATTCGAATCGATCCGCCACCCAACTCGGTACCATTTAGTACCAAATCATAAGCGCGAGACAAAGCTTGACCTGGATTGGCAATTAACTCGGCGACACTGCAGGTCGGTGCAGTAAACGGATGATGCAAGGGTGTCCATTGCCCATTACCGGCACGTTCGAACATGGGGAAATCAATCACCCATAAAGGTCGCCAAGCGTTTTCCACCAGGCCTAAATCCTGCGCCACCCGAATACGCAGCGCCCCTAATGCGGCACTCACTATGGTTTGTTGATCTGCGCCAAAAAAGATTAAATCCCCCGCTTGTGCACCACAACGCGTGAGTACAGCGGCGAGTGCTTCATCGGTTAAATTTTTTATAATCGGCGATTGCAAACCTTCACGACCCAAGGCGGGATCATTCACTTTAATATACGCCAAGCCTTTGGCACCATAAGGTTTAACAAAATCGGTGTATTGGTCAATTTCTTTGCGGGTTAATTTCACACCACCTTGCGGTACACACAGGGCGGCAACACGGCCATCGGGTGAATTAGCGGGGGTCGAAAACACCTGAAAGGAAACATCTCGCATCACATCCTTTACATCGATCAGTTGTAAGGCAATCCGCAAGTCGGGTTTGTCTGAGCCATATAAACGCATGGCCTCGGCATATGTCATCACCGGAACATCCGGTAGCTCGGTTTGCAACAAATCGCGGAATATTGTACGCACCATACCTTCGGCAATCTGCATCAACTGTTTTTCATCAACAAACGACAGCTCCATATCCACCTGAGTGAATTCTGGTTGACGATCCGCCCGTAAATCTTCATCCCGAAAACATTTAGCCACCTGATAATACCGATCAAAGCCCGCGACCATCAATAACTGCTTAAATAGTTGTGGAGATTGCGGTAAAGCAAAAAAGCTGCCTTGATGCGTACGACTGGGCACCAAATAGTCGCGTGCACCTTCCGGTGTAGCGCGGGTTAATACCGGTGTTTCAATATCCAGAAAACCGTGAGCTTCTAAATACTGGCGAATATTGGCCGTGACTTTCGCCCGAAAAATGAGTTTCTGATTAATTTCAGTGCGCCGTAAATCAATATAGCGATACCGTAAACGTACATCTTCGCTGACCTGACTGAATTCATCTAAAGGAAATGGCGGTGTTTGCGCCGTATTCAAAATCGTTAACTGACTCGCGATAATTTCAATCTCACCCGTCGCCATTTGTGGATTGACACTACCGACCGGTCGCGCCCGGACTTGACCACTGATCATCACCACAAATTCACTACGTAAGCTTTCGGCTTTGGCAAAAATTTCTGCTGTGTCTGGATTAAATACCACTTGTACCAGCCCCTGCCGGTCGCGCAGATCAATAAAAATCACGCCACCATGATCACGGCGTCGATGCACCCAACCACATACCTGTACCGTTTGCTCTAAATGTTGACGATTAACATCACCGCAATAATGGCTTCTCATGCTCTACTCTCTTAAAAAAAATGGGCTCTGCATCAATTCAAAATATAACTGTTGGATGATGATTTTTGGGCGGTTACTCGGTACTACCCGACGAACTACTCGACGAACTACTCGACGTGCTGGCGACAGGAGAGCTGCTCGAAGTTTTCTCAGTTGTTTTTTCAGTCGCTTTTTCCGCAGTGCTGCTGGCAGAGCTGTCTGCTGATTGACTGCTGTCGGTTGAATCAGTAGCCGTTTTTTCAGTTGATTGATCAGCGCCACTGGCGTTATCGCCAGCCAACCCTTTTTGGTTGCTATTTTTAAAATCAGTTTCGTACCAACCTTGGCCTTTTAAGCGAAACGCTGCGGCTGAGACCAGTTTAGTTAACGTCGATTGTGCACACGCTGGGCAATCCGTCAGCGCATCTTCTGACATTTTTTGGAGGGCTTCAAGACGATGTCCACAGGCTTTACATTGGTATTCATAGATCGGCATAACCTAAAATCTCACGGCATAGGAATAAAAGAAGCTCATTATAAGCCAGTAAAAACTCAGCAACCACTCGATTTTTAACATACGTCCACTTAGATAAATTATAGAGATTTTTTATCTTTTATAAACTGCCACCGTGATAAAAACTGCTTAAAAATGCTGTTTTTTTGCGTTTCTAATAATTAAATTCGCAAAAACACCTATTTTTATAGGGTTTTTTATGGCTTCACACTGGCAGACCTTAAAAAAGCAGTTTATATTCACTCGGTCTGAGTGAATTATCAGCTATTTCTCAGGTGATGGATGCGTGTCATCTTGATGACTCCCCCTAAATTTAACCACACAAGGAAAGTTGTTATGCCAGTGAAAAAATCTGCCGTCAAAAAGCCTGTTGCCAAAACCACGGCCACCAAAGCGGTAAAAGCTGTCAAAGCTGTTAAAGAACCTAAAGCCGTAAAAAGCGTTAAGGCAACCAAGTCAACAAAACCCGTTAAAGCGATTAACAAATCTAAAGTACTGCAAGAAGCCATGACCAAAACACAAGTATTAACCGAAATCGCTGCCGCCACTGAACTGACACGTAAGCAAGTACAGTCAGTTCTCGATGAGCTGAATGAAATTTTGGAAATGCACATCAAAAAACGCAGCGTTGGTCACTTTGTATTTCCAGGGCTAATGAAAGTTGCCATCATTAACAAACCCGCTGTTAAAGCACGGAAAGGCATCAATCCTTTTACCAAAGAAGAAGTGATGTTCAAGGCTAAACCAGCGCGTAATGTGGTAAAAATTCGCCCCTTAAAAAAACTGAAGGATATGGTGGCATAAAAAAATCAACCAAATAGGCTAGTGCTCCTGCAATATCGAAAAGAATGAGATAGTTTATTTCATTCCAACCGTAGGGCAAGAGCATGGCCCATAACATCATGCCCATTCACGCTGATCACTCTTTATGCTAATTACGGTTCATGTTAACGACACTTCATGTTGACCACTCACCCCTTCACCACCCATACCATCCAAGTGCTGCTACAAAACAACCCGCATACAGCACCCTGCGCAGCGGTGATGCAGCAAGTCGACGCTATTTGGCAGCAAGAAAAACACAGACGCCAAACCGAAAACTGCCAAGTGCTATTTAATGGCGAGCTGTTTTGTGTAGATGAGTACGTAGGCAATACGCTAGTGGGGCATCGCAGTGAATATCGGTTTTGGGTGGCGCAATTTTTACAACCACACTTGTTTGCGCATTTGCATATGCGCCCTTTAGCCGTATCCGGCTTATTGCTGTGTCGAGAGGGGTTAGTGTTTGGTCAACGCGGTTTAAGCAACACCACTGGCGCTGGTTTGTGGGAGTTAATTCCCAGCGGCGGTGTCGATACGCAGCATTATCAAATCGGTCAAAACATAGAGATGACGCTGCAAATCCAACTGGAGTTTCAGGAAGAAACTGGCTGTCATCCACAAGTAATCGAATGCATTCAACCATTATGCTTGATTGAAAATCATCAGAGTCACAGCATTGATATTGGTCTATTGCTCAGTGCGCCACAATTGACTTTTGACGACCTACAGGCAAATCATGCAACCACGACGTTTGAATACACTAAGCTGCAAGCAGTTTCAATCAATGATTTACCCGACTATCTAGAACAATCCAATGATCACTTGGTTTCGGTTTCAACGGCATTAGCTCAGTATTGGATGCGTCAAACCGCATTAAACCCACCATGTTAAACCCCATCACGCGTTGTGTATTAATTGATTTGGATGGCACACTCGCCGATAGTTTGCAGGTAATGTGGCATGCCTATCAAACCTTTGTTGAGTCTTTTGCGATCCCTGCAACTCCCACCGAGTTCGAACAATTAAATGGCCCGCCGTTAACAACCATCGTGCGCCAACTGCAAACACGTCATGCAATATCCGGTGACGCCACTGAGTTATTACAAAACTATAACGCCATTATCGATACGCTTTATGAAACCGTTTTGCCCAACCCAACCGCACTCACTTTATTAAAAACACTCAAAAAACATCACTGTCAGCTGGGCGTGATCACTTCCAATAACTCTGTGCGCACCCAGCGCTGGCTCACTAACGCCGGATTACAAGCGTTTATCGATTTTGTAGTCAGTGGAGACGATATCCAACAAGGTAAGCCGCATCCTGAGCCTTATCTATTAGGCCTAACACTGGCAGGATGCGATGCAGCAGAAACGATCGCCATTGAAGATTCAGTACAAGGCGTACAAGCCGCCGTTGCGGCTGGTCTACGTACTTTTTGCTTACAGCATCACGCGCAGGACTTAGCGCCCCTCAACAGCAAAGTGATTCGCACTCTCACCGAGGTGTTGACATTTATTACCCTGAACTAAAAAGGTAATGTGAAATAAAAAGGATCTATTCAACATAATCCAAATCTTTGCCGTAAGTTTCTTGCAATCGCCAGGCACAGACCGTGGCAATCACCAAACAAATCGCGCCGACTGCCAAAGCGCTGCCGACAAAACCCAATGGCGCTTTCCACAGCTGAAAGAAAAAAGTAATCGGAATCACCGTACCCCGAATAAAATTCGGAGCCGTAGATGCAACGGTTGCACGAATATTCGTTCCAAACTGTTCAGCCGCACTGGTAACAAAAATCGCCCAATAACCACAGGTAAAGCCCATTAAACCACACATGATATAAAATCCCATGCTGGTGTTTTGTGGCCACAATAAAAAACAAGCCAGAACCACGCTGTACATACCTAAAAACAACAAAATGACTTTGCGACGGCTTTGCATCCATTGACTCAAACCGCCACTGGCAAAATCACCGACCACCAAACCCAAATAAAACGCCATAATCGAATCACCGGCAATAATAGGCGTAGTTATGCCAAACTCTTTGCCAAACTCAGGTGATAGCGTCATTAAAATGCCAGCGCTGAACCACAAAGGCACCGCGACCATAATCGATTTAAAATATTTGCTAAAGCGCTTCCAACTGGTAAATAAACTGAGGAAATCACCGCGCTTGATATGCTCGGCAGTTTCCATTGAACGAAACATTCCTGACTCAAAAACACCAATACGAAAAAATAATAATAAAAACCCTAAGCCACCGCCAATAAAATAAGCCGCTCGCCAATCGAATGTTTTGGCAACAATACCAGCAAGCACCGCGCCAGAAACACCCACACTGGCAACAATCATAGTGCCGTAACCACGCAAACGATTTGGCAAACTTTCCAGCACCAATGTAATACCTACACCGAGTTCACCGGCTAAACCGATACCGGCCAAAAGACGTAACGCGGCATACTGCGGTACGTTTTGCACCAGACCATTCAAAACATTGGCTGCCGAATATAAAAAAATCGACGCAAATAAAATTTTTAAGCGACCAATTTTATCGCCTAAGATGCCCCATAAAATTCCGCCTAAAAGCAATCCGGCCATTTGCATATTGAGTAAAAACAAACCTTGGTCGGTAAGTGCTTGCCCCTCAAGCCCTAATGATTTCAAACTCGGAATACGCACAATGCTGAATAACAGTAAATCATAGATATCAACAAAATAACCGAGGGCCGCAATGATCACTGGCGCAGACAATACAATTTTCCAAGTTGGTTTCTGGGCATCTGATAAAGCAATGGGTGTATTCAAAACAAGCTCCTTAGCCTATCATTCACACATAATAGCCGTTGATAAAAACCGCAATTGTAGAAAGCTTCTGTTTAAAAAGCGACAAGTTATCTGTAATTGAACGAGTTTCTATTGAGTGAGCATCAAATAAAAAAATCACCACAGAAAAAGCAGGCACATATTCAACTAGAAAATTATTGGGGTTTTTAGCGCTTCATTTTTTTATTTGTGCTGCCAGTCTTGCTCAATTACCATAAGCCGCATATCAGGTCATGGGGATACTGCAAATGAGTCTATTAACCAATAAAAATGCTTTAATTCTGGGCATCGCGAATAATAAATCCATCGCCTACGGGATTGCCGAAGCTTTCGCACGTGAAGGCGCACAATTGGCGTTGACCTATCAGAATGAGCGCCTGCAAAGCCGTATTGATAAATGTGCAGAAATCTTAGGCTGCAAAACCGTGATTGCGTGTGATGTGCAAAACGACGTTGAAGTTGAGCAGTTGTTTGCACAGCTAAAAAAAGACTGGGGGCATTTGGATATTCTGGTGCACTCGATTGGCTTTGCACCAGCTGAAGCGCTGGAAGGTGACTTTACTCAAAACACCAGCCGCGATGCGTTCTTACTGGCACATGACATCAGCAGTTATAGTTTGGTTAAACTTTGCCAATATGCAGATAAAGCAGGATTGTTCACACCGACCTCTTCGGTAATCACACTGTCCTATCTTGGTGCTGAACGCATTATCCCCAACTACAACGTCATGGGATTGGCCAAAGCCAGCTTAGAAGCCGGTGTGCGTTATCTAGCAGGCAGTTTAGGCACGCAAGGTGTGCGCGTGAATGCAATTTCTGCTGGCCCGATTCGTACCTTAGCAGCCTCAGGGATTAAACATTTCCGCAAAATGCTGCAATATGCACAGGCATTCTCACCGCTGAATCGTAACGTCACCACAGCTGAAGTCGGCAATGCCGCTGCGTTTTTAGCGTCGGATTTGTCCAGCGGCATTACCGGGCAAACCATTTACGTCGATGCGGGCTTTAATATTTCCGGCCTGCCACTGCGCGATCTTGCCGAGGGAAAAGCGATTGACATCGAACACAGTTGACATAAAAAACCAATAATTTCGATCCAGATTGATGGCCATCGCGCTACTGTTCAGTGTTGCACTCGGCTATTGGCCCAGCTTAGTGAGCCTACTACAACTGTGGTTAGATGCTTCACAGGGTTACGGCCATGGCATCTGGACCAGCTTGCTAGCGGGTTATTTTGGTTGGCAACAAGCGCGATTAATCCATTGGCATTTACCCCGCTTAACTATGCTAATGCTCACCAGTGTCAGCGCCTTGTGGACGCTGAGTTATTTAACGCACAACCAAGTTCTGCATCAAAGTTTTTTTGCACTGCAGGTTGTGTTGTTGATGCGGATAATGCTTGGGACAGTAAGTCTGAACCAATCAATCAAACAACTGCTCTTGCCTGCTATATTATGGCTGACAGGCATGCCCATTTGGTCCGTACTGCTGGTGCCTGTACTGCAAAAACTCTCCATCGTCGTCACCAGTACTTGGATGCAAATCTTGAATCTACCGGCTTGGATAGTCGGTGAAAAAATACAACTGCCGTTTGGCGCCTTGGTGATTGCCGGTGGCTGCAGTGGCTTACGGTATTTATTGGTCGCCGTGGCATTAAGTGGAAGCTATGCGTTATTGAATCGACTGAGTTTACGGCATAGCTGCGGGTTGATGGGTGTCGCTGCCGTCAGCGCTGTCGTCATGAACTGGGTTCGCATTGCGGCGGTAGTGAGCATCGCTTATCACAGCCAGATGCAACACCCTTGGGTGCAAGATCACAATCTGCTGGGCTGGTTGTTGTTTGCTATTGTGATGTTGCCGGTAATTTTTCTGGGTCGGCAACTGCCGAGCACATCTCCGGCTGAATTTTTAAGCCCTAAATTATTATCACCACCTGCCAATCTCTTATTCAGACAGAATTATCATCTGCCCATCGCTCTGCTGCTGTTGCCCTTGATGGGTTATGCATTGACGCTCAACAGTTTTCGTATCACCCCACCCAATCCCAAGCTACCGACGATGATCGACGGTGCCTTTTCGACACCCTCCCAACATCCGTGGCAACTGCAACTGATCAACGTTGATGGTCACGACAGCGCCGCCTATCACCTGACGAACGGACCGGTTATTGAAGCCCGCATCGCTTGGTATCATCACCAAACCCAAGCCCATGAACTGGATTACGGGGAGAATGTTTGGTTGCCCAATTGGCCTGTTCTAGACCACGATGACAATCGTGCAAAACTTCAGGGTACGGATGGCGAGTATCAGGCCAGCTGGTGCTATGTGGTCGCAGGACACGCCACCACCCGCTTGCGCCAAGCCAAATGGATAGCACTGCAACAGCTTTTTTCGCTGCGCAATCCGCGACAAGATGCTTTGATGGTGGTGGTAATGCAGGCACAGCCATCCAGCCAAGTCCAAAATACAACCTTGCCGACTTTCGCTACTCGTCTTTGCGCAGCTCTGGCGGAATCGGAAAGTCCGGCTTTTTAGCCTGCTGTTGACTGAAGCCGCGTTTAAATTGGTTCATTTGATACACGTAAGCCAAGGCTTGGGCAACAGCAACATACAAACCAGCGGGAATTTGCTGATTAATTTTGGTGGAGTAATACACCGCCCGCGCTAACGGAGGTGCTTCTATCAAGGTTATCTGATGTTCAGCGGCAATCTCTTTAATTTTTTGCGCAATTAAATCCTGACCTTTTGCCACGACAATGGGCGCAGCATCCGTGTCCGTTTGATAACGCAGCGCCACGGCATAGTGAGTCGGGTTAGTAATCACCACATCGGCTTGTGGGATTTTTTCCATCATGCGACGCTGCGCGATCTGGCGTTGCATTTGACGAATACGCGCTTTTACTTCTGGCTTGCCTTCGGTTTCTTTATATTCGTCTTTTAATTCTTGTTTACTCATTTTTAACTGCTGCCAATAATTCCAGAATTGGAAGGGCACATCAATCGCAACCAACAGCAACAACGCAAAACTCACCGCCACAAACGACCAAGCGGTAACGGATAAACTATGAGCCATGGCGGTATTAATATCTTGATCCGCCAGGCCCGCAATTTCACCGACATGGCGAAACATCACCCATACAGCAACACCGGCGACCAGTAGAAATTTCGCCAGCGCTTTTACCATCTCCATCATGCTCTGCGCAGAAAATAGGCGGGCCATGCCCGTTAACGGATTTAAACGCGATAAACTCGGCATCAGCGCTTGCGTCGAAAAATTTAATCCGCCCATCAACACACCCGACAACAGCGCCGCAAAAAACAACACAATTAATAACGGCAACACGCTGTTGGCAACACCGATGATGCTGTGCTTAACATGCAAAATGATGGCTTGCTTATCCATCAATACATCACGTGAGACACTAAACGATAAGTGGGCTAACTCGCTTAACTGCTTGATCAAGGTATCCGAAATCATCAAGATCACCATGCAGCCAGCGAGCGTGATCACGAAAGCCGTTAATTCTTTCGAGCGTGCAACCTGACCTTTTTCCCGCGCCTGTTCAAGTCGCCTGGCACTGGCATCTTCGGTTTTTTCTTGGCCGGAGTCTTCTGACATGGTGGGTTATCTCACCATATCGCGTAATAGCAGCAAACACTGTTCGGTTAACTGACTAAACTGCGGAAGAAACCCACTTAAGGTTACCCATAACACCAGCAAACCAAACACCATCGCAAACGGGAAGCCGATGGCAAAAATATTCAACTGGGGGGCGAGCCTGGCCATTAAACCAAAAGCCAGATTCACCAATAACAATGCGGTAATCGCGGGTAACGCAATCAACAACGCGGCTGAAAACAACCAGCTGCCCTGTTCGATCAGATGGTAAAAATCATTCAGCGATAAACCACCGCGACCGATTGGCAGCGTTTCAAAACTTGCGGCCAACACTTGCAAAACCACCAGATGCCCGTTCATGCTCAAAAACAGCAGATTCGCCATGAGTAAATACAACTGCCCGATCGAGGCAACATTAATACCATTCACCGGATCAACCATCATCGCAAAACCCAAACCATTTTGCATGGATATAATTTGCCCGGCGAGGGCGGGGATTTGAAATAACACTTGCACCATCAAGCCCATCGCCAGACCAATCAGCAATTGCTGAAGCGTAATCATTAGTGCCTGCGGTAAATCGACTGTCGGCCACAGCTGCGCATCGATCATTGGCCACAACATCAGCGTAAAACTAATGGATAAATACAAACGAATGCGCGTCGGCACCAGCTGACTGCCAAATAAGGGTACGGTCATAAAAAATGCGCTAACACGAAACAATGGCCACAATAATGAAGCAACCCATTGCGTAATCGCCTCCATGCTCAATACGATCATGGACAGCTAACCTAATATACCGGGAATGGCATTGAGTAATTCACGGGTAAAATCTGCCATCTCACTGCCTAGCCAGGGGGCCATAATCGATAGAGTAAAAAGCGTCACCAATAATCGGGGTAAAAAACTGAGGGTTTGCTCATTGATCTGCGTCGCCGCTTGAAATAAAGACACAATTAAACCCACCGCCAGGCTCGGCACAATGATCACAGTCACCATCATCACTGCAAGAAAAACGGCATGGCGACACAGATCGATAATAATGTCAGGGGTCATCGTCAGACCTTAGCCAAAACTGGCTGCAAGCGTGCCAACAATCATCGACCAGCCATCAACAAACACAAACAGCATGATTTTAAAGGGCAAAGAAACAATCAATGGCGACAGCATCATCATGCCCATCGCCATTAACACGCTGGCCACCACCAGATCAATAATCAGAAAAGGAATAAACAATAAAAAGCCAATTTGAAAAGCAGTTTTTAATTCACTGATAACAAAGGCAGGAATCAAAGTAGTAATCGGAATGTCCGCAGGTGTCGCTACGGGCGCATGTTTGGCTATTTGCATAAACAGCAACACATCATCTTCTCGCGTTTGTTTCAGCATGAACTCCCGAAAGGGTAGCTGCACATTTTCCAGCGCTTGCTGCGCAGTGATTTGTTTAAGCAAATACGGCTGTAGTGCCGTTTGATTGGCTTTATCCAACACCGGCGACATGATAAATAACGATAAAAACAATGCCAAACCAATCAAAATTTGATTCGAGGGGGTTTGTTGCAAACCAATCGCCTGTCGCAAAATGGAAAACACCACAATAATGCGCGTAAAGGAGGTCATCATTAAAACCAAGGCGGGCAAAAATGTCAGCGCCGTCATTAATGCCATCACTTGCAGCGTCAGCGTATATTCCACCGGTTGCTGACCGCCTTGTGTGACTTGTAAAATCGGCAATCCAAACGTGTCTGCCATGGCTTGCGGTAGCCAAAAAAAACCACCAAAAGCGATCAAGCGAAACATAAACAGGTTAAGCGGGATTTTTTTGTTGTTGTTCATTCTTGTGGGCCTGGATTATTCAGAATTTTTTTCAGCAAATTTTCAAATCCCATTTTTTCGTCTTGACTCACCTCGTCTACCTTGGAAGAACGAGGGACCATTGATGCCGGTTTTTTGGTCGCCAAATAACTTTCCAACGCCATCACTTGGGTAGGTTGCAGCACTTGAATCAAATTCACATTTTTTTCGCTGATCGAAATCAAGCTATAACCACCAAACAATTCAACCACCGCCAGTTTTTGTTTTGGTGCTAAAGCTAACGTTAAAACAATCCGCATCGGCTGTTCATGAAAATTTTTATATAAGTGGGTGCGCTTATATAAAGTCACGAGCAGCAACAACACCCCCAACACAATCATTAATCCAATAAAATTGCGCAGTAAGCTTTTTTGCAAACTCTGATTAGATTCTTTGGTCGCGGTGTTTTTTAAAGCGAGTGGAGCTGCGCTTGCGACACCAACTGGTGTCTCGGCCTCAACCGCTGCTGCCGTGCTATCGGTGACAACCGTGTTCGCGTTCATCGATACAGAGGGCATAGCACTGGGCGTTGCAAATTGTGTAGCTAAGGGAGTAGCAAAAGGCGTCACCGAAGGCTCAGCCAATGCCAGTAGCGGCAAACATATCCAGGTCAATATGAAAACGAAACTTCGCATCACCGCGCTTTCCTTTATTTCAGTTTTTTAATGCGTTCAGCAGGACTGACAATGTCGGTTAATCGAATACCAAATTTTTCATTCACCACCACGACTTCACCATGCGCCACCAAGGTACCATTGACCAGCACATCCAACGGCTCACCGGCTAAGCGATCTAATTCAATCACTGAGCCTTGGTTGAGTTGAAGCAAATTACGAATGCTAATATCGGTATTGCCCACTTCCATGGATAAAGTCACCGGAATATCTAAAATCACATCCAGATTCGGATTGTGTTCACCACCACCCATACTGGCGATGTTTTCCGACTTAAATTGCTCTAAAGCCACCGGCTCATTGGTACTTTGCTGCTCAAGCGCCGCCGCCCACTCATCGGCTAAACTGTCTTGTTCATCAGCCATACTCTCACCCCTAAAAATAACACTTTAATAACGCCTAAAAATAAAACTTTAATTAATAACTTTACGTTCAAACCGACTCAGCACTTTTAAGGCTAAATTGCCCCGCGAAACGCCCAGTTTAGTTTTAAATGAGGGAATACCATTGGTCAGCAAGGTCACATAATCCGGCATATCCACTGGAATCACATCACCGGCTTTGAGTTTGCTCAATTGATCCAACGAAATAGTTTTCTGACAAACCCGTGCCCGCAACGGAATGGTCGCATCCATAATGTCTTCTTTTAAGGCGCGCAACCAACGTTCATCGGTATCATCGACATCACTTTGCACACCCGCATCCAAAACTTCTCGAACCGGCTCTAACATCGAGTAGGGCAAGGTTAAATGCATGTCACCGCCACCACCATCCAATTCAATATGAAAGGTGTTGACGATAACCACTTCGCTAGGACTCACAATATTGGCTAAGGAAGGGTTAACTTCCGAACCCAGATAATCAAATTTAATATTAAAAATCGGCGCCCAGGCTTCTTCCATATCTTTAAATGCCGATTCGAGGATCATTTGCACCACACGATTTTCGGTTGGCGTAAATTCGCGACCTTCAATTTTCACATGCCGACCATCGCCCCCAAAAAAATTATCGACCAACTTAAAAACCAGTTTGGCATCAAGAATAAATAATGCCGTACCCCGCAACGGTTTAAGCTTGACCATATTCAGACTGGTCGGCACATAAAGCGTATGGATGTACTCACCAAATTTTTGAATCTGAACACCACCTACGGCAACATCGGCAGTACGGCGTAAAAAATTGAATAAACTAATGCGGGTATAACGCGCAAAGCGCTCGTTAATCATTTCCAGCGTCGGCATACGGCCGCGAACAATACGATCCTGTGTAGCAAGGTCGTATTGGCTTACTCCACCGCTACCGACATCATTTTCTGTTTCGATATGACCATCATCAACGCCATGCAGTAAAGCGTCGATTTCATCCTGGGATAATATATCTTGAACAGCCATAATCACTCTTTAACAAACAACATTCACGTTAAAAAAACAACATTCAGGTTAACAAACAACATTCCCGCTTGAAAAAGCATTCCCGCTATAAAAAATAAAAGAAGCCGTTTATTTTTCAACCCCAGTGGCCGAGAGCCTGTCGAAGCCTACTGCATGATAAAAGTGGTAAATAACACTTGTTCAATCAGGGGATCACCGTTCTCCTCTTCCATCAAGGCTTGTAAATCAGCCAACAATGACTGTTGCAGCGCCTCACGTCCTTCTGGTTGCAATAATTCTTCCAAAACTTGCGACGCCATTGCCGTAACAACCGCATTACGCAGTTGCGGAATATTTTCTTTCAATTGATCGAGTTTTTTTTCATCACGAGTGACTAAGGTAAGCTCCATTTGCAAATAACGTTGGCGACCAGAAGATTTGGCTTTGATCACAAACGGTGGCTTTAAAGTAAGATACAGTGCAATTTTTTTCTCAACATGCGCTTCTGTGTGCTCGGGCTGTTCTGCCACAGCGCCCGCTTCACTCGCCCCCTTGCCCTTCAACAGAAAAAAAGCAGCGCCACCGGCAGCCAACAATACAACCAATACAATCGCAACAATAATAATCAGTATTTTTTTGCTGCCACCACCTGATTTTGGCACAACCGGTAGATCTAAGGCTTTATCCTCTTCTTCCATAACATCCTCGCTGTTAATTGTGGCCAGAATTAAATCTGGAACAACATCCCTATCAAAACACGCCTATCTAAAACACACGTATCACATCTGTCAAATTATCGACATGTTCGCCAGTAGAATGGCATATATGCGAAGGGTAAGCGTCAATTACTACCGCTGCTCGTTTCTTTTCAATACCAATTCGTTTCATTTCAATACCATTAGCAAATACACTGCCAAAGCTTAAAGGGCATAGTCAGCTATTGCAATGCAGTTATGCGTCAAGCTACCCTCACCACTCTCAGCACGGATTGCAGAGAGAAAATATGTAATAAAAACAGTCGATGCACATCGGCCGCAACTAACAACAAACCAAATAGCAACAAACCAAGGAGATTGACCTTTGCAAAAACTCACCAATGTACCTCACCTCAACTTACAACAAGCACCTCATCAACTACTTTGTCCAACACCTCGTCAACAACCGGCAAATATTTCAGCATCTCGTCCCAGTACACCCGTAACGCTGGACATATCGCCTGAACTTAATCAAGCCCATCTTAAAGACCTGAGCAAAAATTTGAGTCTCCCTTTTGGAAAAAAAATCTACCTCTATAAACCATTAGCATCCGTTGGTCATTCAAATTTCTTATTGTTTATTACCCCCCATCCGGCATGCACTAGGGATCCATCATTACAAAAAATTGCACAGAATAGTTACTCACAAATCGTTAATGAGATCTCGATATTAAATCAATTAAATCAAATAGCGGAGGTACAAACACATCTCCCACCCATACCAAAAATCGCCACCAGCTATAGATGGGCGCAAAGACTCTCTTCTGATTTCAACCCAGTCAATTTTATAAAAAAACAAGATCTTGCTGGCGATATGGACTTGTTGACCTATTCGGAAAAATATTTCAGCGTTCCATTTTATGAAACTGAAAAACCAATAGCCTGTTTAATTCAGCGAATAGTACTATTAAAGCAATATTTACCCGCTTTAATTACTTTTCACCAAGTAGGGCTTGTGCACAAAGATATTAAATCTGAAAATATGACGCTAAATAGGCCTGATGCTACTTCCTCTTGTTTTAAATTTATTGATTTTGGTTGCTCCCGATTTTTAACTGATCCACGCTTAACAGATATTACTGGTAGTCACAGAACCCTAGACCTTAATCTTCATCAATACGAGTCACTGAAAACCGACCAGGCTAAACTTGCCGTGCTCAGCAGCGATATTTATAGTTTTGCGTGCACCTCCTTTGAATTAATTTTTGCCAATGTTTACCAAGATTTTTTCAACCAAAATAATCAGTTATTGATCACACCGTATCGAGATTATTTTTTTTATACACTGCACCAATTTAGCCCGCCATTACATACAACGCTCACCAATATGTTAAGCCTCAATTGGCAAGTCCGACCTACGGCAAATTCCGTCCTGCTTGAATTTACCCGTATCATTCAAGACTTAGAAAACATTCAGCACAATGGAGAACAAACGTAAAGTGAATACCAACGGCAATATGCCTAATTTTCGATATTATGATTTTTTAGTCGCTGGCATGGTTGGGGTATTGTTGTGCTCAAACCTAATCGGTCCCGCTAAAGTCTGTCTGGTGCAATTACCTTGGCTTGGTGATTTTAGTTTTGGTGCTGCCAATTTATTTTTTCCTATTGGCTATATTTTTGCTGATGTACTCACCGAAGTGTATGGTTATGCACGCGCCAGGCGCGCCATCTGGGCTGGGTTTGCTTTGATGATTTTTGCCAGCTTTATGAGCTGGATCATTCTAAACATTCCGGCCAGCCCCTATGAACCTTTTAATCAAGTGCTACAACCCGCTCTGGAAACCGTATTTGGCGCAACGGGTCGCATTATTACTGCGAGTATTTTGGCTTATTGGGTGGGGGATTTTATAAACTCCTTCGTCATGGCCAAAATGAAATTATGGACACAAGGTCGGCATTTGTGGATGCGCACTATCGGTTCAACATTTTGCGGCCAAGGCATCGATTCACTGATTTTTTACCCACTGGCATTTTATGGGATCTGGACCAATGATGCGCTGCTCGCCGTGATCCTGTTTAACTTTGCTTTCAAGGTCATGGTAGAAGTGGTGCTGACACCGGTTACCTACGCAACGATAGGCTGGTTAAAGCGTGCGGAAGGTATCGACACCTATGATACCCATACTCACTTCACACCATTTTCTTTGCGCGACGAGGGAAAAAGACAACCGCTATCCGAGATGAAGAGCTGAAAAAAAAGCTAATGCAGGCGATTTTGGTTCCAAGTGCAGGGGTTATCAAGCACAGGTCATCAAACCCATTCAAACCGTACCGACACCTGGCTCTTTGGCCGAACCTAACTGAGCAATTTCATGTGCCATGCTTTGGTTCACCCGATCCCGTAGTTCTTTGCCAGGTTTAAAATGGGGAACATATTTTGCGTCCAACACCACAGATTCGCCGGTTTTGGGATTACGGCCTTGACGCGGTTGGCGATGATGTAGTGAGAAACTACCGAAACCACGGATTTCAATGCGCTCACCTTGTGCAAGCGTTTGCGACATCAATTCCAGCATCCCTTTGATGGCCTGATCAACATCCCTCACACTCACCGCCGGTAACTGCGTGGCAATGCTATCGATTAATTCAGATTTGGTCACCGTCATCAACATGATCCCTTGATCAAAACACCTATCACGAAATATGAAACCAACTAAAACAAGACATGAACCCACCTATAACAAAAAACGCACCCAGTCAGGGACGGGGTGCGTTTTGAATTGCGCAGGCCTTTAATCGAGATAGCCCAGGAAACGATAAAGCTTAAGAGCCGCTGTTACCCAACTGAGCTTTTATTAAATCACCAATGGTTTTTAAACCCACCGCTGGCTGATCCTTTTCTTTCTCTTTAGCAGGCACCGGTGCGTCATCCACCACCGTTAAGGCTTTAATCGACAAAGCAATCAATCGTGTCTTACGATCGATATTGACAATTTTAGCCGTCACTTCATCTCCGATATTCAAGTGGGCACTGAGATCCTCAACACGATCACGACCAAAATCGGCTGATTTTAATGTGCCATTAATACCTTCTGACAACTCAACTTCAGCAGACTTGGCATCGACTTGAACGACCTTGCCTTTGACGATAGCCCCTTTTTCATTTGTCGTCACATAGTTAGCGAAAGGATCATTAATCATTTGTTTGATGCCTAACGAAATACGTTCACGTTCAGGGTCGATAGCCAAAATAACAGCTTCAATTTCATCACCCTTATTGAACTGACGCACCATCTCTTCGCCGGTCTCATCCCAAGACAAATCAGATAAATGCACAAGGCCATCAATCGCACCATCCAAACCAATAAACAAACCAAAATCAGTAATGGATTTAATTTTTCCAGAAACTTTATCGCCCTTAGCATGACGCTGACCAAAGTCTTCCCATGGATTGATTTGACATTGCTTGACGCCTAAAGAAATACGTCGACGTTCTTGGTCGATATCCAGAACCATCACTTCGATTTCTTGACCAACACTGACAATCTTTGATGGATGAACGTTTTTGTTGGTCCAATCCATTTCCGAGACATGCACTAAACCTTCAACACCTTCTTCAATTTCAGCAAAACAGCCGTAATCGGTGAGATTGGTAACTTTAGCGACGATTTTAGAGCCTTCTGGGAATTTTTTGGTCACGCGAACCCATGGATCTTCGCCCAACTGCTTTAAGCCCAAGGATACGCGATTACGCTCACGATCATATTTCAAGATTTTCACATTCAGCTCTTCGCCAACCGTAACAATTTCGCCGGGATGCTTAATGCGTTTCCATGACATATCGGTGATATGCAGCAAACCATCTACGCCGCCCAAATCAACGAAGGCGCCGTAATCGGTGAGGTTCTTGACCACACCTTTGATCTGCATGCCTTCACTGAGATTTTCCAGTAAAGCTTCACGCTCGGCTGAATTTTCTGCTTGCAATACCGCACGGCGAGAAACCACCACGTTGTTGCGTTTGATATCGAGTTTAATTACTTTAAATTCGAGTTCTTTGCCTTCTAAATGCAGGGTGTCACGCACGGGACGCACATCGACCAAAGAACCGGGTAAAAACGCACGAATGGTATCGATATTGACAGTAAAACCACCCTTGACTTTGCCGCTGATGATACCCAGTACCATCTGTTGTTGCGTAAAGGCTTTTTCTAAACGTGTCCAAGACTCGGCACGCTTGGCTTTTTCACGCGACAAACGCGTTTCGCCAAAACCATCTTCAATGGTGTCCAGCGCCACATCGACGACATCGCCGATTTTGACTTCCATCTCGCCTTGATCATTAAGAAACTGAATCAGGGGGATAACGCCTTCAGACTTTAATCCAGCATGTACGGTCACCCAGTCTTGGTCAATGCTGACCACAGTACCGGAAACAATCGCACCTGGGGTAAAATCGAGATCTTTTAAACTAGCTTCAAATAGCTCAGCGAAACTTTCGTTCATAAAATTTCCTGTTGGTTAGTCAGCTTTCGCTAACTGCCTATGGTCCAGCCGCTCATAGGGTTATGAATAGAAGCACACATCAGCCGACTGGTTTAACACTGAGGTGCACGCGGTACTTTTGCTTTTACAATTAACGCCATCACTTGATCTAAGACTTGCGTGATACTCAAATCCGATGAATCAATAATCGCAGCATCATCAGCGGCTTTTAACGGCGCATACCGACGTTGCTGGTCTTGCGTATCACGATCCGCTATTTCTTGCTCAAGCTGGCGGAGACTACCATCATAACCGCCGGCTTTCAACTGTAGAAAGCGCCGCTGCGCCCTAGCTGCTGGTGAAGCCGTTAAAAAGATCTTGACTATAGCATCTGGAAAAATCACCGTGCCCATATCGCGGCCATCGGCTACCAAACCCGGTAACTGCCGGAAGCTTTTTTGCCGCTCGAGCAAGGCTTGGCGTACTTCGAGCAAAACAGCAACTTGCGAAGCGGCTTTGCCGATGGTTTCATTGCGTATGGCATCGGTAATATCTCGTTGATCGAGCAAGATTGCTGGCAGTTGCTGCTCACGCGCCACAAAGGTTAAAGGCAACTGCAATGCCGTGGCCGCTAAAGTCGTCGCATCATCAAGCGCGATGTTTTTTGCCAATGCTTGATAGGCCAACACGCGATATAAAGCGCCGCTGTCTAATAAATGCCAATCCAACTGCTGTGCAATTTTTTGGGCAATGGTGCCTTTACCGGAACCGCTAGGACCATCAATGGTGATCACTGGAATTGCCATTTAAAATCATCCTTGTGTTGCTTTCGTGTTATACCCGCTTAATTAACCATCTGCTTAATCAACAAGCCTGCTTGCGATGCCAGCGCTTCAAATCCGGGAAACGAGGTTGCGACATTGGCGCAATCCTTAATTCGAATCGGGGCTTCCGCTCGCAGTGTTGCCATCGCAAACGACATGGCAATTCGATGATCACCAAAACTGTCAATCACACCACCCTGAAAGCAAGCAGCTTGCTGACCTCGCCCAACGATTTTTAAACCATCGGGATAATCGGTGACATCAACACCCAGTTGCCGTAAACCCTGAGACATAGCAGCCAAGCGATCACTCTCTTTAACGCGCAACTCTTCGGCACCATGTAAAATGGTATCGCCTTCAGCACAAGCAGCGGCAATAAAAAGAATAGGCAGCTCATCAATCGCCAGCACCACATCCGCATGATCAATATCAATGCCTTTTAACTGACTCGATCGAATACGAATATCGGCAACTGGCTCGCCACTACAATCGCGCGGGTTCAACAATTCAATATGTGCACCCATCCGTTGTAATAGATGAATGACACCATCCCGCGTAGGATTAACGCCCACCTTTTCTAAAATTAAATCCGACCCAGCCGCAATCGCCGCACCCACCATAAAAAAGGCAGCAGAAGAAAGATCAACCGGGATGTCAATATCGATTGCGCTTAGCTGATCGGGCGCTGTTAAGCTAACTTGCCGACGACCATCAGCCAACAAGCGGCAATCCACATCACACCCCATTGCACGCAACATCCGTTCGGTATGATCCCGCGATGGCGCAGGCTCAATCACCCGCATACTGCCCGCTGCATATAAACCTGCTAACAGCAAAGCCGACTTCACTTGAGCGCTGGCAATAGCGAGTGGAAATTCAGCCGCCCTGAGCTTTTGCCCACCTTGAATTTGAAGTGGCGGCAAACCATTTTGGGTTTGGATATCTGCCCCCATTTTGGCAAGGGGTACAGCAACGCGCGCCATGGGCCGCTTCGATAAAGATTCATCGCCGATAAGCACCGTATCAAAAACTTGCCCCGCCAATAAACCACTCATCAACCGCATCGACGTACCCGAATTACCCAGATTTAATGGTGCACTCGGTTTTTTTAATCCCTGCAAACCAACCCCATAAACCGTCACGCACTGCTGTTCATCCGGGCCATCAATGCGCACGCCCATTTGTTGAAAAGCCGCCAAGGTCGCCAAACTATCTTCACCCTGCAAAAACCCATTGATATGACTAACGCCATCCGCTAACGAACCCAGCATAATACTGCGATGCGAAATCGATTTATCACCCGGCAACACATAGCTACCCTTCAATGCGCCACCCGGCTGACAGACAAACTCTACTGAACCACTCATAACGATTACTCTACTTAATTAATCTCAAATTAAACTGGATCAACACCATCATGGCGAGCTTGCAAAACTTGCGAAAATGCGTCTCGAGATTGCTTGGCACGCGTTAAGCGCGCTAATAGATGATCATCTTGTTCATCATCATCTAGCTGAGTCAGTAGTTGATCTAAATCATCGCAAAAATGTTGCGCCACGGCTTTGATGGCGACGCGATTGGCGCGAAAAATATCGCGCCACATCAATGGATCACTCGCGGCGATGCGGGTAAAATCCCGAAAACCACCAGCGGCATATTCAAAAATGGCGCGTGATTGTTCATCACCGGCCAAGGTATCCACCAAAGAAAACGCCAACAAATGCGGTAAATGACTGGTGGCGGCGAGAACCTGATCATGCACGTCGAGATCCAATTGTGTCACGCGTGCACCGGTGCATTGCCACATACATTTAACCGCTTGCACCGCCGTCAGATCAGTTTCCGGTGTAGGCGTTAAAATCACCGTTTGCCGTTGATATAAATTAGCGTTAGCTGCCGATAAACCACTGAGCTCGGAACCAGCGATGGGATGACCCAATACGACATTGGACGGCATAAACCCAAAAACCCTGATCACATCGTCCCGCACGCAAGCTTTGGCACTGCCGACATCAGTAATAATCGTGTTCGGCTGCAAGTGCGGTTTAATTCGCCGCAACAAATCGGCAAAGCTACTTAAGGGCGTCGCCAACACAATGACATCAGCATCAGCAATCAACTGCGTAAGATCCAAGCCCACACGATCAAACCAGCCAGACGCTAATGCGTGTTGCTGCGTGGAAAGCTTGCGTGCGACACCATCAATTTTTCCGGCGTAGCCTCGAGATTTTAAAGCGGCTGCTAATGACGCGCCCATGAGGCCTAAGCCAATAATCAATAATCGCGGTTCATCCTTGAACGAGAGTGTCATTCATTCGCCCTTATCAGATCCCATTTTTGCCAAAAGCGTTGATTTTCTTGCGGCAACCCGATGCTGACACGCAAATGATTGGGCAAACCATAGTCCGCAATCGGCCTGACAATTATGCCCTGCTGCAACAAGGCTTCATATAAAGGTTGCGCCACGCATCCACATTCGATCGTTAGAAAATTAGCTTGCGACGGAATAAAGCCCAGTTGACGCTGTTTGCACTGCCCCACCATCCACGCCAACTGCTCACGATTTAACAACACCGCTTTTTGCAAATGATCGACATCTTCTAACGCGCCGATACCGGCCTGCTGCGCGGGCAAGCTGACATTAAACGGCTGGCGTACCCGCTGCAATGCCTCAGTAACTGGCGGATGGGCAATCGCATAACCCAAACGCAATCCTGCGAGGCCATAAGCTTTAGAAAACGTCCGCGCGATCACCAGATTGGGATAACGATCTAACAAAGTCACACCGTTGGGATAACCGTCAGCTAGCACATATTCACAATAGGCTTCATCCAACACCAATACCGTGCGCGTCGGCAGCGCCTCCAACAATGTGATCAGCGTTTGCTCATCAAACCAAGTGCCGGTGGGGTTATTCGGATTGGCCAAAAAAAGCATCGCTGGTGCAGGCTCATGCTCAAGCTTTTGTAGATAGGCTTGCACATCATGGCCATAATTTTTGGCTGGGATACTCACGCCCGTGGCACCAGCCAATTGCGTGACAATCGGATAAACCGCAAAACTGTGTTGATCAAACCACACTTGATCGCCCGACTTTAAATAAGCTCGCGCTAATAAATCCAAAATCTCATTGGAGCCATTGCCAATGGTCAACCAATTGGGAGGAACGCGTAGGTGTTGTGCCAAAGTTTTTAACAACGTAAACGACGCACCATCGGGATAGCGCGCGCTATTCAACAAGCCTTGCTGCGCAGCAACGATTGCAGCCGGGCTAGGCCCGAGCGGCGACTCATTGCTGGCCAATTTGACAATATCACCAATGGCTAAACCCGATTCACGCGCCAAAGTCTCGATGGGTTTGCCCTGTTTATAGGCCTGCACCGCTAAAACATGCGCTAATGCCAGCGGTAAGTCTTGCTTCATATCCAAAACCTCTTAATCTAATGCGGCGAACACTCTAGTGCTCACGGTTATTGATTGCGTGGACGAACTACACGAACTACACGAAAAAAAGCATTCTATATGAATGAAAGCATGAAGCACAAAATTGGCTAATTTTTTTATGGATACATCACAACTGCCGGTAAAACAAATAGACGCTTTACTGCCGCAAACACAATGCACCAAGTGCGGCTTTAATGGCTGTCGCCCGTACGCACAAGCAATTGTTGAGGGAACGGCATTCAATCGTTGCCCACCCGGCGGTGAGGCAACCATTGCAAAATTAGCCCACTTATTAAATGAACCGATTGCGCCCCTGGACACCAGTCGAGGACAAGCGCGTGCTGTGGTCGCATTTGTGCGTGAAGATGAATGTATTGGCTGCACCAAATGCATTCAAGCTTGTCCGGTCGACGCGATTATTGGTGCCGCCCAACAGATGCACACAGTCATCAGCGATTACTGTACGGGTTGCGAATTATGTATCGCGCCTTGCCCTGTCGATTGCATTGATTTAATAGCGGTGCCCGCCAAAAATTCCACATCAACACCTGATCAATTAAGGGGACGATACGAAAATCGCAACTCGCGTTTACGTGCTCAACAAACCAAGCCACTAACCAGTGTGGCCATCTGCACGCCAACCATCTCACCTACGGTTTTGCCATCTGAAGTTAATAGCAATTCACTTTTGATTGCCCACACAACCTACGCCAAAGCAGAAAAGCTTTACCGTGATGCCGAACACGCCGCCAAACAAGCTTGCAAGCGGGGCCATCAAATGTCGACGTATCAAGAAAAGCTCGATCGTTTGGCAACCAATGTATCTATCGCCAAACAACATTGGGAGAGGCTAAAATTAGTTACTCATCCGACTGACAGCATTATTTAAACGGGGAGCAATCGATGGGGTGGCGGGCGCAGCCGAAGGTGCTCGATTATTGCTCTCCATTTTTTTCACTGCATCTTCAATTTGCGATTGAAAATACAGCTCGGCTTTTTTTGCCGCATCATTAATGGCTTCTTTAACGCCGGCTTCTAAACCGCGAATACCCACACCCGAACGTATGGCTTGTTCAAAATGCACTTCTTGAGCAACAAATTTTCCATTTAAGATAACGGATATCAAGCCCTGTGTACTTTCGCCGCTAAAACTGAGCGCTTCAACGTCCATATTGGTTTGTGACCAATTCTCACGAACCTGCTCCATTTCTTTCATAAATTCGACAAACAAACCATTATCAACATCCGCCTCAGACATACTCATACCCTCTTAATCTTGATTTCTCATCACATAACAATTCAGAGCACCAACACAAAAAGCCTCACACAAACTTTTGCATGGAAACAGTAAACCCTACACATGCGAACAGATACTATACAACTTTAATTGCCGTCGCAATCACTATCCGTTTAGCCATCAAACAACTAAACCGTTTTTAAGGGTTAGCACCAACACCATGCAAGCTGGCTTGCAACAAACCATCAACTTGATTGCTTAAGCCCTGAATAGGCAAGTCTACCGAACCACTTAACTGCGCTTGCATGGCCATACCACTATTGGCAAATTGCGAATTATAGCCATAAACCACTAAACCTATCACATCCCCCGCACGAACCCGTGTACTAATCCCTGCCATCTCAACTCTTTGCTGACCAATCGCACGCACTGGCACAATTTGATCACTGATTAAATGTACATAACGCTGATATTTATGCTGAACCCCAATACCCACAAAGACAATTGGCCTCTTTGCAAGCGGCATCTGCTCAAGATTAAGTGTGTTGGCTTGCAGATTGGCAAAAGGAATTCCAGAAAGAATTTTGTCAGTACCGGCAACCATCAAGGGTGCAAATGCGGGACGTAAATTGGCGTTAAGATGGCCAGTTTGTTGATTCATGGATACCAACTTCGCGGGCAATAAACGTAACGGTAAATCCAATAGCCAATCCAATGGTTTTAGCGGTTTTTCTAAACGACCGGCCATTCCCGAATCGATGTTAATAGTGTCAAACGCAAAACGTGGTCCACCAAACGGTATCGACTGATAGGCAACTCCGGAATACACATCTTGAGTCAGACAAATTTTGGGGATGTTATGAGCTGCACCTGAATGCCCCTTTAGCTTTTCATCAAACCAAGCCAGGACCACATCCGTGGTGCGCATCGACATTCCATTGCAATGCACTTCATCTTCCATTGTAAAACCCAAACTCCAGGAAGCTTGCGTAAATGGCAGCAAATGGCCGCCTTGCAAACCCAATAAACGCACGTCAACACCGGCTTGTTGTAAACAATGATAAGCACGAGCAGCTTCATTCATCGGGAATAAAACATCACGAAAACCTTGAATCAACAACACATCCGCTTTTCCGAATTGTCCTTGATCGCAAAAATGTTTCAAACTGCGATTATCCCAGCGCTCAATAGCAGCATCAGAAAAATGACCTTTTTGTGCTTGCGAATAGGCCTCATAAACCTCCGGGTCCATTGGTATTGGTGAAAAACCATTCGCTACCAAGGTTAATCGTTTCAACCAAGACAACCAGCCAGTTTTGGGAACATTCGCTGGCGCGATACTTTCATGAATGTCATACCAGGTGGTGAAGGGTACAATAGCATCGATACGGCCATCCATGACCGAACCTAATAACTGTAAGCTGCCGGCATAACTCTCACCAACCATGCCAATCACCGGATCACCATCGCGATAGGCAATCGGCTGTAAATTTTTTTCGACCCAATCAATCACCACACTTAAATCACGCACCTCAAACTCAGGCGACATGCCTTCGACTCTACCGCCACTGTCACCATGTCCTCGCTGGTCATAACTCACCACCCAATAACCGGCCTTCCAAGCAGCCAATGCCGCTTGCCCGCTAATAATGCTACGTGCATACAAGCTGCGTGGGCCTGACATGCGATAAACACCAAAACTGTGGCTATGTATCACCACTGGGGCCGATTCACCCACAGCAAGCTGAGGTTGAAATATGGTGGCTTTTAAGTGAACGCCATCAAAGGTTTTAATATCAACATCATAATAAATAGCTGCTCGGGCATTGCCTTGATGCGCAACCAAGGCTGGCGATGCTCTTTGCTGCGATTGTTTTTGCGAAAAAAATGTGGTGTGGTTAGCACGATGACTGCAGGCGGATAACAATGGGAAAGTTATTAGGAATAAACCCATCATCCAATGTCGTAGACAAACATGAGCATACATATAGTTAACGACCTCATCCCTGGGGGGCCGTATTAAACGGCTCTTTTTAAACAGCGCTTTTTTTTGAATGATACTGTTATAAATCGATTTTAATTAAATGACGACTGGAATAAACCATCAATCAAAACAACTGACAACCTAATCATCCGTTACTGCATCATGGCAGACGGCAATCAAATATGTCAAATTTTGTGACCTAATCGTCATTTTAAACCAGCATTATTAACCCGCTTTAGGGCGCAGAACATGACGACAGCGCTGTAAATCAATCACGCAAGGCGACGAAGAAGGCAATGGCTCTGCCTGTGACAAATTTTGTATGAGATCGTCAAAACGCTGCCAAATTTGTCGTGACTCAACAAACTCTGCTAAATTACGCGAGTAATGTGCACCCATAAAATAATCGTCATATTCCCGTGCTAACGCCAAAGGCCGATTCAACGACTGAGCAAAACCACGCAAAAACTCTTGTGCACAACGATGATGACGATCAACCCGCTGATGATGCATAAAAGGCAATTGAAGATAAGTTCGCTGCAATAATTTGCTGGCAAGCAACTCTGAACGATTGGCAATATCACCGAGTAGGCGTCCAAAATTTTGGTAATCATGCATGCGCAAGCAATCTCTCAACTTGCCAAGCGGCCAGTCATAACAAATCGCAGCGAAATGAATATTTTTTTGCTTCAACATAATCGTCACAAATCATCAGCAGATAGGCGCGAGCTTAGCAAAAGCTACCCACATACTGCTAGATGAATTGGCAATGATTTGTAATCGTTTTATGCCAAGCGATTTTTCTTGTTGGAATAGCTTTTTATGGGGGTTAACATTTTATTGGAATAGTTATTAAGATGCATCCACAACTTTTTGATCAACTTCTACTTTGCTGCTGTGCCACGCATGTGCATGATGGTCAGCGTTACGTTCGCGATCTTGCGTTAAGGCATATTCCAACTGCTGACGAATCTGTTTGCTGCGGCTAATATAACTTTTTTCGTCCTGCCATAACGGATACATATCACGCAATGCCAATTCATCATGCCGTCTAAAAATGTAACCGGCGCGCATGGCTTGGTATCGACGAAAACCTAATTTCACCAAGAGTTCAGTTGACATATCCATAGCAGAACCAAAGGTGTCACGGAAAATTTGCGTAACGCCACGCGACATCAGCTCATAAGCATGAGTGCGGTTGCGCGCGCGTGCTAACACCTGTATCTGCGGAAAGTTTTTATTGATCAGATCAACAATCAATAAATTTTGTTCGACCTCTTCAATGGCGATCACCACAATCTGCGCTTGCTCGATACCTGCGGCACGTAACAGATCCAAACGCGCGGCATCCCCGTAGTAAACTTTAAAGCCAAACTTGCCAACAAAATCGATCTGTGCGGCATCATGATCAATAACCGTGGCCGCAAAACCATTAGCCGACAAGACGCGCCCAACCATCTGACCAAAACGTCCAAAACCTAAAATCAGCACCGGCGCCTTATCCGTAAAACTGGTCATTGGCGATGGTGGTGCTGGCTCACGAACTTGTAAACGCGGCTGAATCCAATACTCATTAATCAGCATTAGAATCGGCGTTAGCGCCATACTCAAAGCCACGATCAGAATTAAACAATTACGCAGCTCGTCATCAATAATGGCGTACTGCTGACTGACCGCCAACAACACAAAAGCAAACTCCCCGCCTTGCGCCAAAGAAAATGCAAACAAACTGTTCTCGCCAGCGGATAATTTTTGCTGACGAGCAATTGCCCAGAGTACAGCCAGTTTAATGGCAATTAATCCAAATAAACCGCTGATAATTAAAATGGGTTTGGCCCACAACAAAGCAAAATCAATGCTGGCACCCACAGTGATAAAAAACAAACCGAGTAATAAACCTTTAAACGGTTCAATACTGGATTCGAGTTCATGACGATATTCGCTATCGGCCAATACCAAGCCAGCGAGAAAAGTACCCAATGCTGGTGACAAACCAATACACTGCATCGCATAAGCACTGCCCAATACAATCAACAAGGCAGCTGCAATGGATAATTCACGCAAACGACTTTGCGTAATAAATCGAAATACCGGACGCACGACGACACGACCCGCCAACACAATAACCACCGCAACAATCATCACCAATCCAGCTTGTTGCCAGGCATTAAACGTCGGATGACTGGCAACTTTCACCAAGTTGCCCACACCCAACAATGGCAAAATACTCAGCATCGGAATAATGGCGATGTCTTGAAACAGTAACACGCCGAAAATATGCGTGCCGCCTTCAGTTTTTAACAATCCCTTTTCTGCTAAAGACTGCAACACAATCGCAGTGGACGATAAAGAAAAAATAAGTCCAATCGCCACCGCCTGCTGCCAAGTAAAAGACAATAACCACAAGATCACTGCGATCACACCAGCGGTAACCGCCACTTGCAAACTTCCACAGAGTAAAATGGGACGCCGCAGCTCAATTAATAAATGTGGCTGCAGCTCAAGGCCTATAATAAACAGCATCAGCACCACACCAAATTCGGCCGCATGCATCACATCCGTGGGATCACCCACGCCATCCAATACGTAAGGACCAATCACCGCGCCAGCCACCAAGTAACCCAATACCGAACCCAACCCCAAGCGGCTGGATAACGGCACTGCAATGACTGCTGCTAACAGATACACCAAGCTGTGTTGTAAAAAAATGCTGCTTTCAATCATATTTTTTCTATCCAGTATATGGATCCTAGATTATTTTGCAGGACATCAAATAGTGTGGCCCAATATCGAGAAAATTAAATATTTCTCCTGTTGGAATTAAACCAATTTTTTTATAAAAACCCACTGCACCCAATCTGGCATTACACCACAGGCGTTGCCCCTGATTCTGCTTAATAATAGGAAATGCTGCTTGCAGGAGCGCAAAGCTTAAACCTTTGCCCTGATAATCTGACAAGGTGGCCATGCCACGAAGGCGATACTGAACCAATTCTTTAAAATTGGGATGGTTTTCAAAATATAACGATGCAACGCTTACAAGCTTTTTATCGACACATGCACCAAGGTGAAAGGTTAAGTCCTCATCATCCCCGTTAAATCTACAATCCAAAAGAGTTCCATTGGGACGCAACATAGATTGTCGAATGGAATAGGTATCTTGAGCAGAAATTCGCATTACTTCCATTTATAGATCCGAAGGTCATTAATCCAATGCGGGTAATTGATCTAATAAATTATCGCTAGATGACCAACGCTTTTGTTGTAAATCCATTTTCTGCAATGTACGCAACAATCTGAGATAGTCACTTTCTACTTGCAAAACAGTTTGTGCGGTATTGCGTGAACGTGCAGTTTCATAAATAACCGCCGGCGGTAAAAAATTTAAGCCACATTGCGCTGCCATGGCACGCGTCGGCGCCAATAATTCCCATAAGGTAAAACCATGCTTGCCCGTCGATTGATAAGCCGCTGCGCTACCACCTGCACTCATCACACACAAACAATATTTGCCCTGTAAAGCAGTTCCGCCTTCACCATAAGCAAAACCATAGGCAAAGGTATTATCCATCCACTGTTTTAATAAAGCCGGTGCCCCATACCAGTAAAAGGGATATTGCCAAATGATTACGTCAGCAGCCGCTAATTTCGCCTGCTCAACACTGACATCGATCATAAAATTGGGATAAGCCTCATAGAGGTCAATCACCTCGATGCCGTGCATCTGCTGCGCTAAGCGTAAAAGCTGCGCATTCACCATCGAGCTTTCTAAGGTCGGATGCGCGACCCAGATGGCGAGTTGGTTTATATTGATGCACCTATCATCGAGATTAATCATGTCCAAAGTCATATGCTCATGTGCGGTCCTAAATATGCCACATAAATATGCCTTGTATTTTGATCAGGATAAAAATGAAGTCGATACCCGTCCGCAAGTTTCACTTGATTCTCACAATACACTTGCCTGCCATCATCCAGCCAAAACATTCGCTCGTTTCGTTTTTTAGCATCGTTGCGAATGCTAGCAGACTCACCAGATACATCTGCGGCTAGCCCTAAAGATCTCAGGATGGCATGCCTATAGTCTACATACTGATGCTTTTTCCAATTGGAGGAAAATAACTCAAGAATATATAGGGCATCACGCGCTTTTATTAGCACATCATGTCGATGAGACCAGGTTTTAAGCGCGGTACCGATTTGATTAGATAGCAAGGTGAGGTTTGGGAATAAAACGGCTCTGTTATTCCAAATATCATTCGCATCTTTAATTAAACTGTTTCTTACATTTTCTAGTAAAAATTTATGATGTTTCAAACAATCGTCATTTGCCAAATTGCACAACTGATGACCACTTACAACCTCTTCATCATGACGCAGGTCTAATATCCAGATGGGAATCAATGGCTGAAGCCACTTTTCAAAAGCAGTAAAGCTAGCCAAAAAAGTTTTGTACCAGTATGCAGCCAACATAATCGAACTACTTGACTCTCCATTTAATCCAACTTCAATTGCATCATCCATAATCTCAATTGCAACTTGATCAAATAATGGTTGTTGAGTTTCCAATAGCCTTAGAAATCTAGACCATTCAATCAATTGAGCATCCCTTTTGGCCTGATTAAACCAATCACTGATAAAATAGCCATCGGTAAGTTGAATCCTCATCAGCGATTTATCTTGATCAGTCTCCAGTAATAAGATTTTTAACCCATAATTTTGGCAAGCCTTCAAAACTTGCAAAAAAAATATAATGCCTTTATCAGCACTAGCTCGATTAACAAACGGCAAAGAGTGATGATTTAACACAACTTGGTTACTCATAAAAGCTGATCCAGTTGTTTATCCCACTCGTCAAAAAAACCATTTGGCCAACAACTCACTCGACCTCCAGCATCAATTGTTGGGTACAAAACTTCGGAAGAGTGAACCTTGCTATGAATATCTCGCTGTAGAAAAAATAACTTAACCGCATCTGCTTCAACCAATTTATGTTTCACAGCAACACGTATACCATTTAAAAAATGGTCTGAATGGGATTCAATAATCAACTGAACGCCATTTTTCGCTGCGATTGCACATAACCTTCCCATGATTGATTGACCAGCCGGATGTAAATGTGATTCTGGATTTTCGATCATTAACAAATCACCTTTGGACGCGCTTAAGATTGTAGTCACCACTGGCAAAACATAACTCAAACCAAAACCGACATTCTGTGGCTTAAACTCTTCCGTTGCTTCTTTGCCTTGATGAAAGGAATAGCTTAGGCTCGCAGAATTAAATTGTGGTTGCGCAATCGCTTTAATTTTCAATCCAGGGGTAATATCAGACATCCACGCCTCAATATTGGCCAACAAACTGGTTGATATCGCCTCTTTATGCTGCAACTCAGGAATATCAAGATTTTTTGAACCGTTCACCGCAATAAAATGAACTGCGTACTCACCGTGATTTCCAAGCGACTTGAGATCTCGAATGTGAAAATCAGAGAGTTGGTGATGACTTTGTGGTCCTAATCTATCTGCACTGAGATATTGAAAGTTCGAATTAAATAAACTTAAAGAATCAAGTCGATCAGCATTTTCGGTGAGTCTTAACGGCATCAGGTCTGAGTCATGCTGGTAATCAAACTCGAATTTTGAAATAGAAGTTACCTCACTCCACTTGATTGTAAAAATAAATTCTTCATTTTCACTAAATCCAGAAAGCGCGTCTTTACCCGTACCGATTTCAACGTAATCGCCATTTAATAACAACCCCTTACTTAACAACACATTGCGCTCATAGGATTGCCTTAGCAATAATAAGCTCTGCATCAAGGTTGATTTTCCCATACCATTTAGGCCAGAAAATAGATTGAGTGATGCCAGAGAAAAACTGGCACTCAACAACGTTTTAAAGTTTTTAACATTTATAAACTCAATCATCTAAAAACCTTTTAATTAATTCATTAATTTTTTGATATCTAGTTTGAACATGGTCTTTTTTTTGAGTCGAATATGTAATCGCATTTGAATATATTGCATCCCTAAAAAGTTGATTAGCGTTTTCCCTGAACTTAATACAATTCAGCAGTATTTTTTCAAATTCTGCATCGCTTAGCTTAGCAAGTGAAACCATCCATACCTCGAATAAAGCAGCATTCTTTCGAGATCTAGAACTTGGCTCACGTTCGAATGCAGTCTCTCCAAGCAGCCTAGAGCAACGCTGTATAGCCTTATCGAAAATCAATTTAATACTTTTCAGGTACTGATCATCTGCTTTTTTAATCTCATCCATTGCCCTATCAAGAAATAATGACATCTCTTTTTTGTTTTTAGGATCAAGATATTCAAATTTGTAAAATGCCCAAAATCGAAGCACTAACTCTTGATCTTTCATCCTTTTTGATAAGTTTCCTAAAAGTAACTTGAAATCAGAATGCTGCGTTAATTCTTGCAATAGCGCTCGATCCCTCGGCTTTGCGAGCGCGTTACGAATTTCTTGATTATTTAACGTTAGTCCACCAGTGTTAATCCTTCGAAACACTGAGTATTTAACGTTATCAGGGGTTCCTGATCGAATCAAATATGCGGTTAGTGTGCATTCTTCGATCCTTCTCTGATAAATTCTCGGTAGTTCATCATATAACTTACCATTCAACTCAGTTAAAAACTCAAGATCACTTAATCGTAAAGTTTTATCAATTACGAATTTTTTAATGGAAGATAAACGCTGCAAGCCATCCACAATTAACCAATTCTCTTCACTTGATGCATCAAAATAAAACGCCGGCATTGGGAATCTAATCAAAATGGACTCGATTAAACGACTCATATTTTTTTTATCCCAAAGATCCCCTCGTCTTTGGAAATCTGTGTTCATATCAATTTCATTATTTTTTATACGCTTTATAAGAAGATCTAGTGATTTAGACTCAACAATAATGTCAATTTTTTTCGGATCAAACGGCTGCGTTTTTTCGTCTGAAGCGTCTAATTCTTCCTCAGTTTGATCTGAGGTACTCTGCTCCTCTTCAAGCTCAGTTTCTTGATATTCTTTCATTATTTTTTCCTGGGAATTATGTCTTTTAATGTACTTTTACTACCATAACCGTTTGGTCCGGCAAACATGCGCAAACGAGGCTTAATCATGGCGAGGCTTAACTCTATAACGCACAGCACCAAGTTTAACGCTGGTTGGTGCCGTTATCTCTCTAATAACCTTGAAGGAACCATCCGCTCTTATTTCACCCAACTGTCCATTTCTGGCAATCAAAACATATCCCCGCGTCTTTAAAGCACGAGCATGGGCATCGCCAAAAGCTTTGCTTGCCAATTGCGATAGTTTCCCATTGAAGGAAGCATCATCTGAATTTTTTCCCTTAACAACGGCAGCGTTTCGATTTCCTATTTTACTTTTTTCCGCAACTGACTCCGCTTTCGCATTCAAGACTACCTTTTTGGGTCGTTGTTTTTTTGTATCAACCCCACTGGCTTTTTTAGTCGCTTTTGCTTTAACTACTTTTGGTTTAACCACTTGTTCGTCGGATGATTTCTTCATAATTCACCTGATATTTTAGTCGGCTGATTGATCAAAAATCTACTAGCAATCATAGCACTGCTCATCCCCTAACTCTCACACCGCTATCTCCGCCAAATTCCCCTTGGTTTCTAGCCAGGTACGTCGATCACCGGCGCGTTTTTTGGCGAGCAACATATCCATTAATTGCACGGTATCGATATCGGATTGACCTAACCAATCTAAGCGCACCAAGCGACGCGTATCGACGGCCATGGTGGTTTCGCGCAGTTGCAACGGATTCATTTCGCCCAAACCTTTAAAGCGCTGCACATTAATTTTTGGCGATTTATGTGCCTTGGCAATACGCTCCAGTACCGAGTGTTTTTCAGCATCATCCAGTGCGTAAAACACTTCTTTGCCCACATCAATTCGATACAAAGGTGGCATGGCCACAAATACATGACCGGCGATCACAAGCGCGGGGAAATGTTTCACAAATAAAGCACACAGTAAGGTGGCGATATGCAAACCATCGGAATCCGCATCCGCCAAAATACAGACCTTGTGATATCGCAAATTTTCCAGCGCAGCTTGCCCAGGCTCCACGCCAATGGCGACTGCAATATCATGCACTTCTTGTGAGCCCAAAACCTGCTGACCAGCCACCTCCCATGTATTCAAAATTTTTCCGCGCAAAGGCATGACCGCTTGAAACTCACGATCACGCGCTTGCTTAGCAGAACCACCAGCGGAATCGCCTTCTACCAAAAATAATTCGCCGCGTTGCGGATCTTGCGAGGTGCAATCGGCTAATTTTCCAGGCAACGCTGGGCCTTGCGTAATTTTTTTACGGGCAATTTTTTGGCTGGCTTTAAGACGTGCTTGGGCTTTTTGAATGCACCACTCGGCAAGCTTTTGGGCGATTTGGATATGTTCGTTTAACCACAAACTAAAGGCATCTTTCACCACGCCCGCCACAAAAGCAGCGGTATCGCGCGACGATAAGCGCTCTTTGGTTTGTCCAGAAAATTGAGGCTCCTGCATCTTCACTGACAACACATAGGAGCAGTTATCCCAGATGTCATCCGGCGTTAACTTCACGCCACGCGGCAATAACGAGCGATACTCACAAAAATCACGAATAGCATCCAATAAACCACTGCGAAAACCGTTCACATGCGTGCCGCCTTGCGCGGTGGGAATTAAATTCACATAACTTTCGGTAATGCTGTCACCGCCATCGATTAACCAAAACACCGCCCAATCCACCGCCGCATCCGCCGCTTTAAAGTGCCCCATAAACGGCACATCGGGTAAGGTTTCTACCGAAATGGATGTTGCTAAATAATCGGATAAACCGGCTTGATAACACCAAGCCTGCTGCTCACCGGAAACCTGATCTTCATATTGCACCGTTAGCCCAGAGCACAGCACAGCTTTGGCTTTTAACGTTGCTTGCAAACGACTCAGTAAAAAACGCGGCGTATCAAAATATTTAGGCTCCGGTAAAAAACGCACCACAGTACCCGTTTGTTTTTTCGGGCAAGTGCCAATAACCGCCAGTTCACTGATTTTTTCGCCTTGCTCAAACCGCATTTGATAAATCTGACCGCCTCGGTAGATGGTGACTTCGAGCCATTGCGATAACGCATTGACCACCGACACCCCAACACCGTGCAAACCACCCGAGAATTGATAATTTTTATTGGAAAACTTGCCGCCTGCGTGTAAGCGCGTAAGGATCAACTCGACACCGGGTATTTTTTCTTCTGGATGTAAGTCCACCGGCATGCCGCGACCATCATCGCTTACTTCAATCGATTCATCGGTATGATGCACCAGACGAATACAACTGGCGTGACCCGCCAAAGCTTCGTCAACACTATTATCAAGTACCTCCTGCGCCAAATGATTGGGGCGTGAAGTATCGGTATACATACCTGGACGACGGCGCACAGGATCCAGGCCAGTGAGGACTTCAATGGCATCGGCATTATAAGTTTGATTCATTTGTTTTCACCGCAGACGATAATGATCCGTAATTTTGTTCGCATAATTTGCCAAGGGCTTTTATGATGCCTTGCCAGCCCAGTTTTGCAAGGAGTTTCCCTATGATTAAATCGATTGTCGCACTCATTGAACCCAACACTGCTCAACATACACCCACACAACCCGCCCTACGCCAAGCCATTGACCTGGCGAAAAGCTTAAAAGCCAAGCTGACGGTTGTACTGTGCTGTTATGAATTGGCGGCTGAATTGGATACCTTGTTTTTAAAAGACCTAGTACACAACTCACGACAACCCATTTTGCAGCATCAAGAAAATTGGTTAACCCAGTTATTGTTGCCGTATCAACAAGATCAAGCGATCAATATGGAAGTGCTGTGGCACAAACATGCACACCAGGCGTTGTTAGAACCTGTTCAAAGTTTTTGCAGTAGGAGACGTATAAAAGCAAGAACAACCATATGCAAACTCGTATTAAGTTTTCTTTCGCAGTTTTTCCATAAACGACGACACTTCTCAAGCCAAGAAAAAGAACGCTCAACTACC
>JANNXD010000071.1:0-19072 GCA_031409375.1 Gammaproteobacteria bacterium | reverse complement strand
GTTATCGGTATGATTAAACGCTTTAAAATAATTGCTGATCGCTATAGAAATCGGCGCAAGCGATTTGGTTTACGTTTCAATTTGATTGCGGGTATTTACAACTTCGAGATCAATTTTTGAGTTATGCAAGAGGTCTAATGTGACCCCAGCGGCTGATCAGTGCGGTAAATTCATTCGGTGCGGTGGTGCGCAGATTTTGGCAGCGGGTGACGATTTCCGCTGGATCGAGATTAAAGCTGTTATACAGCTCAAGCTTGGTGATAATGATTGGAAGTTGAGCGGCATCCAGATAAAAGCCGATGCCTGCGCCGATAAAAGCGCCTAGGCCGCCTTCAACAAAATAGTAACGCCAGGATTTTAAGCTGCCGATTCTGGCTGCATTGAACAGGCTGTCGCGCAGCAGACTCACGCCGCCGAAAATCACCATACCGCTTAAAAAACCGATGCCGATGCGTAGTGCGGTTGAGAGATTCGAGAAATCCCTATTCAACCCGATGGCAATTGCAATGCCGAGTATGAATCCGCGCAGATAAAGAATCGGATCCTGATACGCGCAGACCACACGGCCAAAAAACGATTGACTGCCGTCAAAAGTTTCAATGATGGTTTTAAGGAGCGGGAACACGATTGCACCCGCCAGCGTGAGGAGCCACAGTGGGTGAGTCGTATAGAGGCTTTGCAGGATGGTGCTGTCTTTCAACAGACCCATCAGTTGCAATAACCCCATCAGCACACCACTGAAAATCATGCCTTTTTTCATGCCCCGCAGTGCATCGTCCTGCGCAAGGGTTCCGGAAGGTGCATGGCCGTGAATCGCACCGAGAATCAGGCTGGTGAATAAGTAAACGATTCCCCACAGTGGCGCTTGCGAGAACATAGTGGCGATAATCATTGCGAAAGGACGCAGCAGGCCCGGCAGCGCGGCAACGGCGGCCCCGGAGCCGAGATCGGCGATCATGGGCGAGAGCGTAATCAAAATGGAAAGCACAACAAGTGCGCGGTGAATTTTAAAGTCGCTATGAATTTTAAAAGAAAGCAGCAGGCGTTCGCGATGAAGCATCGACCAGGCATTGGCAATCAATTCGCCGGTACCAAAAATCAGCAGGGCTTGTTCGACAGGTGAATGAAACGACTGGATGGCGAGTAGCAGGCCGAACACAAAAGGTATTGCCGCAATGAGGCCGCCGGCAATCAGGCTCAGCGTTTTCTGTCGCGTAAAAAGGTGGTAAATCGTCGCGATGTGATAAATCAAAACAAACAACGCGGTGCCAAATCCGCTGAGATGAAAAAAACTACTGACTGAATCTGGTGCCTGCCAGACAGCCTCATTGCTGGCAGCTGCCGCCAGCAGTCCGGGAAATAAGCCGTTGCGAAAAGTTTCACCTATAAAAATCGACCGATTAGCCAGGGCTAAGGTGAGGAGTAGGCTACTCAAAACGCCAGCGACGGCGACATAAAAACAGATCCATCCGGAATCAAATGGGTTGAGTTGGCCAGCAACATAAACGCCTAGTACGGACGTGAGGATCAACATGATGGCACATCCAAGCAGGATGTCGCGGCCAAAACCTTGGATATAAAACCGATGGCTATAAAACCGCTGCTTGCGACGGGTGACGGCCACCATCAGCCCGAGTAGGCTACTGAGGATCATGACTCCGCTCAATTTGCCCCAGAGGGTCACATACCACTTTTGCCCGAGCGAAAGCTGCGTGAACGTCATATCTAGCTTGATGCGGCCGGTTATGGGATTCTTATCACCAATTTTTTTATCGTTAATGCCTTGAATCAATAAAACGGTTTCGCTGAGCGTTCCGATTTTTGACCAGTCGATTAACTCGCGTGTTGTATGCCATCCCGGACCTGAGTCTACTGGAAAACGTTGAGTTCCTGCCGATCCTTTGAGCTCCATCGTCAGTCCGACGTTGGATTGCGCTTCGTCAGAACCGTGGATGCGGATTTCAACGGTATCAATGGAACCCGCAGCCAACTCGATCGGATAATCTTTGGCCCAGACGCCGGCAGCGGCTTGATCTGGAATCGAGTAATCGATGTTGATCAGCTCATGTTGGATGGGCGCCTGCGCGAATTCTCTAGAAATGGAGGCTTGTGCCGCACCGATATTAAAACTGCCCTGCTGTTTCGCATTGATAAAAGATAGGGGGGCAGCCTGAGCAAAAACAGCATAAATGCCGATGATAAAAACGATGAAAAAAATGATCGCTTGTTTGGTGCGAGGTTGTTTGGTGCGATGACGCATAGATAAACCCTGACGATTCCCTTCGTTTTGTGTAATAGTTTTGTGCAATCCAATCTTGGGATATTGGTAAATGAATTTAGCCGCACTCGTGGTTAAGTCAGACTCTAGGAACAAAACAAGAATGAATAAAGCAAGAATGAACAAAACAAGATTTATCTTAGCACTTGGGGTTCTGCTAGCGGGATTTACTACTACTCTATCTTTCGCTGTCGTATCCGATTCTGTCGCATCCGATAAAACCGTTGCATCCGCTAAAGTTCATTTTCCGCTCGTACATCCGAAGCATGAGCACATGCAACGCCTGCTGGAAAATGCCATGGCGTACATGAATCCAGAGCACGGCCTCGTTGATCCGGATTCCGGTTATCTGGTCGAAGGTTGGAATCATGATCCTGAACGCGGGTTATATTTGCGTTCCTTCACTCAGTTGACTGCCATCGGCGAGCAAGCCGAGCTGCTGGCGAATATCGCCGCTGGCTACGCAACCAATCCGTACCTTTCGAAAAAAGAAGCGCTGAATCAATTGCAGAAGATGACCGCCAGTTTGTTGGCCGATCAGCGTGATCCGGATGTCAGCGCCAAGGGCTTGCTGGGAAACTTTCTGGGTTTGGAATCGGGTAGACGAATTGGGCCACTGCGTGAAGAGGTTGAAAAGTCACGATTTGTCGATGCGTTTGGACAGAACCAGGCGAACGAAATCTGGAACGGGCTGATTGCACGACGATGGATTATTCCGCAACAGGACGGATCATTTGCCAAAATTTCGCGCAAAGGCGATTACGGCCACGCATTTTTCACTGCTGAACTGGCGCCATTTGCCGAGCGCAATCTCTCCGCAAAAATCATGGCGGTGCTCGATCAACGCGGCGTGCAGATTATTTTTGGTGACAACGCCAATCTGACCGCATCGATCGCCAAAACCATCGGCGCATTGCGTCATCCCTCTTTAAATGACGATCGTCTATCCCAGCTGATTTGCCAACAGCTGGAGCAGTTTATCGCGCAACAAGAAGAGGGGTATCGATATCTGTATGACGCACAATCCGGCACGTTTGTTTTCGGCTGGAATGCGACACAAAACCGTTTCACTGGCTGGGAAGATTACAACGGCAAATGGATCGTTGGCCACATGGATTATTTTGTGAATGAATTTCGCGGTCCGCTGAGTTTTGTTGTGCAACGCTTTAACCTGCCCAAGGATGCAGTGAAAAACGCTGGATTTAAAATAAAACCGTATCGCATGGCCGACGGACATGATTTATATACACTGGCGACCTGGCATGGTTCATCGTTCCAATCTTTAGGATTGTCCCTTTTCATGCAAGAGCTGGATCTCCCCAGTTGGCGCGAGAATCTGCAAAACGCTGTGGCTATTCAGCTTGATTTTTCTGCGCAGCATCATCTGCCCGGTTTTTTGAGCGAAGCTTACAGCGGACAGGGCGTGGAATATACCGGCGATATTGGTATTGCGGATGTGGCTGTAACGGATCATCAGCGTATCACAGATGCTCCGTCGCTCTACACGTTGGGTATCGCCTATGTCATTGCGCCGGAAAAAATTGAATCATTTTTATCCAGCCATTGGAAAACCATCAGCGTATTGCTGACGCCGCACGGTCCATGGGAGGGCTATAACACCACCCAAAATCGAGCCATCGAGTTTCAAACCACAGCACACACGCTGGCGTTGATTTTGGGCGGCATCGGTTCCGCCGAAGAAAATATGCAGCGCTATCTGATTGGACGAGGGATATCGCTGGATTCAAGCGTTCTGGACGAAAAGTCCGATGCGTTTAATTTCTTGTCGGAGCAAGTGCTGTGGATTCCTTGGAGTCCGGTCAATGATGTCGTGAACGTTCAGCGTGAGGGCCAGGGTTTGCGGATTCACGCTGAGTCAGCGCGTAACAGCGCAGTCACCCTAAAACTGCCCAAGGAGACGAGCTTATCGAACGGCGCATTAGTGCTCCGCTATCGTGCGGCCAAGCCAATCAAGGCGAGAATAACGCTAAATGGTGCAGGAAAATCCTTTCCGAACGAGATCTTTATCCGACTGGATGCCACGCAGAACGAAAAGCAGATTCGGATTCCAATGCCTGGAACACCGGGGCTGCAATCCGTCACGGAGCTGGTCGTTTGGTTTGGTAACCAGCACCAGCCCGAAGCGGTTGATTGCACAATCTCCAGATTTGAGTTTGTTCCCTGAATGCTTTGATGTTTGATGGGTGGGATAATTTGAAAAATCCAACACTTATCTAAAACAGCCGCTACCGAGCGAAATGAACTTGAGTGGTCATCGCACAAATTGCCCACTAATGCACCCAAACATCAACAATTCACTGCCGCAAAAAACAATGAAATTTAAAGTGCGTTACATTTCAAAAACGCTGGATACTCTCATCAGTTGGCTTGAGCATGATATTTCAAATAAAGCAGGCCTTACTAACAATGAACATCGCGAGTTGTATGATTTCGTGGTTACGGAAGTTAAAAATCTGGAACGAGTGGATCCTCTACCTGTCACGGAAGTTGACCCTGATCTCACAACAACTCTATACCGAAGCGCCGCACCAAGAGTGCGAATAGGCCGAAACATGCAACCGTGATAATGACGCACGCCAACAGCGACAACCAGAAACCGAAACGTGGCAAGAGCACGGGAAACGCCAGAAACATTGGCAGCGTTGGCACTACATACCAAAACGTATACCAAGCGTGATTCGCGATTTTCTGCTCGGGCTGGTTCTCTACGTAGAGCCAGATGAGTGTCAAGACCGTTACGAGAGGCAGTGCGGCAACAAAGCCCCCGAGTTTATCGCTACGCTTCGCAAGCTCGGAAACGAGCATGACGACAGCGGCTGTCAGAAAGTACTTCGTAATGAGCCACGCCATAAATTTTCCTCAGGTGGCTAACGTAATATAGGCGACAGCTGATGTCGCATAAAATTTTTGGTATGTCGTATAATCATGCCGAGAAGTCCCCGACTAGCTTTAAAAATTGAATAAAGCATAGATAAAAAAACCAAGCCTGCAAACAACTACGACATCAGGTCCCTCGAAAAGACTGCTTGATCAAGTTCACGATAAAGTTCGTTTTAAGCACGCCAGCTGAATGTCTGCAAACACTGTTATCCAATGGATTAAGGCATTTATTACTGCTCCATTTTTTTAACGTAGGGGGCGCTGCTTGCTACTGCCTCTAAAGTCGTTGAGTAAATAACATGCAATGATAGCTGTCATTCAGAAGAAAATTTTGTTACAGGTGGAATGATGATGGCATGCACAAGGTTGAATCACGCAGATTGTTAATTTGGTTTATCCCATCTGACCTCAGACTAAGATAGAATCGATTTTTTTTTAACAGGGATTGTGATGAGTCTGACGGTTATTCAACGTGCGCGTACGTCTGTAGGTGATTGGTCAAATGATATTCATCCGGTGCTCAAGCGCGTACTTTGTGCACGCGGAGTCAAAAATAGCGACGAGTTAAATCATGCACTGGATCAGTTATTACCACCGTCTGAGTTAAAAGGTATTGATCAAGCAGTGGCGGTGATTGCGGATGCGGTGGAGCGGCAAGCGAAGATTGTCATTGTCGGTGATTTTGATGCCGATGGTGCTACCAGCACTTCGGTTGCGGTCTTGGCGCTGCGTTGCATGGGCGCGATGCATGTCGGTTATTTGGTGCCGAATCGTTTTGCGTATGGTTATGGGTTAACACCGCCCTTGGTGCAGGAAGCGGCTAAGCAGCAGCCGCAATTACTCATTACGGTCGATAATGGCATCAGTAGTATTGAGGGTGTCGCCGCTGCTAATCAATTGGGCATGCAGGTGGTGGTAACGGATCACCATTTGCCCGGTGAACAGTTACCCGATGCGGCGGCCATTGTGAATCCGAATCAATCGGGTTGTGGTTTTCGCAGCAAACAGTTAGCCGGTGTCGGGGTGATTTTTTATGTGATGGTGGTATTACGTCGTGCGTTATTGCAACGTGATTGGTTTGCTCGTGTAAAAATCCCGGCGCCGAATTTGGCGCAATTTCTGGATCTGGTCGCACTCGGTACGGTTGCCGATGTGGTGCCGTTGGATCGAAACAATCGTATTTTAGTTAGTCAAGGTTTAGCGCGTATTCGTGCCGGTCAGTGCCGCCCTGGAATTGTCGCGCTGTTGCAATTGGGTAAGCGTGATCCGTTAAACATTATCAGCACTGATTTGGGATTTGCGGTGGGTCCGCGCTTAAATGCGGCGGGGCGTTTAGAAGATATGAGCGTCGGTATTGAATGCTTGCTGACGGATGATCCGGCCAAAGCCTCACTGCTTGCGCAACAGTTGCATGATTTGAATCAATCGCGCAAAGAAATTGAAGGTGATATGCAAGCCGATGCGGCGGAGGCGCTGGCTGCGTTAGCCTTTAGCGAAACACCTGCAGGTATTTGTGTGTTTCAAGCGCATTGGCATCAAGGGGTAATTGGTATTGTTGCTTCGCGTTTAAAAGCGCAGTTCAGTCGGCCGACGATTGTGTTTGCACAAGCGGATGATAATCACATTAAAGGCTCAGCACGTTCAGTTAGCGGCGTGCATATTCGCGATGTATTGGCCGGTGTGGATGCGTTACATCCAGGTTTGATCGTCAGTTTTGGCGGTCACGCCATGGCGGCAGGTTTAACCTTAGCAAGGGAACGATTTGATGAATTTCATCAGGCGTTTGTTGGCTTTTTAGCACAACATTATGGCGTTGAGCAGTTATCAGAATCTTTGTATTCCGACGGTGAGTTGGAGCCTGAGTTTCTGAATGTCGATCTGGCGCAAGCAATCCGTGATTGTTTGCCGTGGGGGCAGCTGTGTGAAGAGCCGCAGTTTCAGGGTGAGTTTAATATTGTGCAGCGTCAGTGGTTGGGTGATAAACATCTGAAGTTGCAGTTGTCGGAAGTGGTCAGTGGCAAATTGGTCGATGCGATCGCTTTTAATCAGCAAAAAATCAATTGGCCGTTGGAAAATAAACGTGTAGCGCTCTTGTATCGCCTCGACGTCAATCGTTATCAAAATCGTCGACAGTTGCAGCTGATGGTGCAGAAACATCAGGTTTTGTAATTTTTTTCTAGCGGATTTTCAGCTTTTTTTTTAATAAAGCTAAAGTGACCGTCATTTTCTAAGCGGGCTATTTTTATATCGCTAATATGTTCAATACCCGCTAATCGCATTTGACTGGTAATTTCATCGTAGGTAATCATTTCGCTCTTCATATTGTTGCGTAAGAGCTTGCCGTTTTGAATAATGATTAAAGGTTTTTGTTCAAAAATCCGTTCGCAAATTTTTGATTTAAAGCTCAGCCAATCAAACAGAAAATTCCAGAAAATAATGGTGATAATTAGTAAAACTGCTTCAGTAACTGATTTTGAATCACCGGCCATGCCATTTTGCGCGGCGTCGGCAATAACGACTATCACCAATAAATCTGCAATGCCAATCGAACCTGCTTGACGACGAAAAATACGTAATAAAGCAAACATTACCCAATACATGAGGGTGCCACGAATGAAGATTTCGAGCAGCGATTCAGTCGGAACAAATACCGCATGCCAATCCACATGAAAAAAATGGTACATGCCTGTGTTTTCTCCAAAAAATAAAGCAGTATATGATCTTGGTATCGCCTTATTGTCAACTTTATATTTTCCTCAGTCTTTGGAATCCTTATGCTTAATCGAATTTGGCTAGCTTTCTTTTTTGTAGCCATTTTGGTAGCGTTTTATTCAGTATGCAGTGGCGATTGGGTTTATTTAGACGCCCTACAAAAATCCATTTTTACCATGGCAAAACTCTCCGCTGAAATTGCGCTGGGATTAATTGGCTTGATGTGTTTTTGGTTGGGGTTGTTTCGAGTTGGGCAGGATGCCGGTTTAATTGCTGTTTTTTCTCGTTGGTTAACACCCTTGTTTTGTCGCTTAATGCCAGAAGTGCCGACGGGTCATCCGGCTATCGGCAGTGTCAGTATGAATTTGATGGCCAATATGTTAGGTCTGGATAATGCGGCGACGCCCTTGGGTATCAAAGCCATGGCCGATTTGCAAACCCTGAACACGCAGCCGGATACAGCGAGCAATGCGCAAATTTTATTTTTGGTATTGAATTGTTCGTCAGTGACGCTGATACCCATTTCCATTTTTATGATGCGTGCGCAATTGGGCGCAGTATCCCCTGCTGATATTTTTCTGCCGATTTTGCTGGCGACTTCCTGCTCGACCTTGGCCGGTTTGTTGGTAGTGGCGTCGCTACAAAAAATTAATCTATTCGATCGCGTGCTGCTGACCTGGTTGGTGTGTGCTGCGGTGTTCGCCAGTTTATCCTTGAGTTTTTTATTAGGTTTAAGCAGTCTGGCTTTACAAAGTTTTTCTCAGCACTTGGCGGTGTCAGCGATTGTGGTGTTGCTGTTGTTATTTTTAGGCGCCGGTGCTTTGGCAAAAATAAATGCCTATGAAAGTTTTATTGTTGGTGCCAAAGAAGGTTTTAGCTCGGCGGTGAATATTATTCCTTATCTGGTGGCCATGCTGGTCGCCGTGGGCGTGTTTCGAGAAAGTGGTGCTTTGGGCATGATATTGGATGTGTTGAAAAAAGTCGTTTTTGTCACGGGCTTTGATCAACGTTGGGTGGATGCTATGCCAGTGGCATTGATGAAACCCTTATCGGGGAGTGGTGCACGCGCCTTGATGGTGGAAAGTATGCAGCATTATGGCGTGGATTCTTTTGTGGGCCGCTTATCGGCCATCGTACAGGGCAGCACTGAAACCACTTTTTACGTGCTCAGTGTGTATTTCGGCAGTGTTGGTATTGTCAAAATACGTTATGCGCTCTGGTGTGGATTATTGGCCGACTTTGCGGGTGTGGTGGCGTCAATCGCAGTGTGTTATTGGTTTTATGGCTAGGTTTTATGGCTAGTGTTGCTATCCGGTTTTTATGATGAGTTAACAGGCATTCATGCTGCATTCAGTTTGCGAGCACTACAGTGCTAACAGTGGTTGGTTATTTGGTCTGAGTTGTCGCGGGGTGTTGTGATGTACAAATGCATACTGAGTGTTAAGCCATTACTGATCATGAGCTTGTTGCTGATGTTCTCATTGCTGGTAGGGTGTGGTGCTGATTCTCAAGTGGATTTGGTTTATACGCAGACAGAAGATAGCAGTCATCATCAAGCTGATCCCAGTGTTGAATTAACCCTGCTGGATCGTTTTCAACAACCGAGTGATGTATTTTCACAGGGTGAGCCTATTGAGTTGGTATTGAGTGTGACCAATCATTCGGATGACGTGCTGGTATTCGATTTCGACACGGGTCAGCAGTATGACTTTTATGTCGATGCCTGGTTTGGTGAAGTGTGGGCGTGGTCCGACAATAAATTGTTTGCAGCCGGCTCCAGCCATCTTGATATCCCACCCCGTTCAACCGTATCGGTGAGTGAATTTTTTGATAGCGATCAGTTTAATCGTGGTAACTATACGGTAACCGGGGTGTTTGTGTCGCAGGGCTTAACAGCGAGTGTGGATTTTAGGGTGGATTAGGGCGCTGCATGTTGGCAGCCGTTTTTTTTGGATGTGTGCGCACTCATGGATGAAGTAACCGTAAGCTGTTGTAGCGATGGCAGTGCGCACCAAACGCCCTATGTCACCAAATGCCCCTATGTGGATAGTCCAATCGCGGCACCTGTGGCATCAAATACACCTTCAAATAAAATCGAGCTTAAATAACGCTCACCGGAATCGGGCAAAATCACAACAATGGTCTTGCCCGCGTTTTCTGGTTTTTGTGCCCAACGAACCGCAACCGCCGTCGCTGCACCGCAAGAAATCCCTGCCAAAATACCTTCTTCGCGAGCGAGGCGTCTGGCATAGTCGACCGCTTCTTCATTGCTAACTTGTTCAACCACATCCACCAAAGATAAATCCAGGACTTCCGGCACAAACCCCGCCCCAATACCCTGAATTTTATGCGGGCCTGGATTGAGCGGGATGCCAGCCCGATGTTGGGTCAACACCGGGCTGGCCGTGGGTTCTACTGCGATTGAGAGGATGGGTTTGCCTTGCGTTTTTTTGAGATAGCGTGAGACACCGGTAATGGTGCCGCCAGTACCTACACCGGAAACGAATATATCAATTTTGCCTTGGGTATCTGCCCAGATTTCTGGGCCGGTGGTGGTTTCATGAATGGCTGGATTGGCGGGATTTTTAAACTGCTGCAACAGCACATATTTTGGATCACTTGCGGCAATTTCTTCTGCTTTGGCAATCGCTCCCTTCATGCCCTTAGCGCCTTCGGTCAGCACCAGTTTGGCGCCATAGGCCAACAATAATTTGCGTCTTTCGATACTCATGGTGTCCGGCATCGTCAAGGTAATGGGGATGCCACGTGCCGCCGCCACAAAAGCCAATGCAATTCCGGTATTCCCGCTGGTGGGCTCAATCAATTCTTTACCCTTGCCGAGTATGCCGCGTTTTTCGGCATCCCAAATCATTGCGGCACCAATACGACACTTCACCGAGTAAGCCGGATTACGACCTTCAATTTTCGCCAGTACAGTTGCTGCCGCACCTCCCGTGATCCGATTGAGCCGAACCAATGGAGTACGACCAATCGCAAGTGAGTTATCTTCAAAAAAGTGTGACATTATGGCTTCCTTTCCCGTTAATATATCTTGCTGACAAGATACCATCCTGAAATAAAATTCCAACGCAGTTTTTATAGGGGTAGATGCAAAATGTCAATTCAACCGTTTCATTTAGCCATTCCAGTGAAAGACTTGCAATCGACAAGAGCGTTTTATGGGCAAGTGCTGAATTTATCAGAAGGGCGGGCATCCGAAGAATGGATTGATTGGAATTTTTTTGGTCATCAAGTGACAACTCATTTGTCCGAAGAGGTCAAGTTCAAAGTTGCGGCGAATGCTGTGGATGGCAAAGCGGTTCCTTGTCAACATTTTGGTGTTGTGCTGACTTGGGATGATTGGCATGCATTAAAAGAGCGGCTAGAAGCAGAAGTTGATGTCATCCAATTTATCATTAAGCCGTATATTCGCTTCAAAGGCGAAGTTGGCGAGCAAGCCACCATGTTTTTTCTCGATCCGAGTGGTAACGCATTAGAATTTAAATCATTTCAAGATATCAGCCGATTGTTTGCCAAAAATTAGATAGCAAAAATTGCAGCCAAGCCTGTGGCAACATAGAATGCGTGGGCAGAATTACTGAGTATTGCAGAATCACGTAATATCTATAGAGGCCCACAGTGGAAACCAATCTTTTTAAAACCGCCCTCCAAGACTTGCAGCAGCGTACGGAAAGTCTTCGGGGGTATCTTTGACTACGATCATAAAAAAGAACGCCTGGAAGAAGTGGTTCGTGAGTTAGAAAACCCCAATGTATGGCAACAACCTGAGCGTGCCCAATCTTTGGGGCAGGAACGCGTTGGCTTAGAGAAGGTGGTGAATCGTTTAGATCAACTCGGCAGTCAACTGGCCGACCAATTAGAATTATTGGCGCTGGTGATTGAGGATGACGACGAAGATGGTTTTTTGTCATTGCAAACCGAATTGCCCGCTTTAAGTGCTCAGGTTGAGGCGCTGGAATTTGAGCGCATGTTTTCTGGGAAAATGGACAGTCACAATGCGTATTTGGATATTCAATCGGGCTCTGGCGGTACGGAAGCGCAAGATTGGGCGGAAATTTTGCTGCGCATGTATTTGCGTTGGGGCGAGCGTCGGGGTTTTAAAACCGAGTTAATTGAAGCCTCTGCAGGGGATGTGGCGGGTATTAAAAGCGCAACAATCCATTATCAGGGTGAGTATGTGTATGGTTGGCTGCGTACCGAAACTGGTGTGCATCGGTTGGTGCGTAAATCGCCGTTCGATTCGGGTAATCGACGGCATACTTCGTTTGCGTCGGTATTTGTGTCTCCAGAAATTGATGATGACGTCAGCATTGAAATCAATCCGGCGGATTTGCGCATTGATACTTATCGTGCCAGTGGCGCAGGCGGTCAACATATTAACCGTACCGATTCGGCGGTGCGTATTACCCATTTACCCACCAATATCGTGGTGCAATGCCAAAGTGACCGCTCGCAACATAAAAACAAAGCCAATGCCATGAGTCAGCTCAAATCCAAGCTGTATGAATTTGAGATGCAGAAAAAAAATGCCGAAAAACAAGCACTCGAAGATACCAAGTCGGATATTGGTTGGGGTAGTCAGATTCGCTCTTATGTGCTCGATCAATCCCGTATTAAAGATTTACGCACCAATTTGGAAACCAGTAATCCGTCAGTGGTGTTAGATGGTGATCTAGATGCTTTTTTAGAGGCCAGTTTAAAAGCGGGATTAAATCAATAATTTTTTGGATACTAATATATGACGCATGATGTAATCGAAGATGACAATAAGCTCATCACCATTCGCCGTGAAAAACTCGCGCTATTGCGTGAGCAAGGCAATGCCTTTCCCAATGATTTTAAACGCGAACATTTTGCCCAGGATTTACAAGCGCAATATGGCGAACACGATAAGCAAGCGCTGCTGGATTTAAATCTAAGCGTTTGTGTGGCGGGCCGAATTATGCTCAATCGCGGCGCGTTTATGGTGATTCAAGATATGAGCGGGCGTATTCAGTTGTATGTTAATCGCCAAGCATTGTCACCGGAAGCCTTGGAAGCGATGAAACACTGGGACTTGGGCGATATTATTGGCGCACGCGGTCTGCTGCATAAATCCAATAAGGGTGATTTGTATGTGGATTTGCAATTTTGTCAGTTGCTCACCAAATCATTGCGTCCATTGCCTGAAAAATTCCAAGGCTTAAAAGATATCGAGAGCAAATACCGCCAACGATATGTCGATTTAATGATGAATGCTGACACTCAGCGTGTGTTTGCCTTGCGTAGCAAACTCATTGAAACCTTGCGCGGATTTTTACTCGAACGACGTTTTTTAGAAGTGGAAACCCCCATGATGCACGCCATTCCCGGTGGCGCCACCGCCCGACCTTTCACCACGCATCACAATGCGTTGGATATGCCGTTATTTTTGCGTGTGGCACCTGAGTTGTATTTAAAGCGCTTAGTGGTAGGTGGTTTTGAGCGGGTATTTGAAATCAATCGTAATTTCCGCAATGAAGGTTTATCGACGCGGCATAATCCCGAGTTCACCATGGTAGAGTTTTATCAGGCGTATGCTGATTACCATGACATGATGGATTTGACTGAGCAATTATTTAAAAAATTGGCACATACTTTATTGGGTAAAGGACAATTGATTTATCAAGAACGACTGTATGATTTTGATCAGCCATTTGCCCGCATGACCGTCAAGCAAGCCCTGCAACATTATGATGCGCAGTTAAAAGCCATTGATGTGGATGATCGTGAAGTACTGATTCAGTTTGCAAAACAACATAAAATTGCCGTTGATGCCAACTGGGGTTTAGGCCGTTTGCATATGGCAATTTTTGAAGAGCGCATTGAAACCCAATTGTTAGATCCGGTGTTTATTACCGAATATCCGACGGAAGTGTCGCCCTTGGCGCGTCAAAATGATCATAATCCTGAGATCACCGATCGGTTTGAGTTATTTATTGCGGGTCGTGAATTGGCCAATGGGTTTTCTGAGTTAAATGATTCAGAAGATCAAGCAGAGCGCTTTCATCAGCAAGTGGAAAATAAAAATGCGGGTGACGATGAAGCCATGCATTTTGATGCCGATTATATTCATGCGTTGGAATATGGTTTGCCGCCAACGGCGGGTGAGGGAATTGGCATTGATCGTTTGGTGATGTTATTCGCCGATGCGCCATCGATTCGGGATGTGATTTTATTTCCGTTGATGAGGCCTATTTAATATCGTCTGGTTGGATGATATTGCATGGTTGCTTAATGTTGCCAGGTTGCAAATAGTCAGCGTAATTGATGGGGTATTGTGGATCTGTCCACCAGTCATAGCAGCCTTTAATATAGCCAGTTATCATGCCCATATCTCGCGGTAACAACACTGCGAAGCTAATCGGAATATAGCGCGGGTGAAAATTGTCTCCAGCAACTTTGCGGACTTTGCGCACGCCTTGGTGATAGCCATATAGGCCTAGCAGTATCAAGGCAAAAAACAGGTTCAACAGCAGCGGTAGTGGCAACAACAAGCAACTTAGTAGTGCTAAATAAACACCAGCGGTTTTTAATACCAGTCGACGTGGATGATTTGTTTGACCACTGCCGCGCTCATAAATAAACATTTGTTTAAATAAGGCTTGTGGATTGCTACGCATGTGGTGATACAGTCGTGCGCCCGCGCAGGTTTGATAGGTTGCTTGCGTCTGCATGAGTTTGCGGCCAAATAAATTATCCTCACTGGCGCGTAACCATTCCGGCATGCCGCCCAACCGTTGCCAACAGCTGCGTCTCACCCCTAAACCTAAACCGCCGGGTTCTAGTTTTGCAGGCAGTTGTTTGACGAGACCGTGGCGATGTAATGCCTCGGGTAGTTGCGCCTTATCTTGTGGACAGTTTTCTGGCTGGCTGCTGAGTAATTCGATGATCGGAATTTTGCCGAGCAGGGCATTTAAATGATAATGGATGGCAGCCACGCAATATTCGTAATCGTTGCTGATTAAGGGCACTGAAGTTCCGGCAGTAAAATCGATTTGCAAATCTTGTTCAAAAGGTGATGCCATTTCGGCAATCCAGTGTCGATCCAAGCGATTGCCAAAATCCACGCACAATAAAATATCGCTGGTACTTAATGCTGCTGCCGCATTACGACCAGCCCCAGCATAAACTTTGGGATTTTGAGTCACGATAAGTGGAATGCCGCGATCTCGATAGCGTTCAATCCAGCTTATTGTGTCATCGGTTGATCCACCATCCGCAATAATGATTTCATCGGGTAGCCGCGTTGATGCAAAAACAGAGTCGAGGGTGAGTTGTACACCACTGGATTCATTTAACACGGGCATTAACAGGGCAATGGTTTTTTGGGGGGGGATTGGTGGCATAAAGTACTACCTTGTTTTTGTATCGAAGTATATGCACGCCGTATTATAAAATGTGCATGAAGATAAATCACCTAGATAAAAATTGACAGTTCATAAAAAATGAGTACAAAAAAAGGGCGCACTTGGCGCCCTTAAAGGAAAAAAAAGATTAAGCCGTTTTTGATGTTGATGTTGATGCTGGTGTTGATTGCGGTAGGAGTTTACGACGAGCCAATAGCAATCCCAATAAACCTACGCCCATTAACGCAAAAGTTGCGGGTTCTGAAACTTCAGTGGTTTGATAAATAATATTGTCAATTAACAACTCGGTACCCTTTAATGGTGTGTCGATTAACGCGTAGGCCACACTGTTACTGCCAAAATCGAGGCCAATATAACCACATAAGCCGGTAATGTTGGTCGTTGGAACTCTGCAACGAGTAAGATTGCTAGCGGATAAAATCAGCGAGGTTAATAAATTATTACTGGCATCAAACAAGCCAAGGCCTGTGTCGGCAAAGTTAGAAAAAAAGTCTAAGCCGAGTGCGGAAATCGGGTTGGCAAAACTCATGCGCATCACAGAAGCGTCGCCACCATCAAAGTAGCTGGTGTTGATGACGCCTTTCAAATCGAGAACGATACCGTTAGTAACCGTCAAAAAGCCATCAGATGCAGTGGTGTCGCCAAAGTGGGTGTTACTAAAATTATAGTTAACGGCGTTGGGGCCGAAGTCAGCGCGGGCGATGGGCATGGCACTGGCAGACTGAATGCAAGAAAGTGCAAGGGCCAAACTACAGATTGAGGTGCTGAATAGAATGGTTCTGAAGACTTTAGGTGATTTCATAATGCCCCATAAAAAAGTTGCTGCTGGTTGAATGTCCATATATAGGCTGAAAGTGTAGTGAATAGCGACCAAGCTGCAATAACTATCTCAGTATCATACAGTTTTCAGTTGTGAGTACAACAAATGAATTGTGAGTTTTGTATATAACGTTTGGTTGATCGATTAAACTGCCACGCTTGAATGGTGTTTGATGCGGGTTTATCCTGCCGAGCTATAAATCCCCTTTTGGACAAATTATTTTGAAAGTAATCGGTGGTTGTTCCCCATGTCAGAATTATTGAACCCCATTGTTTTATTGTCTTGTGGAGAGGCTGGCGCAATTTGTTTGACCTTATGCCAGCACGAAGCAATTGCCGATGCTTGGTGTTTGCAGGGTCAGCCGACCGTACTATCGACTCGTCAGCCAACCTTGTATGTGTTTTGGGTGGCATCGGTTAATTTTAAGTTGCCGCCATTGAACGAATTGCAGGGGTGCTATCAGCAGTGGCAGCAGTTGCTTCATTGGTCGGGTGATGTAGTTTGGACGGTGATTAATCGCTTGCCCTATACCCATGATGGGCAAATAAATGAAGCGGCTTTGATGGCGTTACCGATTTGGCACTTGGCTGATCAAGCGAGTTGGCAACAGCAAGCGCAGCAGGGGTTTGGTCATGATGCTGCTATATCTGCACCTGTGGCGGTGACCTTAATTCCGCATCAAGTGTTGGGGCGGTCTTTGGTGCTGCGGGATTATTTGCCTGCACCGGTCATGCAGGCGGTTTCTCAGCCGTTGCTGAGCAATAACGCCGCCGTTTCAAGGGTGGAGTCCGCATCCACAGTGCCGATGGCGATAAGTGTTGGCCCCATATTCACTATTCCGGAAGTTGATCGCCCGCTGCATCTACCAGCTTTGCTCGCCCGACTAGATGATTCCTCGTTAATGGACTGGGTATTTTATAATGCACAAGGCCAAACAGAAACTTATGCGCCATCACTATTACTGGTAGCAGCAGAACAATGGGCCAAACGCTTATTGGCCGCCGGTTTAGTGGCCGGTACCCCGGTGATTTTGCAATTGCGCTCGCGCTGGCACTTTATGCAGATTTTTTGGGGCTGCCAATTGGCCGGACTATTACCCGTGCCGGTCGGCGTGCCGCCCAGCTATGCCATGGCCGGTGCTGAACTTAAACATCTACAAAATGTTGCCCATAAATTAAAAGCCGGTGCAATGGTGTTGGAAGATGCTGATGGCAGTGAAGCGCGTTTATGGCAAAGTCGGCAAAAACTTGAGCCATTCAGTTTGCTGACGCTCGGCGAGTTGCAATCGCTGACTGATACGCAGGTCGCGTCAGTCGTATTACCAGCTGATTTTGATGCGGATGCGCCAGCAATGATGATGTTCACGTCTGGCTCCACCGGCAATCCCAAAGGTGTGCCGCTCACCCATCGACAACTGGTGCTGCGTATTTTGTGCACCATTGAAGTTGAGCACCTGACACGAGAAAGTTGTTCTTTAAATTGGATGCCGCTGGATCACGTCGCGGGTTTGTTGATGTCGCATTTGCGCGATGTTGCCATGGGCTGTCAGCATATTGAGGTGGCCACCGAGTATATTTTGGAAGATCCATTGCGTTGGTTAGTTTTAATTGATCGACATCGAGTCAATGCCACTTTTGCACCGAATTTTGCCTATAACCTGGTGATGGATCACGCTGAGCGCTTTTCAGCATATCGGTGGGATTTATCCTGTGTACGTAACTTTCTCAATGCAGGGGAAGCGGTGGTACCGACTACAACACGACATTTTTTGCAAGGATTGGCGCATTTCGGTTTGGCCGAAACCGCAGTGTGGCCATTGTGGGGTATGTCGGAAACCTGTTCAGGTGTATGTTACAACCGTCGTTTACGCATAGCGGATTTGCCGGAATCAGCTCAATCCGTATCGGTGGGGTTTCCTTTTCCTGATACGCAGATTCGAGTCGTTGATGCGCAGGATCAATTGTTGCGAGAAGGCCAGGAAGGTCGCTTACAGATTACCGGTGCAATGGTATTTAACGGTTATTGGGATGCGCCTGAATTAACTGCAGAAAGTTTTACGCGAGATGGTTGGTTTCGAACTGGGGATTTAGCGCGCATTGTTGACGGCGAATTGACCATCACGGGCCGCGATAAAGATGTGATCATTATCAACGGCGTCAACTATGCAGGCGCTGCGATTGAAATGGCGGTCGATCAAATTGTCGGGGTGGAAACCAGTTTTACTGCCGCCTGTGCGGTGACCGATGCGGCCGGACAGGAACATCTGGCGTTGTTTTTTGTACCCAAATCCCAGCAGCCGGAAATTTTGCTGCGATTGTTCGCCGATATTCGCCGTGTTCTACAGACCGAAGTTGGCTTGCAGCCTGAGTTTTTATTGCCGGTTGGCGAAAGCGATATTCCGAAAACCTCAATTGGTAAAATTCAGCGCACGCAATTAAAAAATGCGTTCATGGCTGGCGAGTTTAATGATTTGCAACGCCATATGGACAGTTTAGAAGGCAATGCCCGTACGTTACCCAATTGGTTTATGCAGCGGGTTTGGCAAGCTCAGTCCTTGCCAAGTCAGCGGTTTTTGGCATTGCTACCAGCTGAGTCAGTGTCACTGCGTATTGGCGTAATCGGTTTGACGCAAGACCAGTTTTTGCAATTTAAACAGCAGCAGCCGGAAATCGATTGGCAGTATTTAGTCAGTTTAGAAAATCTCGCTGAGTCTGACAGTGGTTTGGATTTACAAGGTATCGTTGATGCCAGATTTCTCAACTTGCCTGATTTTAATCATGCAGATGAGTTAGCCACCTTAACACAATACTGGCAACAGCTTATTGCCAGTTGCGAGTTGCTTAGCGCACAAACCGTTAATCGCACCCAGCCTTTGGCTTGGTGGGTATTAACGGACAAGGCTTATCGTTTGCCGGGTGATGATTTTGCATCCGGCAATCGAGCAGCGTTAGC
>JANNXD010000070.1:0-3738 GCA_031409375.1 Gammaproteobacteria bacterium | reverse complement strand
GCAGCGGAACGCGCACCAACTGGCACGCGATGCCACAACAAAGCAAACACATCTCGCCCAAACATGCCGTTAGCCTTATAAAAAAGCGTTTTAGTGTACTCGAAGCGCTGTCATGTGCCTACCTGTGCTTCGATAATTTGTTCAAAGCCCAGATGTTCAATACCCGCTTTGGATGACCGCCATTTTTTGAGTCGTTGGTTGAGATCAATGCCACATTTTGGCTCATCAACGCTCAATATTGCTCATAAAAACCGACGGAATAAATAAACAACACAGGCCAGCAGCTGATTTGAAAGCGGTTAGTTTTTTGCGGTCAGGTTTTTGCTAGGGCACCTTGCACACGGAAAAGTGCGCTCACTATTAAAGGAGTTTATTGATGCGTTTATTGTTGCCACTCGTTACCTTGGGATGCGCTACCGCACCCACTTCCAGTTTCCGCTCCTCTGATCCACTTCCCTCAAACCTAATGCCTAAAATAATCGGTGAAAACCCAAAATCACGCCACTTGCTAACCAAAATCAAAACCATTTCAGGTAAGGAGCGCGCACTCAACACCTGTATAAACCTACGTGCCGCCCATATACAATGGATTTTTCGCCGCGCAACCTCCTCCTTGCACAATATCAACTGGAACAACATCACCCAAACCATTGACGCACATTTGCTAACTGAATTAACAGACACCGAATTACGTTACCCGGTTTACTACGACAAAGTGCTCGTACACGGCATGCTACCATTATCAACAGAACAAGCTCAGGCAGAAGCACCCACTATGGATGCACTGTCCATATTATTAGCAGGTCGTGTTTCTTTATATGATATGTCCATGCAAATTTTATTGGACCAAGATTTTACCAAAGCACCTCACCCAGAGGGCTTACGCATTATGGATATTGGCTGCGGTACAGGTGGTTTATCACGCAAGCTATTCTCCGCTCATTCAAATCGAATTCAGCATTTTTATGGTGTTGATGCATCCCCCTACAAATTGGCAAAATTTTTTCAAGCCACACCAGAAACTGATCGATCTCGATTAAGTTTGCTTCATATGCTGGGCGAAAACCTGCATAACGTGAAGGATAACAGCATGGATAGAGTTGTGATTTCGTTTTTATTTCACGAACTCCCACAAGGGGTCTGCCGAAAAATTATAAAAGAAGCTTGGCGAGTGCTAAAACCGAATGGCAGCCTGCATATTATTGATATGGACAATCAACACCCACGCATTCAAAATCTTGCTTCGACCAACATAGACAATTGGTTAATTGAGCCTTACATGGACAGTTTTTTAAAAATGGATTTTCAAACTACCCTAGCACGATTAAACTTCACCGATGTTAATATCGTGTCTCTAGAGGAGACGCCGATTGCCGGCATTTACGCACGCAAACCTTTGTCAACTAATCTAATAAGCCGATCTAATTCATAGGTGTTTTTTGAAAATACTCCAAATCAATACCGAATCCACCTGGCGAGGTGGCGAACGACAAACCATGCTGAATATGATCGGCATGCGCATGGCGGGCTTAACCGTTGAGCTACTTGCAAAAAAAAAAGTCCGCTGGCGATAAAAGCGCAGCTTGCCAATTTTACCGTGCATGAAGTAATAAGCCGTAGGCAAGCTGCGCTTTTTTTGATGCGACAGGCAAAAAAATTTAACATCATTCATGCACAAACCTCCAAAGCACAATCATTGGCGGTTTTAACCAAGCCCTTTCATAAAACGCCGATTGTGTATAGTCGCCGCGTCAACTTCGCTATTCAGAGTGGATTGAGTCGCTGGAAATATCGATTCACTGATCAAGTGATTGCGATTAGCGATGCCATTAAACGCACTCTAACTGCTGCCGGTATTTATCACGTACAGACCATAACCAGCATCGTTGAGCCACCGAGTGTCGATTCTGAACAAGCCGCACGTTTTATCACCGAAAACGGCTGGCAAAACAAAAAAATTATCGCAACTGTCGCCGCCCTGACCTTTGAAAAAGACCCTCACACCCTGATTAACAGCATTGCTTATCTGAAATTTTTACGCCAAGACTTTATCTTTCTGCATTTTGGTGACGGTAATCTTCAAGCGGACGTCGCTGAACAAATCAAAAAATTAGCGCTCTGTGATTATTATCACTTGTTGGGTCATCGTGAAAATGTGGAGGCATTTTATCCATTAATGGATGTTTTTATCCTCACTTCAAAACAAGAGGGTTTAGGTAGCAGTATTTTAGATGCCTTTATGCATCACGTTCCGGTAGTCGCCACACGGGCTGGCGGCATTGTCGAAACCGTTGGCACACACGGACTGCTTTGTGATATCGGTGACAGCCATTGTCTCGCTCAGTCCATCAACCTATTGCTCGAAAATGCCGATTTACGTTGCCAACTCACCGAACAAGCTCACGCAACAGCCCTGCAAAAACACAGCAGCGAAACGGTGACACAGGCTTATTTACAGGTGTTTCAACAATTAACGTGATCCTTGCTGCAACTGCAACACCCATAACGCCGCATATTTATAAAAGGTAGAATGCGCGGCCAGCGCGGCCAGTAAAAATCCCAATCGCCCATCCAAAAATCCACCGCGAACAACATAACCACGCACAAAACTTATTACCGCATGTGCAACACCTTGCAACAAGGTGACGCGCTTACCGCGCTTTAAATTTTGTTGCGCCCACGCATGGGAATAGTGCGCACTTTTTAGTAAGTAATGCTGCAAGTCTCGATAAGTAAAATGCAATAGCGCGCCATCGAGCACAACGACTTGCGCCCGTTCGGGTACCTGTAAAGACTCATGTACCTGATCATCGCTATAACTCAAATTGCGTGGATACAAGCGCATGACTTTATCATGTGCCCATTTTGCAGAATGCAGTCGCTGACCAAAACAATAATTATGGCGCTGGACGGCATACACGGTTTGCTGCACGTCATGGGTGTTGTTATGAATCACTGATTGAATGGCTTGTGCCAAATCAGGCGAGACACGCTCATCTGCATCAATCATCAAAATCCAATCACCTTTCGCAAATGATTGTGCTCGCTGGCGCTGCTTTCCAAATCCAAGCCAATCATGATTTTGAAAAACTTTTGCGCCATATTGGCGAGCAATCGCCAGTGAATCATCCGTACTGCCGCTGTCCAACACAATGATTTCATCGGCAAAAGCCACGCTCTGCAAACAAGCAGCAAGATGATGCGCTTCATTTTTAATAATCATCACCACAGAAAGCATTGCCATAAACAGGGTTCTCGTTTTATCGTTGGTTACCGTATCTTTAAAACTCACCACTATTCACATCATAACGGGAAGCCGAATCATGCAAAAGCACTGGATCACTTTCATATTACTACTGGCAGGCTGTAGCTTAACGTTGCAGGCACAAGCCGTACCTAGAAGTCTGCTCCTAAACCAAGACATCTGCGCACCGGAAAAAATAATTTGTTTGCGTGGCTCTTTGTATTTTGATGAAAACGATCAACAAATGTCATTTTCAGGTCGAGTGAATAAATCTACCAAGCCTGGCAAACTCACTTTAAAAATTGTGGGTGAAGGCGATAGCGGCAAAACCTATAAAATAAAATTAAAGCAGACAATAGACCTCTTGCATAACTCAAAAATTGATCTCGAAGTTGTAAATACCCGCAATCAAATTGAAACGTAAACCAAATCGCTTGCGCCGATTTCTATAGCGATCAGCAATTATTTTAAAGCGTTTAATCATACCGATAACG
>JANNXD010000069.1:0-2097 GCA_031409375.1 Gammaproteobacteria bacterium | reverse complement strand
TGAACATCCCTTGACTTTAGAACAGCTTAATGTTGTCTGCATCGAAAACATTCATGTGAACGACGCTAAGAATACAGTCGTTATCCAATTCACTCCCACTATCCCTCATTGCTCCATGGCAACGCTGATCGGCCTTTGTATTAGAGTGAAGCTACTGCGCTCACTCCCTTCTAGATTTAAGGTTACTGTGCAGATTTTTCCGGGTGCCCATCAATCGGAAGCAGCTGTCAACAAGCAATTAGCTGATAAGGGTTGCTGCTGCTTTGGAGAATAGCCACTTGCTGGAAGTTGTTAATAAGTGTATTATCGGTACTAATGAGTAATTCTCTCGCCTAATTACGTCGTATTCCATCATACAGCGATTGTTGCTAAATTTGTAAAACTACTCCTAAAATGATTTAGCATACGAACCCACCGATCCACCATGTATTTTATACTCACAAACTGTATACATCTGATCATCTGAGTATTGCATTTTCTAGATGGATTTTATCACTTGTAGAAATTCAAGCTCTTAAGCTACGTCATGTAATGAAATTGTCGTAGTCACTGAAGATTAAATAGGAACTAGTTCATTTCTGTTAATAACTGCTAAATACTGTAACTAATGATAGATAACTTTGTTCCAGCAGCGAAAGCACCTTCTGCTCAATCATAGTCATCGTGAAATGTAATGGCTCATTATCTCGACATTTCAAGTACGAAAATAATGTGGTGAGGTAATCATCCAAACTTAAAAAATTAAGAGGAGTAAGACAAGATTCTCTTGCGCTGCCGTGCAAGTTTATGAACATCACCATACTAAGCGAATCAAGTAATCAAAAGAGATGGAGGTCTGATTCATCGCAGTGATAAGTCAAGGATATGGTGAAAAAAGATTCTGACAAATGTACAAATTTAACATTGTTCTCTATGTATTCTGTACTTCTATTGGAGCTGCTGCTGCCGCTGCTTCTACTGCTGCGTCCGCTTTCTTCTTCCTCTTCAATAATGCAGCTTCCATCATTCTTTTCAAGACATCTGCTTCCTTTGTTGCAAGCGATGGTGCAGTTGTTGCCTCCACAGATGCGAAGGGCGCTTTCTTTGAAGCTTCTGATGTTTGCGGAAAGTTCACCTCAATGTTCGATGGATTGGTACCTGCCCCATTGCTATGAAAAACCCCCCCATTGCTTGACGGATTCAAACGTTCTGCAGCAGATGGTTCTCCTTGAAGTTTGCGTATCAATTCATCCCTTTCTACAGCTCGCCTAATTTGTTTCATGAGATCGGACTCTTGATCTTTATTTTGAGCATCGCCAAATAACTCTGCACCTGTGTATGCTTTGGGAGCAGCGCTGCTTGTTGAATATACGTGCGTAAAAATATCAGCCCTTTTCTTGCTATTAAGGGCATCCTTCGCTGGAATTGTAACCCTATACTCAGTAGAAGCTGCATACTCAGCAACAGCACTATTTGCAGACTCCTCATTCGAAAAAAGAAGAGTCGCAGAGTTGCCTTTGTCACCAGTCAAAGTAACCGCTTCAACATCCCCAAATTTTTTGAAGAGCAAAGCGAGAGACTCATCAGAATTAGATTGTTTGCTCCGCTTCCACTTGATCTTTATCAAACAATTTGCGTTTCCTAAGTCTCTATTTGTTTCGCTCGCCAAGTTGTACGCTCTCTGCGCATCTTTAGCCTGAGTATCTCTGGCTGATGCTTCCCGTAGTGATGCGCCATCCTTGCGGAGCTTATCAACATCCGCTGCTTGATTCTTTTTGCGAATGGCGTCACCACTCTGAGTTGTTGTTGGTTGATTCGATGATCCAGACCCTTTTCCACCTTTTTTAAGAATCTCCTCCAGGTCATCTCGCATTCTTTTTCGCCTGACATCCATGTTTTTACTTCTCTCATTGTCGTAATCCTGCCTTTTTGTCGAGACCACTTTTGCGTCATCAATAGCTTTCCTTTTTGTGTCATCGAGAAGAATTTCTTTCGCTTTTTGCACTTGCAAAAAAAGCGCTGGGGCATCGGGGTCGCTTGTCTTATCTGGATGGTACTTGAGAAATAGCCTTCTTGCGGCCTTTTCAATACTACTCTTACTCGATTCCGAGTTGCATC
>JANNXD010000068.1:0-5264 GCA_031409375.1 Gammaproteobacteria bacterium | reverse complement strand
GTGGGCAGACAGGTTTATCGTCTGCCCACGCGGTTTGGTATCCGCGTGGGCACAAAAGCGTGCCCACCCTACGTGGCTAACGATACAACACCGTTTTTAAATAATCCTCCGTCGGCACAAACTCGGGATCTTTACCCGTCGAGGCGCGGGTCAATGGTACGATCTTGGTTCTGACCCCCATGCTTCGATAATCCGAATAACCATAATCACGCAGCACCTCCATAATAATGGTGTTGCGAGGCGAGCGCTGACCGGCCTTCATTTTTTCAATGGTCATCGAGTTGGGTAAAGCACCAGGACTGATGACTTCAAAGCGATCCGTATAACTCGCCACTTCAATTTCAACCGCGCGCGTCCAAACTCACTTCTTCATAAAAAGGCAAAATGATCGGATGCACTTTATCCTGCATAACACTCATCACCCACTCTTCAAGATTTGGCCTTTGAATGCCGCTGATCGTGCCGTCGTCCTCCACACCTAACAGCACCATACCGCCTTGAAAATTAGCCATGGCAACAATTTCTTTAGCCAATTGCTCTGGGCAAACATCATCGCACTTAAACTCCACGCCCGAGTTTTCACCGTTGGCAATAATCTCTCGTAATTCGGTTTTTAACATGGCCTTCTACTTAAAGCGGTTGTAGCAAATCTTCAACATCAACATCAGCGGCAACGGCAACATCAACCGCAATAAAATCAATTTCCAATTCAGCTTTGTCGACAAAATAACTGGGGAGCTCGGCTTTAATGGCAGGGGCCAGTCGCTTAAAATCGCTGACTTGTTTGACGAGATTGCCTTTGCCGGTGAGCAGTTGATTTTCAGCGGCGTGATAGGCGTCATTAGCGCCTTCTAAACCTTTTTTAATTTTTTCAAAACTGCCCAAGAACGAATTGAGTTTTTTAAACACCGCTTCGGCTTTATTGGCCAATGCCGCCGTGTGTTTGTTTTGATCTTCGTAGCGCCAGAGCTGGCGAACAATATTCAAGCTGGTGAGTAAAGTGGTCGGCGTAGCCACCAAAACATTATTTTCAATCGCTTGCGTGAACAGGGTTTCATCTGCCTTGAGCGCTTCCACAAAAGCCGATTCAATCGGGATAAACATAAACACCATTTCGGGAGAATTCAGGCCGGGCAATTTGTAGTAATCGCGGTCGGCTAATTCTTTAATGCGGCTAGCCACCGCCACGACATGTTCTTTCAGCGATTGGGCGCGTGATACCTCATCTTCGGCGTTGATATAACGGGTGTAGGCATTGAGCGACACCTTGGCATCAATAATCAGATGCTTGCCTTGCGGTAAATAAACAATTGCATCGGGACGTTGGCGTCCTTGTTCGCTGGTGATACTGACTTCTCGCTGATAGTCTTTACCCAGCTGCAAACCGGAACGATCCAACACATTTTCCAGTACCAATTCGCCCCAGTTGCCTTGCAGCTTTTTCTGACCACGTAATGCGGTGGAAAGCTCATGCGCTTCGGTGGTGATCTTTAGATTCAACTCTTTTAACGACGCCAGCTCCTTGCGCAACTCGCCTTGTTGCGTGGTTTCACGATGGTGAATGTCTTGGACTTCTTTTTTAAAATTATCCATCGATTGTTGAAACGGGTTGATGACCGCACTCAATGACAGCTTACTACTTTCTTGCAAGGCTAAGGTTTTTGCCTCGAGGATTTCATTGGAAAGCACTTTAAACTGCTCGGACAAGCTGGCTTTTTGTTTTTCAAAATTGGCGACTTCACGGACATGGCTGGCTTCACGTTCTTGCTGTTCGGTTTCCAGTCGAGTGTATTGACCTTGCAGTTGTTTAAGCTGCGCTCGTTCTTGATCCAGCATCTGCCCGCTTGTGCTCAAACGCTCACGCAACTCCGCAACTTGCGCCTTCAGGGCACGATTATCAGCTTGTGCGCTCTCCTGCTGTCTTTCCGCCACATGCTGCTGCTGACGACTTTCCTCTAATTTGGTTTGCTGTAAAGCGAACGCCGAATGGCGCTCGGCCAGCTCATTCGCCAGGCGCTGCTGGGTTGTCTGGGCATGGTTTATCTGTTCCACCAATCTGCTTTCAGCCAGCTCGTGCTGATGCAAACTGGACTGCGTTCGCAGCAACTGCGCCTGAATTTCGGTTAGGCTATTTTGCGCCAAACTCAGGGCTTGCTGCTGGTGATCCAGTTGCGCCGTCAGCCCTACCACTTTGCGACCTTGCCGCAGCATCGCCACCAAATAACCCAACGCCAAACCAATCAGCACGCCAATAAAGATGAATAAAATAATCGACTCAGTTGTCGATGGGAGGCTTTGCATGGTTGCTCCTGGGGGCTTGAGTTGATTTAGAAAGCTTTAACGAATCCGCATTAAAAGCAGTTTGTCTGATATTGTCCAGAATTAAAAATCCACCCACATTTTCCCTGCCCCTATTGAATTTTTTTAAATAAAACCCATCTTAATGACCAAGCCACAAAAAACCGATGGCGGATGTCAAGATCATTTAACCACTTACAATTTTTTGGAGGCAAGAACATGAACATCATTTCAAAACGACGTCACATCGATCCTTCCACTGAATTTGATCAGTTTCTGGAGCACTTTTTTGCGCCAGTGCGCAGCTTTTCCGAACTGAAAAGTGGATTATTAACGCCGCTGACTGACATTGTGGAAACCGATACCCAATATGAAATTAAAGTCGATTTACCGGGTATCAAAAAAGAACAAGTTCACGTCAGCCTGGAAAAAGGCGTGCTGAGTATCGAGGCAAGCATTGAAGAAGAAAATACGCAGGAGAAAGGTGGTCAAACGCTGCGGAAAGAACGCCGCACCGGCAATTATCTGCGTCGTTTTTCTTTGGGCGATAATTTGGCGGAATCCGATACCACCGCGCAATTTACGGATGGTGTGCTGACGTTACTGATTCCTAAACAAAAACCCAATCAATCACAACCCCAAAAAATCACAGTGATGTAAGGTTTCCATCACCCACCATCAGCGGATTAATGCGCCGCTGCGGGTGGGTGATTAATTTAGATTCCGTGATAATTTCAGCATCGTTTTTTTGTAAAGAAAGTTTAACGTTCGCAGAGTAAGGCATTAATCCTACCGAAAGTTTGCTCAACAACGAGTTGGAACACCCAAAATAATTTTAGAGAATGGGCGAGGATAAACGATCTTGCAACGGCGCGAAATTGGTCGGAGGTAATTGATCAATCAACTGCTGTAGTGCTTGCAGACGTTGCTCATGCCCAGGATGGGTCGCTAACCAAGCCGGCAACTGCTTCCCACCTTCCTGATCTAGTAAGCGAAAAAATTCGAGCATTCCTTGAGGATCAATGTTTTTTTGCACTAACAATTTTAAACCTTGTTGATCCGCCTCATATTCCGCTTCACGGGAGAATCGTAGCTGCATGAATTCAAGCGCCATTTGCCCGCCCAGACCTGCGCCAATATCACCGGTGACTACCATCCACAGCCCTTGCAAACTCAAGTTTTTAACCATTTGCTGCAAGCTGTGACGCTGCTCAACATGCTGAATTTCATGCGCCAACACGCCAGCCAACATTTCAGCGGTTTGCACTTTTAACAACAAGCCTTGGTGCACCACTATCATTCCGCCCGGCATCGCAAACGCATTGACACTGGCTTCATCTACCACATAAAACTGCCACGTATAAACTGAATCAGTCGTTAAATAGCGGCCAATACGCTCCACACGTTGCCACGACGCGCCGCTTTGTTGCAACGTTTGGGTAAGCTGTAGCTGTTTTAGCGCCAATTCACCCAGCTTTTGCTCTTGAGGTATCGAAATATGCTGGATGACTTTATCGGCCAATCGATCAGAATGGGTCCAAAAATATAACAACGATAAAATTGGCAACAACAAAAAGCCCGCCAGCAAACTCCACAAGATAAATCTACCTTGCCAATGCAGGCGATGTTTTTGCTGCAACACTTGCATCTGCTGCTGCAAAATTGGCGGTAAAAGTTGCTTTAACAATTGCACTTGGTTACGCGCTAACACCTGCAACGCTGGCGTGTGTTGACCATGTTGCCAAGACAACTCAATACCCTGTTCATCAAAACCCACACGACGCAACAGCAATTGTTCGTGGGGTACCGCTAGTGAAGCCCCGTCTTCATATAAAATTTGCAAGCCGTCAGCGTGACAAAAGAACGTCACTGGCACACCCGTTGGATGTTGTGGCGTAAATGCGATCGCTTGCAGCCAATTAGTCATTATCACCGTCAAGCAAACCGCCCAAACCACCCAGGATTGAACCCTCACCACGAGCACCACCGGCTTGTGGTGCATAGGCGATAATGCGTCCAGCTAACCGTGAAATGGGTAATGATTGCAACCACACTTTGCCGGGGCCTTGCAATTTCGCAAAAAACAATCCCTCACCAGCAAATACAGCAGACTTCAGCTTACCGACATACTCGATATCAAAATTTACGCTCGGTTGAAAACCCACTACGCACCCAGTATCCGCGCGTAATACTTCACCGGCAGCCAGGGTATGCTCTGCCAACGTACCACCCGCATGCACAAATGCCAGACCATCTCCATGCAAACGCTGCATGATAAAACCTTCGCCGCCAAACAATGCCGTGCTAATTTTGCGTTGAAAGGCAATACCCAGTGCCACGCCACGCGCCGCACATAAAAACGAATCTTTTTGACAAATAAATTCACCGCCGAGCTTTGCCAAATCAATCGGCACAATTTTACCCGGATAAGGCGCTGCAAACGCTACGCGCCGTTTGCGGTTGCTGTCATTATGAAAAACGGTCGTAAAAAGCGATTCCCCCGTTAGCAAACGCTTGCCAGCACCCAACAGTTTGCTCATAAATCCCGTGGTTTGCGCTGAGGCATCACCAAACACCGTATCCATGCCGATACCGTCTTGCATCGACATCATTGATCCCGCTTCTCCGATAGCGGCTTCACCTGGATCCAATTCAATTTCCACATACTGCATATCATCGCCATAAATTTGGTAATCAATTACATCCATTGCCATGCTTTTAACCTCGATTGGTTTTTAAACTCGATTGGGATTGATAAAGTCTGTGCGCTTAACTGCGCACAAACCATTAAAAAACCTAAAAATTATGATCAACTGAATTATTTCTCTAAGAACCTGTTCAAAGTTTTTAAAAATTTGTAGAATGAGCGCATAACATTTCAAAAGGAGATTGAGATGAAAAAGCGCTACCCAAGCGATATAAGCCGAGAGCAATTTGAGGTAATAGAACCGATACTGTTAAGTGCA